>JANNPH010000238.1:0-4400 GCA_031399965.1 Gloeobacteraceae cyanobacterium SOY_34_metabat_159 | reverse complement strand
CCATTGCCGTCGGTGATGGACTGAGCCGGGGTCTCAGCTGTCATCTCAGTCTCCAGAGCAGCAATATCTGAAGTAGAGAGAGTGTTGTAGTTGAGGATGTTAGCTGGGACGACACACCCCTCGAAAGCAACGCTGACGGTCTGGGTGCTGCCCTCGGTAATTGCGAAACTCCCTGCGAGGCTGGAAGCATGGAAGTTTGGGTCGCTCCAGCGTGCGGCGGACTGCACGCTCGCAAGCCGGTGGAAGCGGGAGACGAAACCGCCAAAAAGCTGTTCGACGGCCGAGGCACTGGGCTCCAGGCGGTTTTTGATGACGAGTGCTGTAGTGCCCCCAACCGCAGCGATCACGGCTAAAGAAACGAGCACAACGAACAAAGACCCGCCTCGCCTATTTCTATAGAAGACACTCAAGCCAGCACCCTAAAATTGCTGTGCCCATCTAAACCCAAAGCTGGGATTTTAGCAAGAGTTCACGGGGAAATAGCCGTCCCCAACTGGTGCTTCTGCCTCTGATGATGAGCAGAGAGTTGTGAGATGGAGACTGGCTCTTCTAGAAAAGAGCCTGCTCATGCTCGCTTCGATATAGTTCAGATACTTCTTCAACCAGCTTTCGGCAGCACTGACAAGGTGCCTGCTTAGTAGACTAAAGGCAAGGTGCTTCTTACAAGAGTTGAAGGCGAACACTATGGTGCCAGTTATCTCAGAGCACATTGAAGTCACTCTGGGCGTTTGTGGAGGGCGCCCCCGGATTGTGGGGCATCGCATCCGCGTACAGGACGTAGTGCTCTGGCACGAACGCCTTGGTATGTCCCCCGACGAAATCGTTTTCCAACACCCAGGCATCACGCTTGCGGACGTGTACGCGGCATTGGCGTACTACCACGACCATGTGCAAGAAATCAGACAGCAGATGGCACAGGATGAATTACTGATTGAGCAGGTAGCAGCCCAGGAACCTTCGCGGGTGGTAAGCAAGCTGGCGGATGCCCATGCGACCCAGATTGGCTTACGTGGTCGGGCCGAACAAGCGGCGAGCGATGAGCCGAAGAGCATCCAAAGCCCGTAGCGAACCGCTCACTAACTGCAAACCGGCCAGCGGATCGCGCAGGAGCGCAAAAGCCAGGGGCAGCGGCTGGAGGTTTCCCTGGGTATCAAACGTGTCGGTCAAGTCGGGCAGGTCGTGTTCACAGTCGTCACTAACTACGCGCACCATGCCGACGGCAATTCCCAGACCGCTGAGCGCTTCGAGGATGGCGAATCCTTCCATGTCTACGACCTCGGTATCCAGGCTAAGGGCTAATTTACGCTTCTCAATAGCCGAGGTCACAACCCGGTCAGCACTGAAAGCCAGGACAGTCGATGGTTCAGCAAGGCGTTTCTGGATTGCCTCTACTTCTAAAGGAGCACAGGGGAGGGCCGCGCCATCGGTGCCAGTGCAGGCACGATAGACCACCACACGGCCAATGCCAAGTTCAGGTCTCAGACTGCCACAGAGACCCATTACCCATAGCCGCCTCCAGGAAAGATTCACAGATGCTTTGAGAAAACTGGCCTGCGCTGTCGGACCAGCCGGAATAGCGACAACTGGTGGTGTGGTTGCTCGGACCGATTCAAGACCCTGGCACACCGCCTGGTATTCGGCTCCCCGAGGGACCAGGATTGCATCTGGTTTCACCGAGTCTCCTGCAAATACTGTGCGTCCGTTAGACATACCAAATCGTCAGAATTTGACCTCAGTACGATGAACATCCCAAAGTTAGGATGAGATGAGCCGATAGTAAGCGCCGGATTCACGGCGATTCGAGCCTATCTTTTTAATGCCAACCACCGCACGCGAACGCTTCAATATCTCACGTCTGGCACTCAAGTATCCCTGGATCACAGTCGGGTTCTGGGTGACTGTCTCGATTGCGGGGCTCTGGAGCTTCGGTCATCTGAAGTACGCCCTGTTTCCCGACGTCACCTTTCCGGTGGTGGTCGTTAATGCCAGCTACAGTACAACCGGCGCAGAGGCGACCGAGACTCAGTTGACTCGACCTCTAGAAACGCGCCTCAAAACCATACCGGGCGTGGACAAGGTCCGCTCGGCAAGCTACCCCGGCCAGACTGTGATTAGCCTCGCTTTTGGGGTCGGTACCGAACTCGAAGAGGCAGGCCGCATAGTCGAGGCCGCAGTCAAAGCCGAGAAATTGCCCAAGGGAACCACTTTCAAAGTTACCCCGCTGAACTTGAACGAGTCGGCTGCCGTCAGCTACACCATCGAGAGCGAGAGCGGCGATCTCAAAAGTGCGGCAAAGCTCGTTCGCGAACAGGTGGTGCCAACTATCGCTAAACTGCCGGGTGTGCTGAGGGTCGTACTGCTCGGTGATCCGACCGTGTTCGTCAACCCGTCGGCGGTTCGCTTTGACGGCAAAGATGCCCTCGCAGTCCAGGTGATCAAGCGCGGTCGTGCCAATACCCTCGAAGTCGTGCGCGATGTCGAGGCTGAGATGCAGCGCTTGCGCTCGGTCCTCCCCACGGTCCGGATTAACCTCGCCGCAACCCAGGCAACCTACATCCGTGAAGCCAGCAACGCGACAGTAGAAGCCCTGGGCCTTGCGATTGCCCTTTCGGTGCTGGTCATCTTCCCGTTTCTCTGGAACTGGCGGGCGACGCTTATATCAGCACTCGCCATCCCGCTCTCGCTACTTGGCACCTTTATTGTGATGGCCGTCTTCGGCTTCAACCTGGAGACGATTACACTCCTTGCCCTTGCCCTGGTGATCGGCATCATCGTCGATGACGCGATTGTCGATGTCGAAAATATTGCCCGCCATATCGAGGAAGGAGAACCACCGGCTGAAGCAGCCGTCTCAGCTACCGACGAAATCGGCCTCACCGTCACGGCTGCAACGATGACGATAGTCGCCGTGTTTCTGCCGGTGGGCCTGATGAGCGGCGTGCTCGGTCAGTTTTTTAGACCCTTCGGCCTGACGGTTTCAGCAGCGGTACTCACCTCACTCTTAGTCGCCCGCACCCTCTCACCTCTACTGGCCTCCTGGTGGCTCAAGCCCGCAAAACCGCACCGCCCGCAAGCACTCACTTTCTTTAAAGGCGGCCTTGCCCTCTACCAGCAAATGCTCGGCTGGGCACTGAAGCACCGGGCGATGGTGGTGGCAGCGGCACTCGCCAGTTTTGCCCTCGGCCTGGCCTTGATTCCGATCATCCCGAAAGGCTTTATCCCACACCTCGACCGGGGCGAATTTAACGTCAACTTCACCACGGCACTCGGTACCGGCATCGACGACTCGCGGACCATTGCCACCCAACTTGAAAAGACCGTGCGCGCTACACCAGAGGTTGAAGCGGTATTTACCACGATCGGGACTCGGCCGGGCGAGACTAACCGGGGCACCCTCTACGTCAAGCTCGACAAGGCGCGCACGCGCACAACCCAGGACGTGCAGGGGGCCATCCGCACCAGCCTGCCCACCATGCCCGCTACGGCCATCAGCATCGAAGACCTGCCTTTTGTCGAGAACGGCGCTCAAAAGCCACTCGAAGTTGCCTTTTTGGGAGAAGACCTCGGTGAACTGAACCGGGCGGTCGAGGCTGTGAAAGCACGCATCGAGAAGATTCCCGGCTACGTGGATGTGGCGATGAGCGGGGCGGGCCGCTACCAGGATCAGGTAGTAGAGATTTCTCATCTAAACGGTCGGCGGGTCATCTATCTCACCTCGAACCTGGCCCCCGGTTTCACGATCGGTGAAGCGACCGACCGCTTTATCGCCGAA
Source organism: Gloeobacteraceae cyanobacterium SOY_34_metabat_159 (assembly GCA_031399965.1). Classification (GTDB taxonomy): domain Bacteria; phylum Cyanobacteriota; class Cyanobacteriia; order Gloeobacterales; family Gloeobacteraceae; genus JANNPH01. The sequence continues at coordinate 628 of JANNPH010000238.1, read as the reverse complement.
GCGAAGACCGTTCTGCCGCCTTCTGTGAGCCTGAGCCAGGGGGGCGACGCCGAGAACGTAGCGAGCGTGTTTAGCGGGTTTGCAGTCACCCTGGCTCTCTCGATCGTCTGCATCCTCGGTGTACTGCTGCTGCTGTTTCGTAGCCTGACTGACGCCTTCGTGGTCATTCTTTCCCTGCCCCTGGCAGTCGTAGGCGCGATGCTCGCCCAGTTCGTGACGGGCTCGGAGTTCGGTATGATCTCGGTTATCGGCATTATTTTTCTATTGGGGCTTGTGAACAAAAACGGGGTCCTGCTCGTGGACTATATCAACCAGCTCCGCGCACGCGGCATGGGCATCGACGAGGCCATCTTGAAAGCAGGACCGGTACGCCTGCGGCCCATCTTGATGACGACAGCGGCGATGATCCTGGGGATGCTGCCGATTGCTCTCGGCCTCGGCGCGGGAGCGGAACTGCGTGCCCCGATGGCGATTGCCATTATCGGCGGCCTTGTCACCTCGACGCTGTTGAGCCTGATCGTGGTGCCGGTGGTTTATAGCCTGCTTGAGCAGCGCTGGTCGCGCCGGTACGAGGTCCGCCCGTGACCCGGCGTGCCTTTGTCACTGGGGGAACGGGTTTTGTCGGAGC
>JANNPH010000192.1:0-5975 GCA_031399965.1 Gloeobacteraceae cyanobacterium SOY_34_metabat_159 | reverse complement strand
TTCTCGACTCACCCATTGAAGAACCAGTAGAGCGACAAGCGCTTGAAGCCGTTGAGTTAGAGCCGGTTGCGGCTCAAGACCAGCAGCAGGCCCCCACTCAGGAGACGCAATCAGATTTCAGTAAGCCTTCTATAGAAGATGCGGTACTCAGCGCCGAGTCTCGCCAGTCAGCACAAGCGCAACCGGACACAATGCTCCCGGTTCCTGATACAGACGAGCAACGACTCACTGAGCCTGAGCAAATAGCGGCGACAGTTGATGTTGAAACAGTGCTGGCGCTCGAAGACGATCCGGCCAGATTAGAAGCTTCGCTCGAAGCACAGTTTGCTGCCGAAGCTTCAGAACCGCTAGAGGCGATACCGCCCACGACGGATGCATTACTTGCCGAAGTCGAGACAACCGAACCCACACCTGACGAGACCCCCAGTGAAGCCGATGTCTTGTTCGCTGAGGTCGCTGAAGCGGAACTGCTCTTAGCAGATGAGCCACCAGATGAAGCTGCTGAAACTGGTACCACTGTCGAGCAGCTTTCAGATATTGAGTTGCCAGTTGTCGAGCAGCAACTGGAGCCTGTAGCACTCGACGAGCCTGATCCCACGACGCTTGAACCGGATCCAGGTTCAGCGGCAACAGTCGCAGCCTTCGAGTCAGAACTGCAACTGGCCTCGCTCGAAGAACAATTTGCAACTGAGACGGAAATTCCTGATGGTGCGTCGATAGCGGAGCGCGATGAGCCTGATGTGGCGTTAGAGGCACTGGTCACGCCTGAAGAGATAGCAGCGGCAGAACAATTCCTCGACTCAGCAGAACCTCTTGACTCTCTAGCACAACTCCCCGACTCCCCAGAACAACCGCTCGATCTACCAGAACAACCGCTCGATTCACCTATTGAAGAGCCAGTAGAGCTGGAGCTAGTCGAAGCCGCTGAGCTGGAGCCAGTCGCCGCGGAATCTTCCGTCGAGGAAGCGCGCGAAGATCTGCTGACACAGATGATCGCGGGCGATGAATTTGAGCCTCTGCTTCAGGGTGAGCAAGAGCCTGGAGCGTTCGCTGCAGCACCAGAGTTGCTCGTCCCAACCGCGCCGGATGACACAGCAAGCCCCGATGACGTAGCACTCACCGAGCCTGCCGTAGAAACAGAAGCCTCACTCGAAGAGCAGTTCGCGGCCGAAGCTCCCGAAGCGACACTGCCCACGGCGGATCTGTTGCCTGTCGAAGTAGAGGCAATCGAGACACCGATCGCTGACGAGGCTATCGACGAGGCCGATGCTCCCCTTGCAGAAGTCACCGAAGCTGAACTGTCTCTGGTAGACACAGCGCCGGAGGAAGGAAGCGAAGTCGAACTGCGCTCAGCAGACGCACTGCTCAGGGAAGCGGGGTCAGGTGTACTGCCTGAACAATCAGCAACAGTAGCTGAGACGAGTGCAGTCCTTGAACTGGAAACCTCGACCGCAGAGGCGCAGACAGTTCCTGAGCACTCAGACCCAATCACTGAGTTGGACGTAGCCCCCGAGTCGCCGGGTGAAGTAGCTGAGTTGGCTGCAGCACTGGCATCGGATGAAATAGAGCCGCTTGCAGTCCCTGCCGCTCTCGCTGAGACGGCCGAGCTAGCTGAGGCTGAGATACCGGAACTTGCTGCGGAAGGAGAAGAACGGGCATCCGTAGAACACGTTGAGGAATCCGAGGTCAGCACGGTCGATGCGGTACCTGAACCGGGCGAGGCTTCAGCTGAAGTGCTGGAGGCACTGGAGGAAGCTGTTGCGCTCTTAGCGCCGGACGAGCAGAGCATCACCGCCGAAATAGAAAATCTCGCAGAGACGCTGGAGGAAATCGATGCAGCCGATGCTACGGTCCAAACCTATGAACTTCCCGAACTCGTTCTCGCCGTTGATTTAGAGAGTGGCCTACAAGCCTCGGAATTGCCGGAGGAGCAGAACGAGACCCTGGAACTGGTCGGAGAACTGGCTAACGAGCCAGAACGGCCGGATCTAGAAGCGGTTTCCGAGTCGTTCCTGTCCGATTTGCCTCAGGCAGTCGAGCCGCCGTCCACAGACCTCGAAGCCCCCTTCACTGAGCCGGTGTTGACCGGCGATGAAGCCGGACAAGCACCGCTCGACAGCACGCTTGCTGAGGAGGAAATCTCGGCAGCAGGCATCGAAATGCTGGTGGTACCGGGTGAGGCGGTCGAGCTGCGGGAATTCCCGGAGCTATTTTTCGCGCCCTCGGCTGCCCCGGTGGACCAGCAGGCCAGGTTGTCATCTGAGCAGGTCGAACTGGTAGGGGATGCTTCGCCCGGTCCTACGCCGGTAGCGGATCCGACTGCTATCGTCTCGGATCTGATAGTCGATCGAGTGCCGCTCGGTCAAGAATTGGAGCAAACCGAGGCGGCGGACGACGCACCACTCGGCCTGACTGCTCCGCCGCTCGGCCTCGATGGAGAGCCGCTCGGTCTGGAAGAGTCGCTCGGCAGCGCCGTACCACTTGGTGCCGATTCCTTCCTGTCGGTGCTCGGGTCGCTGAGTTTGGAGGGTGAGTTCTCGGAAGAATCCTCCGCTATCGGGCAGGCGGATTTCGCTCCATTCACCTTTGCTGAGCGCGCCTCTGCAGAAGCAAGCGGCTTCGAGGGCCTGGGCGCGGAGGACTTTAACCCAGAACTATTCGACCAGCAGGCGGCGTTCGAGCTGGAGCAAGACGACGATACTACTGGGGCCTTCGTACCGCCCGACATGGCTTTTGCCTCGGTCATGACGCCGCTCGGTGCAGCCCCGTCCCTCGGTTCCCAGGTAGAACCGCTTGGAGCGGCGTTCCGCGCCGAGAGCCCAGATGCAGAAGGACCGTCTGGTGCGCAAAGCACGGCGACGGAGCCGATGACCTTCTTCAAGCCCCTACCGCTCATCTACGCGCAGCAGCCGGCCGAGGCCGATGTCCCTGAAGGTGAGGGCGATGAGAGTGAGGGAGTAGACACCTCTGGCGCAGAGCCCGGTGCTTTCGAGACCCCGGTAGAATCACCGCTTGAGGAAGAAGAGGAAGAAGGCCCGCCGGAAGACATGCCCGTGGTCGGTGGTGCGCCGGCTGCTTTGAACCCGGCCGCTTTGGCACCGCTCCTGTTTGCCTCTGCTCTACAGATGTTGGGATCGTCGGGAGCCGACAGCGGCGATGCGCCTGAGGAGTGGTCGAGTATTGAAGACCTGGTAAGCGGTGGCTCCTCGGCCTCGACTGGCGGTGGGACCGGCAGTGGCGGTGACGCCGGTGGCACGACAATTAGTGGGTACATGGGCGATCTAATTGAAGAAGTGGAAGCGTCGGGCATGCTCCCGGCCTTTGCGGGGATGGAGTCACAGGCCCCGGCTCCACCGGCTGCCGCGAGTGGCGATGAGGAAACAAAGCAGGCCGATGCCCTGGAAGCCCAGGTGGATAGCGCCGACCTCGAAGTGCTGGCCCGCGAGGTTTACGGATTACTCCGCCAACGCATTGAGGTTGAGCGCGAACGGCAAGGTTTTCATTCAGGTCGTAGTGCCTGGTAGATAGACTGGTTCACAGCACGGAGGTTCTGACGATGACCCTGGTGAAGGTAAAGATGGTCCCGGTTGGTGGTGGTTCAGGTATCACTTTTATGTACAACCCGACGGCTATCTCGTTTACGCGCACCGTCGAGTGGAAAGAAAACAAAGGCTCGGTCGGCAACAGCGGGAACCTGCCGAGTGTCGATTACAAAGGCATCAAACCCTTTCAAATCGAAATCAAGGACATGCTCATCGATACCTACGAGTCGCGCACCTCCTGTCATGGCTATATCGATTCGCTCAAGGGTGCCGTTACCCCGAGCGACGCAGCGGACGGCACACTGGATAGTGAAGGCGCGTCTGATGGCGGCATCGTCAATCGCAAGCGGCCGAGCGTCTACTCGTTTGAACTGGGTGCCAACATCAAAATGAATTGCGTGGTCACCAGTCTGACTTACAACTACACGATGTTTTTGCCCAATGGCGATCCGGTGCGGGCGATGGTCTCACTCAAGCTCCAGGAAGTTGACCAGATCGCGGCTGCCAGTGACCAGCAGCAATCTTCCGGTGCCCAGAACCGCACTGCCAACGGTCGTCCGGGCCTGGGATAAGTTTTATTTTTTAGGGTGATGCCGATGTCGCTGAAGTACAACTCGAGCCCAAATATCAAAATCGACGGAATCGACGGAGCGGACGCCGAGAAGTTACTGAGCGATGTGCAACAGATTACAGTCGAGGAGAGCTTGCATCTACCGGATGCGTTCACGGTCATCCTGCGCAACTCCTTCGGACCGGGAAACCCCAACCAGTTGCGTCCCTGGATTCAACACCAGGCTTTTAAAGTGGGGGCCAAGGTCAAGCTTGGTTTTCGCAACGCCACGACCTATGCGACTGAGTTTTTTGACTCTGAGACGAACGCAGAACTCTTGGTCGGTGAGATTACCGGCATCGAAGCACACTTTACCGAGGACCCCGACGCCCCCATCGTCATCCGCGGCTACGACCTGTCCCACCGTCTGCACCGTGGACGGCACAACCGCTCGTTTGTGAACATGACTGACGCCGATATCGTCAAGAAAGTGGTGGGTGAGGCGGGTATTCCCCTGGGTGAAGTCGAGGCGAGTGGTGCTCCTCACGATTACGTCTTTCAGGAAAATCAGACCAACATGGCCTTCCTGCGCGATCGGGCCGCCCGGCTCGGTTTCGAGTTGTACGTGCAGGATGGCAAGTTGCATTTTCATAAGCCCAAAGAGCAACCTCAAGCAATTACCCACCTGGAGTGGGGCAAGAAGCTACAAACTTTCCGCAACCGGGTCAGCAGTGCTGAGCAAGTTACTTCTGTCGAGGTGCGTGCCTGGAACTATATCGAGAAAAAAGTGATTACTGGTGAAGCCAACCAGGAGAAACTGATTACCAACACCGGCAATCAAAAAGGTAGTCAGGTAGCTGGCACCTTCGGCGGCACGGACCCGAAAATGATCGTTGTCGATCACCCGGTCGAAAATGCCGAGGAAGCGAAGAATATGGCCCAGGCTATCTGTGATGAACTGGGGGGGGAATTTGTCCTGGCTGATGCGAGAGCTGAGGGTAACCCGCTCATCCGGCCGGGCAAACAGCTGAAGCTCTCGGGTCTTGGGCAAAAGTACAGTGGCGACTACTATGTCACCGATGTCCGCCACTTCTATCACGACTTTGTCTACACGACTGAATTCAGTGTGCGGGGCGGTCGAGGCGGTAATTTGCTCACGAGCCTGGCGCCTCAGCAAAAATTGAAGCCTGGTCAGACGAATCTGGTCGGTATCGTGACGAATAACAAAGACCCTGAGGGGATGGGCCGGGTCAAAGTCAAGTTGCCGACTCTCACTGAGGATCACGAAAGCAACTGGGCTCGGGTTGTCGCTCTGGGGGCCGGGCCGGATCGGGGGATCTACTGGATGCCTGAGGTGAATGATGAAGTCCTGGTCTGCTTTGAGCACGGTGACATCCACCGCCCTTACGTGATCGGCGGTGTCTGGAATGGGACTGACCCGACTCCTGAAACGGTGGGTGATTCGCTGACACCGGTACACCTGCGGACAATGAAGACGCGGGTCGGGCATTACCTGCGTTTTGTGGACGAGGTGACGTCGGTGGATGATGTCGGTATCTATATTCGTACTAAAGATAAGTACGAGGTTGAAATCAACGAGACGCAGAAATTTATCCATCTGCGTACTCCTGCGGGTAACTTCATCAAAATTGAAGACACGGGCACGATTACGATTCATGCCAATGCTGAAATCAAGATGGATGCGCCGATGATTACCCTGACGGCCAGCGGTCCACTCACTGCCTCGGGTACTCCGATCCGGCTTAATTAGGCGGGTGTAGTGGGGCCGTGGTTGATTGAGTTGTCGTGGGCTTTAGAGTCTGTGGATGTGGGGGGCAAGGGGCTTCCGCCCCCTACCCCCCACACCCCCTGACCCCCGAGCA
>JANNPH010000189.1:0-5160 GCA_031399965.1 Gloeobacteraceae cyanobacterium SOY_34_metabat_159 | reverse complement strand
CAACAAAAAAGGGATCGAACCCGACATCAAAGTCGAGATCACCAAGGAAATGGCCAAGCAGTTCAAGCCCGGTCAATTTGCCACCCTCGAAGATCCACAGTACGCAAAGGCAATTGACGTGCTCGGCAGCCAGATTGCCGGCCGTCCTCTCAGCCCCTCGGGCGCTTCTGCCCTTGCTCCGCTCGACACCAAGTCGGCTCCAGTCCAGAGCAAAGTGCCGGTCAGCAGCCCGTGATCCCCTCGTTGTCGGGCCGCGACTTTTTAAGTCTTGACGATCTGAGCGGAGACGAGATATCCGCTCTACTGGAAGCGGCACAACAGCTAAAAGTCAAAAAGCGCATCGCGAGCCTGAGCGGCAAAGTGCTCGGGCTCGTGTTCTTGAAGGCCTCGACGCGCACCCGCGTCTCCTTCAGCGTCGCCATGTACCAGCTCGGTGGCCAGGTGATCGACCTTGGCCCCAACGTCACCCAACTCGGTCGCGGCGAACCCGTGCGCGACACGGCGCGGGTGCTCTGCCGCTACGTCGATGGTCTGGCCATCCGCACTTTTGCCCAGGCCGAGATCGAAGAGTACGCCCAGTACGCCGAGATCCCGGTCATCAATGCCCTCACTGACCTTGAGCATCCCTGCCAGGTGCTTGCCGATCTGCTGACCGTCCACGAACAATTCGGCCAGTTCAAAGACCACAAACTCGCCTACATCGGTGACGGCAACAACGTCGCCCACTCGCTGCTGCTCGGCTGCGCCAAGATCGGCCTCTCGATTGCTGTCGCCACTCCACCCGGTTACGAACCGGACCCCTCGATTACGGCGCGTGCCCAGGCAATTGCCGCTCAGACTGGGGCCAGTGTCGAGGTGATCACCGATCCGAAAGCGGCTGCTCAGGGTGCGAGCGTTCTCTACACAGACGTCTGGGCCAGCATGGGCCAGGAGGAAGAGACGAACCTCCGCCTGAGCCTTTTTCAGAACTATCAGCTCAATAGCCAGCTACTGTCGCTTGCCCACCCCGAGGCGATTGTGCTGCACTGCCTGCCGGCTCACCGCGAAGAAGAAATTACCGAAGAAGTGCTCGAAGGCTCCCAATCGCGCGTCTGGGACCAGGCCGAAAACCGCCTGCACGTCCAGAAGGCAATCCTGGCGGCACTGCTCTAGCAAGAGACGCTTCGAGAAACTTAGGTCCATAGGCCTAAGCATCTTCTACGAATCCTGAACCGGGTGCTGTGCTTTAGATAAGCTGCTTGGACCCAGGAGTTGCCGGTCTGCTTTTCAAAAACTGGTCCAATGATTGTGGGGCAGACCACCATTATTTTTGCAGCAGATACAAACTAGACTTGAGGAACCGATTTTACGCAGTAGCGCCATGGAAAACTCCTTGCTCCGTGCCAACCGCCCTGGCCTGAAAAAACTGCTGGGGGATCAAGAAGCGGACATCATGGAGGCGGTGTGGGCGCTGGGTGCTGGGCCGGTGCTGGCCAAGCAGGTCCACGAGCAGATGCCCGGGGGCGGGCGATTGGCCTACTCGACTGTCGTCTGCACGATGGGTCGGCTCATGACAAAGGGCCTCTTGCAGGTCGTCGATGGGACGACCAAGCCTTACCTTTACCTACCCACCCTCAGCCGCGAGCAGTTCGTCAATCGGGCAGTGGGTCAGTTACTCGAAGCGCTGAGCGCCGACTTTCCTGTGGCAGTCTCGCGCTTTTTGCGTCCTGGGGAGGCACAGCCCCCCGAGACGGTCGTCCGGGCCATCCTCGAAGCGGAGGAATAGCGCCATGCAGGACCTGGCGTCGCTTTTTCCGGTCTTCCTGGCCCTTGCCGCCACGGCGGCGGCAACCCTCGGGCCAGGTGCGCTGCGCCGAAGTTCGGGGCGTTCGGGAGCTTTTTTGTTGCGCTATATCGCGCTGATGGTGCCTGCGACGGCGACTGCCCTCGCCCTTATCCATCTGCACGACGACTACGGAGTCCATGGTTCGCTGTGCGTTCCCCTGGCCCTGCTCGGGGCGATGGCGGTACTTGCCGTCTCGTTTCTGGCGGGCTTTGTCGCCCAGCAGTGGCGAGTATTGGGGCATCTCGCGGCGTGGTCCGGGGAGGTTCCGTCCTCGCTGCTCCACACCGTCACTGCCCTGGCCGCTCGCCTGGGCATCTCGCCCCCACCTCTATTCCTGGTCGAAGTGGATAGACCCGTGGCCCTGACGGTCGGGGTGTTTCGACCACGCATCTATCTGTCCGGGTGGTATCTGGACTCGCTCACCCCTGCTGAACTGGAAGGCGTCCTCGCCCACGAACTGGCCCACGTTGCCCGCCGAGACAACCTGTTTGCCCTGCTGGGCACCGTGTTTTTGGGAGCGACAGCCTACCTGCCGGCAAGCTGGCAGGCAGTCGAGGCGCTCCTGGCAGAACGCGAACTCGCCGCCGACGCACTGGCCGTGGCCGTCACCGGCAAACCGATTGCCCTGGCCCGCGGTCTGATTAAAGCCAACGCCTCCACCCCCCTCCACTTCGGGCCGGTCGCCTCCGGTCACGGGAGCAGTGTCCAAGCACGCCTGGAAAATCTGCTGCGACTTTCGAGAGGGTCCGTCCCGGATGTCGAAGGACTGCGCAACGAGCCCCGCAGGCTGCTTATCGCCATGCTCGTCGCACCGGTGGCCCTGGGCTGGCTCATCTTCAACCTGCCGCACCTGCTCCTGATGCACTAACCGATTCTCCTATTTTGCAGCCGCCGCAAAACAGATGTTATATTGAACCTGTTCGGGAGGTAGGGTGGCACGATTGAGGACGGCCGGCAAGGTTTTGTGTTTGTTGCTCGGGGTCGCCTTCGTGGCCCAGGTGGCGGCAGTCCCGGCCTGCGCCCAGGTATTAAATCTGGAGGAAGCGTTCACCCTGGCACTCGAACGTTCTCCCCGCGCTCTTGCCCTGCGCCGCCAATTGGCAGTGAGCGAGTCAGGGATACTGACGGCGGGGGCAGTGCCCAACCCGAGCCTGACAGTGGCCGATGCCGATTTCGTCGGTCGAGAATCTAAAGCAACGCTGTTGTTTTTTGAGCAGGTCTTTGAGTTGGGGGGCAAGCGGGATGCCAGGCTCAGACTCGCAGACGCGGGGGTGGCACTGACGCGCGTCGAGATAGCACAGTCGCTGTGGCAGTTGCGCTCCGAGGTTCGCAAGGCCCACGCGGAACTGTCGGTCGCACGGGCCGACCTGGGAGCAATTGCCGAGGTGGCGTCGGGTGGTGAGCGACTGGTTGCGGTAGCAGAACAGCGGTTGCGCCTGGGAGACATTCCCGAACTGGACTTGATCCGCGTCAGGCAGGAGCTGGCGGCTTTGAGAAACGAACTGAGCACCGGTCGGGCGCGGGTAGCTGCGGCCGAAATCGCCCTGGGTGACCTGATCGGCCGACCGCCTGAGGTACCGCAATCGGTACCTCAGGCGGCGCAATTTGCCCTGAGAGTCGAGGCCGATTCATTTTTGCCGCGCGACCCGAGCAATAAAGCCGAGCGGGCGGACAAATTGCGCCGCTTGATCGGTCAGGCTCTTGCCAACCGGCCGCAGTTGCGCCTGCTGAAAGCTCAACTGGGAGTTGCCGAGGCCGAGAAGAACCTGGCGGAAACTGAGCGTGCCCCGAATCTACTGCTTGGAGTGGGTCCGCGCTTCGAGCGCGAAGAAGGCGACCGGCTCGGGGTGTCGGCCAGGGTCGGCCTGACGTTGCCTTTGTGGTACCGGCAGGAAGGGCAAATCGCCCGCGCTGAGGCCCAGGCAGGGCAACTGATAGCAGAGCGCGACGCCCGCGAACGCGCCACCACTGCTGAGGTGCAATCGGCTTACGAAAGAATTCTGGCCGCACGGGAGCAGTTGGTCGCTTTTGAGGAAGTGCTGCTACCCGGTGCCCGCGAAGTCGAACAAATTTCCCGCCTCGCCTACGAGCGGGGCAAGTCGGATCTGACCGTGTCCATCAATGCCCAGACCGCCGGGATCCTCACCCGGCAGCGCTACCACCGGGCCGTCCTGGACTACCAGGTGGCCCTGGCCGACCTGGAGCGCGCCGTGGGCGTCCCCGCTACCTAGAGACCAGTACCATGCAGCACCCTCTCCGTACTTTTGCCTCGGGCCTTGCGCTCACCGTTCTACTGGCCTCCCGACCGGTTCCGGCCCTCTCCCACGGCGGGACCGGCCACGGCTTCGAGGGTGCAAAGCGCCAGAGCGCCCCTACCTCGGGCCGGGTGGAAGTGACACCCGAGGTACAAAAAGCACTCGGCCTTAAAGTGGCTCCTGTAGAAGAAAAGTCCCTGGCCGATTCACTTTTCGCCAACGGCCGCATCGAGGCCATTCCCGCCCAGACAGCACAGGTAAACGCACCAGCATCTGGCCGCATCCTGCGGCTCCCGGTTGCTGCCGGTGAGAGCGTGCGCGCGGGCCAACCGGTGGCGGTGATCGACAGCGCCGAAATTCGGGGATTGGCCGTTGAGGCAGACCGGCTTCGCGTGGAGGCCCGCGCCCAGATAGAGCAGGTCCAGGCCCGACTCAAGCTCGCCCTCACGGTCTACACGCGGGAAAAAGAACTGGTGGACTTGAAAATTTCGGCGCGCAAAGATTTGCAGGTGGCCGAGGCAGACCTGGCCCAGACCGAAGCCGAACTGCGCGCCGCGAGAATACGACTGGCTCTCAGCAGTGATGCCCTTGTCTCGCGCTTAGCCGGGCTCGGACAGCGGGGAGTCAGGGCAAATGCCGACGGCAGCATCACGCTGTTTTCTCCTGTCGCCGGCACGGTAGCCCGCCAGGAGGCGGCCGTCGGCGAGGCGGTGGAACCGGGCAAAGTGCTCTTCGAGGTAGTGGGCCTGGACCGGGTGTGGGCAGTTGCCCAGGTGTACGAAAAAGACCTCCGCTCGGTGCGGGTCGGGCAACCAGTAGCAGTGAAGACCGAGAGCTACCCCGGCCGCACCTTCAACCATACGAGTGCCCCCGGCATGGCTCACCTCGCGCCGCTGATCACCTACCTGCATCCCAGCAATAGCACACCGCGATCCAGCGGGTCCACGCGCGTCGCCGGCCACTCCGTCGTGGCGCCCGACAGTGTTGTCGCGGCAAACAGGCGCACCATTGGCCTGTACCTCAGCGCCGTACATCGCGGGCTTCTCTCCGACACGTCGCGCCGACGGTCGTTGGTCGGGG
>JANNPH010000150.1:0-2240 GCA_031399965.1 Gloeobacteraceae cyanobacterium SOY_34_metabat_159 | reverse complement strand
CCCTCGCTGAGCGAACCCTGGACGACAGTGCCCATCGGCTTGGCGCCAGGGGACGGAAACTGGTTTGGAAAATTACCCCTCATGGTCACCTGCACACGTTCCGCTAATTGTAGCGTGGGCAGGCGAATTCTACACCAGGGGTGCTATCTAGCGGACCAATCCGGCGCGCAGGGCAGTGACGGCGGCCTGGGTGCGGTCGTCGGCGCAGAGTTTGCTCAGGATATTGCGGACGTGGGTCTTGACTGTGCCGACGGTGATGTAGAGCTGGTCGGCGATGTCCTGGTTGGAGCGACCCTCAACAATTAACTGCAGCACTTCGAGTTCGCGCTCGGTGAGGGGCGAAGCTTCGATGATCTGGGTAAATTCCGGCTCGGCGGCGTTGATCTGCACAGTGCTCGAACCGGGAGCGGTAGACTGGCCGCGCATTTGACCAAGTACCGTGCGCGCCACGGCAGGGTCTATCCAGGAATTGCCCTCGCGGGTCGTCTGTAAGGCTGTGAGCAGGTCGGCAGAGCCAATGTCTTTCATGCAGTAGGAGTCAGCCCCGGCGGCAAAGGCGGCAAGCACCGTCTGGTCGTTGTCGCGCAGGGTGAGAATCAATACTTTGATGTTGGGGTCTTCGGCCTTGAGGCGGCGGGTGACTTCGATACCATCGATGTCGGGTAGACCGATATCGACGATGGCGATATCGGGGTGTTTTTGATGAACTGCCTTCAGACCGTCCATACCGTTGGCGGCTTCGCCGACCACTTCCACGGAGTCGTGCTGTTGCAGCGTCATGCGCATACCGGCACGGGTGAGATCGTGGTCTTCAACCAGCACTACTCTAATGGCGGACATGCACTACCTTCCTCTGCTACCGATGGGCTGTATTCTAGAACTCTACAATTTTCGATGACGGGTTGCCCAGCAATCCAGGTCTTTGGGTGAGCCTAGCGGCCGGTCATGAGTAGCCGTGCGAAGTAAAACTTGTCATCAATCGCTGCCCGCCGGGCAATCTTCCAGCCGAGACGACCAAGGATTGCCTCAATATCGTCGCTGCGGTGCTGGTAGGCGCGTGTCGTCTTGTTCGCCCCCGGAAAGAATTCGCCAATCTTTTTGAGAGCAGTAAAAATGACGGTCTTAGGAGCGTAGGTGATGATCAGCCGGTCATCTGCCCGTGCGCTCAAGTGGGCCAGCATCCGCTCAACTTGAGGAAGCGGGTAGTGGATGAGCACGTCAAGGCAGATCACCGTGTCAAATTGCCCACCGATTTGTTCAAGCTCCAGTACTTCCAGTCGCAGGTTTGTGGAGTCAGGAAGCGCCTTTGCAGCGCGCCGACGCGCCTCAAGAACCATTTTTTCTGAGATGTCGGTACCAAGGACGTTCGCACCGCGCAGGGCGAGCGGCAGGCTGAGACTCCCAAGCCCGCAGCCGGCGTCGCAGATCTGTTGTCCTTCTACATCGCCGAGCCATTCGAGTACCTTGTCGCAGGTACGTTGGTGGCCTACACGGATTGACTGCTGAATCCGGTTCACCGCCTCGTCGCCGTAGATGCGCTTCCAGCGATCGAAGCCCGTGTTGTTGAAATAGTCGCGAACGATCAGTTTTTCTTCCATGGGGCTCATTCTAAGCGCGATTGTTCGCGGGTCAGCTCAAAGCGGACCTCGCGGTCAAGGCGATCGTCTGTGTAGTGGGTGCTCGTCTCCAGATTGACCCGCTCGGCGGTGTAGTTGAGCTTGTAGTCGATCGTGCCGCCGGCGATTTTTTCTGACTCGGTCAATGTGCTCCCGGCCTGTAGGGTTCTGGTCAGGCCCGATCCGGAGGCCAGTTTAATTTCGATTTTGACTTGATTGGCTCCCACGGGCACGATCTCGACTTGCGCCTCGGGAGGCGCGTCCCCGGCAAGACCCTTCAAGACCACTCCAGTACCGCGAAAGGTGAGCTTCTGGAAGGTCTCAGGCTCAGGTGCCGCGTCCGGGTTGCGCTGCTCGGGGACCGGCACAGGTGCAGGCTCGACTGCCGGAGCTTGTTGCACGTCGGGGGTCGGTAAAGACCTTGGCGGTACCGTCGTCTCGGCGATGGTCACGGTCAGTTGAACCGTCTTGCGGGTAAGCCCTTTTTCGGCGGTCAGTGTGTACTCGGTATTGCGAGAGGGCCTGAGTGTGCGCTTGCCTTCCAGGGACACCTCGCCGATGCGTGGCTCGATGGTTACTTTGTCAGCTTCTTCAACCGTCCAACTGAGCACGAACGGCTCGCCG
>JANNPH010000140.1:0-46389 GCA_031399965.1 Gloeobacteraceae cyanobacterium SOY_34_metabat_159 | reverse complement strand
GTTTGATGCTGGCTGCTACCCCCGCTCTCGGGGCAGAATTGCTCGTTCACAACGTCAGGGGATACACCCTCGAAAGTGATCGAGAGGGCATCAAACGCTTCGACTCCCTGCTGGTCGATGGCGGCAAGGTCGTGGCGACGGGAGATGAGAAGACACTGGCAGCCCGAGCCGGGAAGGCCAGACGGGTCGATGGGCGAGGCCGTGTGCTGCTTCCGGGTCTAATCGATGCCCACGGCCACGTGATTCGCCTGGGGCAGACAAAAGTGCAGGCAGATCTGGCGGCAACGACCACTCTTTTAGAGGCGCTCGCCCTGCTCAAGAGCTATGCCGCCAACAATTCAGAAGCTGTCTGGCTGCGCGGGCGCGGCTGGAATCAGGCGGTCTGGAAACTTGGCCGTTTTCCAACAGCTGCCGAACTCGACAGCGCCATTGCCGAGCGACCCGCCTGGCTTGTCCGCGTCGATGGCCACGCCGGTTGGGCCAACAGCAAAGCCCTGGAACTTGCCGGCGTCAGCAAAGAGACCCCCGACCCGGTGGGCGGCAAGATTGTCCGCGACGAGTCAGGTAAGCCGACCGGTGTGCTGGTCGATAAGGCAATGTCTCTAGTCACCCAGGTGCTCCCGAAGACGACGCCCCGAGAGACGGAACTGGCTCTGAAAGCCGCCCTCACTGAACTGGCGCGGGTCGGGATTACCTCTGTTCACGATGCGGGGATCGACGCGGACACCTTCTCGCTTTATAAATCCTACGCCGATGCGGGCAAACTCACCCTGCGGCTCTACGCGATGATCTCGGGCGTCGAGGGCTTCGACTTGCTGGCGCGTAGCGGTCCGCTGATTGGCTACGGCCGCGACTTTTTGACGGTGCGCAGTGTCAAACTTTACGCCGACGGTGCTCTTGGGAGCCGGGGTGCCGCATTAATCGAACCGTACAGCGACGACCCCGCCAACCGTGGCCTCCTGTTTCAAACTCCCCAGAACTTGAGTGCACTGATTGGTAAAGCCCTGGCGAAAGGCTATCAGGTGAACGTGCACGCCATCGGCGACCGCGCCGCTCAGCAGGCGCTCGATGGTTTCGCGGCCGTCTACCGCACCCAGGGTGGCCGTCAACAGCGCAACCGCATCGAGCACGCCCAGGTAGTCGCCCCCGCAGACTTTGCCCGCTTCAAAGCACTGGCCTTGATTGCCTCGATGCAGCCGACCCACGCCACCTCCGATAAAAACATGGCCGAGGACCGCGTTGGTCGCACGCGCATCCGGGGAGCTTACGCCTGGCAGAGTTTTCGCAAGCAGGGGACGACCATCGCCGCTGGGTCCGACTTCCCGGTAGAATCGCCAAACCCCTTTTTCGGACTGCATGCAGCCGTCACCCGCCAGGACCGCAAAGATGAGCCCCCCAATGGCTGGTACCCGGAGCAGGCCCTGTCGCTCGCCCAGGCATTGCGGGCCTTCACCCTCGATGCTGCCTACGCGGCCCATCAGGAAAAATCTCTAGGCTCATTGGAGCCCGGCAAATGGGCAGACTTCGTCTTAATCGACCAGGACATCTTTGCCCTGCCGCCGCAACAAATCTGGAAGACCGAGGTGCTCGAAACCTGGGTGGCCGGTCGGCGGGTGTTTGCCCGCTCCTGAAGAGCCGGCCGATACAGTTCTGGTCAAAACGTGAATAGCCGTTGAGCATAGACCCGATAACCGGAGTCTATACTCAACGGCCATTTTAGAAGTCAGTCCGGCCCGGGGTTGGGCCAGAAGCCAGACTCTAGGCCAGCGAGGTGCCTGCCTGCGACAGCAAGGAGCCGAGCTGCTTCAGCTTGGCTGCGACATCGCCCGACGCACCCGAGGCTGTCTCGGCCGTATCTTCGCCGAGGTCGGTCAGGATCGAGCTGAGGGATGCACCATCGCCAGTGCCGGTCAAGGCTGCTTTCAATTCGCCCAGGTCCTCGGCGAGGTCCAGGCCCTGGAGCTTTTGTTGCCAGCTTTCAATGACCGCGACGGCTTGTTCGGGAGGAATAGAAGTTAGACCTTGCTGAAGAGCAGCAATCGTTGCATCTAGATCGGCGGAAATCTGGTCGGCCATGAGAATCCCTCTGTATTGGGTAACAGTTGCTTTGACAGTCTTTACAGAACTTGAAAATAGAATGCGCCCCACACCCAGACCAATCTTTCAGAGCCAGGATACCGAGGTCTTCTGCCTGCAGGCAGAAGTAAAATGTCGCCCTCTGTCCAGTAGCGGGGATGAACGCAAGTTGTCCAGGTTAATCGCAGTAGCAGTGGGTTCAGTAGGCTAATACAGCTCGGCTGTGTCGGTCTATCAATCTACGAGAAACAATTTCTGTATCCCCCTATGCCCGGACCTCAACTGCCCACCCTCGTGGAGGATGTCCCGTTTCTAGTTGAAAATCTGTAGGCCCGGTTTGGGTAGCACCAATGTCTGCTCCGGCCCTTCCATCAGGCTGTCGGCTGCATCCGACAGGCGCTTCAACTCGCTTTGCACGGCCATCAACGCCTTGTGTACCGCATTGTGTGCGTTCATTACTAAAAGCAGCGTTCAGCCGCCTCATTGATGATGCAGACGAGTTGCAATGGACTATAGCGTTGGCTGAGACGACCGACCAGCCCTTTGGTGTCGTTGTCGGCGATGCTTCGGGCGACGAGCGCGACGCCTTCCTCGAAGAAATCCGGTTCGGACCGCTTCCAGCGCTCCATCTCGGAGTTGAGCATT
Source organism: Gloeobacteraceae cyanobacterium SOY_34_metabat_159 (assembly GCA_031399965.1). GTDB lineage: Bacteria > Cyanobacteriota > Cyanobacteriia > Gloeobacterales > Gloeobacteraceae > JANNPH01. The sequence continues at coordinate 43,668 of JANNPH010000140.1, read as the reverse complement.
TCCAGTTGTTCGGGAGTAAAGCGAATTTCCTCCCCGGTCGGGCTGGCTCCCTGCAGTAATTCAATTAAATCGGCGCGGTTTTCGGGTAGCATCCTTCTATTTTGAGCGATCGCAGTGCGCAGAAGTGCAGACTGTGCCGGCGCGCCACTAATAAATTAGCCGCCCTGGGCGGTAGAAGAGTGTCTTTGCGGCTTCGCTATTTATCGGTTCTCTTGCAGCGGGGCGAGCCGTTCGAGGGCGGCGACTACCTTCATGGGGTCGAGGTCGGTCCCCGGCCCGCTGCCCATTCCATCCGTGGTCTGCACCTTTGCCACCTCGCCCTGCCCATCGATCAAGACGAACGTCGGCACCGTCCGCAGGTCTAAGCGCAGTTTTTTTCGCAGATCCTTGTTGAGAGGCTGTTTCTGATCTCCCACTTCGACGTCCACGAACTCGAAACGGGCGATGGCTCTCGATAGCTGAGGGTGGCGGATGATCGACTCGCGCATCGCGGTGGAGTACCCGCACCAGTAGGCGGCGAACATCAGCAGTACGGGTTTGCCGCTGGAGTTCGAACGCTCCAGGGCTTGTTGGGTTTGTACGACTCCAGACAACGGCTCTGAGGAGAGCGGGTTGGGCGGCACAACCAGCAACAGAGCAAGGGCAACAGCGAACAGACTACTAGAGCGACGCGCGGTACAGATAGACATGGAAATAGCTCCCGAGGTCCTTTAACTCTACAGGGCTGATTTACAATTTGCTGCACTGGCAGGGCGGCCACGGCTACCGAAATTTGTCTTTTGTCTGCAGTCGTGGCAGTCAGATAATAGGAACACTTCAGGCGAGCCGGGTCCGGCGTGGATCTGCGCACTTTTGTCCGCTAGAGTTGTTCCGAACCCTCAGTGCGGTGGAGTCTGTCAGATCCCCGGACGAACCGGAGATCTACTGGGGCCTTACCCTGGGGGACTCTATGTTTTTTCTGGCGGCTACACCGGTCGGCGAACTTCCGGCCGGGCTTTTGAGTCTCGGGCAGTTGCTCGGCACCTTGATCGTGATTTACGTCGCGAGCAAACTGGGAGGCGAACTGGCTGTACGTCTGGGCCAACCTTCCGTCCTTGGCGAGCTGGTCGCCGGGCTCGTGGTCGGTGTTTCCGGGTTGCGTCTGATTGACCCGACCCAACCGGTGCTGCTGCTGCTGGCCCAGGTCGGGGTGACGCTGCTGCTCTTTGAAATCGGTCTTGAATCTGACCAGCGCGGTCTGATGCAATTAGGCCCCCAGGCTTTTTCTGTCGGGCTGGTCGGCATGGTTTTGCCTTTCGGCTTCGGCTTTGCGCTAATGAAACTGGCAGGAGCTACTCAGCTAGTCGCGGTTTTTGTCGGTGCGGCGATGACGGCAACCAGCATCGGCATCAGTGCCAGGGTGCTGGCCGAGAAGGGCTACCTGCGCAAAGACGAGGGCAAAATCATACTGGGAGCGGCAGTGATCGACGATATTCTCGGGGTCGTCATCCTCTCGGTCGTCTCGGGAATCGCGAAAGGCGGCAGCCTCGAAGTGATCGACATCGTGCGGATCGTCGTCACTTCTCTGGGGTTCCTGGTCGGAGCCATCGTGATTGGCAACCGGGCGATGCCGGTTTTCTTGCGGATCGTACGCGCCCTGCGCACCCGCGGAGACCTGCTGGCCGCCTCCCTGGTATTCGCCTTCAGCCTCGCTTATCTTGCCGAACTCCTGGGATCAGCCGCAATAATCGGTGCCTTTGCCGCCGGGCTGGTCCTCTCCGACACCGACAAACGTCAGGACCTCGAAGCCCAACTGCACCCGCTCACCGACTTCTTTTTGCCGATCTTCTTCATTACCGTCGGTGCCGGGGTCTCTCTCGCTCTGCTTGCCGACCTGCAAGCGCTGCTCCTGGCCCTGGGCCTCACCGTCTCGGCTGTACTCGGCAAACTCGTCTGCGGTTTCGCAGCCTTCGGCAGCAAGACCAACAAGTGGATTATCGGGGCCGGGATGGTGCCGCGCGGTGAGGTCGGCCTGGTCTTTGCAAGCGTCGGCCTCAGCACCGGCGTGCTGGTCGGGGCCAATCACACAGCCGTTGTGATCATGGTGATCATGACGACCTTCCTGGGTCCGCTCCTGCTCAATGCCCTGATTGGTGCCGCCAAACCAGCACCGAAAGTGGTTGAGATTTGAAGATGTCGGAGCTTGCTGGTAACGATCAGAAGTGAGCCTGCTTCAAGTAGCAGGTAACCAATACTTGACTGGGTCCAAAGTTTCGTAGTATAAGCGTAGTACGGTTTTATTTCGGTGTACTGATGCATCCGCTCGTTTACCAGGTCGATTTGTCTGTTTCCACCCCGGCGGGGCGGCAGCAGTTAATTGGCCTATGTACCGTTGATCGCCTGGAGTATCGTATGCCCTCCGGCAATCACCTCGGCACGGTCGGCTTTCCAAAGCCGATACCAAAACGAAGCGGAAAGTACAGGCGCACTGTACCCATAGACGAATAAAAGAAATTCTTCTGTGACCCCCGCTTCTTGAGACCAGGAAGCGGGGGTTTTTGCTTGGCGGCATTTTGCTCGAACGCGGGTCACCGACCCTTGAGGAGATTGGACGGTATGTTGAAAATCATCTATGTAGAATCGGGTAGCTATATCGAATATGTCGCCCAGTCGGCTGCGGCCTTTGTCGAGGAACGCCTTAGGTTTGCCGCCTCGGTCGGTGCGCAATTGACTGCCGAAGCGGGTTGGGCCTCGGTACTGATCTCGCTCGACTTGAGCGGTATTGCCGCCCTCGCCTCTGAGCCGAAAGTCAGTCTCTCCCGTTCGGACACAGAGTCGGTCGAGGTGAGCTTTGCCGGTACCTGGCTGGCTGCCATCGGGGCTGAAGAAGGTCTCTTTGTGACCGAACTCTCAGTTGCGTCCGAACATCACTTGATGGCTCTTTGGGAGCACTCTCAAACCCGAGCGTATTCCCTGACAGATTGACCGGGAGGGAATGCACCCGCGAGTCGTCCTCAGCTGATTTGCACTGGGGTCTCTTGCCTGAAGCGGCAACTCAGCCAAAAATGGTCTTGGTCACTCTCGGGCGCTCACGATGAACATTCCCAGTTCGATGCATGCAGCAGTTTTTTATGGCGTGAACGACCTGCGCTACGAAGAGGTGCCCGTTCCGGCTATCGGCGACGACGAGGTGCTGGTACAGGTGCGCGCCTGCGGTCTATGTCAGTCCGATATCAAGAAGCTGCGCTATCCGCTCCTTGACCCGCCGCGCATCTTCGGCCATGAGACGAGCGGCACGATCGTGAAGACGGGTTCCGCAGTGACAGGCTGGCAGCCGGGAGACCGGGTGGTCGTTCTGCACCACATTCCCTGTTTTCACTGCGCCTACTGCCTCAATGAAAACTACTCGATGTGCCAGGTCTACAAAGAGGTGACGACGACCGCAGGCTTTACACCCTCCGGTGGCGGCTTTGCCGAGTACGTACTGGTGCCGGGGCATATCGTCCGCTGCGGGGGCCTGATTGCCATTCCTGACGCGATCAGCTTCGAGGAGGCAAGTTTCGTCGAGCCGACCAACTGCTGCTTGAAGGCGGTCAAAAAGGCGCAAATTCAACCGGGGCAGTCGGTGCTGATTACCGGAGGCGGCCCGATCGGGTTGATGTTTTCGATGCTCTGCAAGTACTTTGGTGCCCGCCCGATTGTCACCGACTTGATCCCCGCCCGCCTCGAACGGGCGCGGGCGTTGGGAGCGGAGGCTGCCCTCGATGCGCGCCTGAGTGATCTCACCGAGCAGATTTTTGCACTGACAGGCGGACTTGGAGTCGATGTCTCACTGCTGGCCGTACCCAGTACCCAGGCTTTCGACCAGGCACTCGCCGCCACGCGCAAGGGCGGCAAGATCTTGTTTTTTGCCGAGTTCCCTGAGTCGGTGCAGATTCCCCTCGACCCGAATGTGCTCTACCGCAAAGAAATCGACTTGATGGGCTCTTACAGTTCTTCTTATAAAGTGCAGAGCCTGGCAGCCCAGATCGTCTTTGAGCGCCGCATCGATGTAAAGAGCCTGATTTCTGACTACTACCCGCTCTCAGGGTTGCAAGCAGCGGTCGAGCAGGCAATTCGGCCGAACGAGCAGACCTGTAAGATTCTCATTCGGCCCTAGCTGCTTCAGGGTCACGTACCCACCAGGCGATGCTGCTCATGAGGCCCGTCAGCGTCAGGACCACAAACCAGAGCACCCCAAAGCTGACCGCCTGCTCGGGGGCGATGCCGACCATTCCCAACAGCAGGACATAGCCACCTTCACGAACGCCCAGGCCATTCAGGCTGACCGGGGCAAGGCTTGCGACGGTAATCAGCGCGTAGGCGGTGATCAGTACCGGCGGTGAGGCTGCAAGCTGCATCGAGGCTGCGAGTAGGACGAGCACGCCCCAGTTAAGCAACTGGATAAGCAGGCTGCTCGCACCGACACGCAAGAGCATCCCCGGTGTCCGCAGTTGTGCCTCCCACGCGGCAATTTCACGCGCCTGCCCGGCCAGCTTGAACTTCGTGTGGCCCAGGAACCGGCTCAGCACCCCAAGCACCATCCAGAACAGGACAACAGCGAGGGTCACGCCCCACAACCAGGGGCGCAGGGCCGCGTAAGGAGCCAGGAACGTACAGGCGACACTGCTGAGCACCAGCAGAAACAACAGGCCGCTGTAGCGGTCGGCAAGCACCGTATAGGCGACCGCCCAACCGTCGCGTGACTGCCGACCCAGGAGTACAGCGCGACCGACATCGCCACCCAGGTTCCCCGGCAGGAAAACCGCCATAAAAAGGCCCATGAAAAAGACGCGCAGGTACGTAAAGGTTTGAAAGGGTAACCTGAGGGCATCGCCCAACCAGGACCACTTGAGCGCATTGAGCAACTGTCCGGCGAGGAAGACACCCGTGGCTGCCCCGAGTATTCGCCAGTCAGTGTTAGCCAGAACCTGGAGCGTTTTGGGTACATCGACGAGGCGGCTCAGTAGCCAGAGCAGCACCAGACTGCCAAGGAGCTTGAGGGCAAACTTCAGGCGCTGGTCGAGACGCACAGCAAAACCCGCGCAATCGCTCGCAGGAATAAAAGCAATAGGATGATTGTACCGCACCCGTTACGGGGGGAATGCCGATGCAACCTTTGAGTTGGCCCTCCGATCTGCCGATGGCCGAACTGGTCAGTTGCCGGATGGCCCAGACCGCTCCCGGTCGCCTGCAGCCGGTCATTTACGTGATGCTGCCCGAGAAGGTCTTAAGTACGCTTGCCGAACAATTTATCTGCCGTCGCTTCCTGTTTATCCGCGAACCGCATCCGATGCTGCTCTGGGCGATGGCCCTCGGCACCCATACGGGCGGCCACGGCGAAGTCCAGTGGCTGCGCTCCTTTTTCGATTTGCAGGTCTCGGTGGACCGCTATATCGTTCAGCACCTGTGCCAGCAGCCCCACCTGTTGCTCTTCTATGCCCTTGAGACCGCCCGGCTCAGCCGCCAATTCTCGCTCAAGCTCGAATTTCGGCAGCGCGACTTGCTCGAAGCCTGGCTACGACTGGCAAGCCAGCTGCACCCCGGTAACCCGGCTATCGCCAAACGCCGCCTGCGCGAACAACTCGACCAGCTCAAACCGCAGTTGCTCCAGGAACTCAGTCTCCTCTACGAGTAAACTGTCACAGACGATACGAAATACTTATACAAAATATCAACCGACCTCTATCCTGTTAAATTAACAATTCTTCGCAAACGGGCATTGGTTTCCCCATCCTCCCCCTGCCCCTCCACAAGTTTTCCACAGGCTACCCACGGCAGATAGTCGTTTAGAAGACATCCTGTGGAAAACTCCGCAAACACACCTGGGGGAAAAACGTAACGTTGCGTAAAGCAAAGTGCTTGAGATCGCCGATCTGCCCGTGGCTCTCTGTAGGTTCCAGGCATTGCAGGGAAGCCTCCGGCCGATTGACACCAGCAGCACAGGCGCAAACAATGGGTTGCAACTTGATTGATGTGAGCGAACTCAATGAAAACAATGGTCAGCGTATTGGCAGAGATTCCTGAAGAATTGCATGACACATTGCAAGTCTACTTAGACCACCACCCGGACTGGGATCAAAACCGGATCTTTACAGCAGCTCTTTCTTTGTTTCTATTGCAAAACGGCAATGGCGATCGGCGCGCCGCGCGGACCTATCTCAACACCTTGTTTCAGAAGACTTCGTAAGCAAGCTTGGTTTAAGCGGCGTGAGCCCGCAACTGTCGGACGCACAGCAGCGACCGTGGTACCCGGAAGTAAACTTTTATCTGAGTTTATAGAGCGTTGGTCCGGAGCAGACAAGCCGGACCGATGTTGTGGTGCCCGATCGTTGTGCTGGGGTTGTTCTGACTGCGGTCGCCCGTGCATGCCATAGTACAGAGAAATGCACGGGTCGCCTGGCGAAGTTTGATGAGCACAGCGAAAGGGTCGCTGCTCGATGTGTTGGTGGTCGGCGCAGGTCTGAGCGGCCTGGTGCTCGCCTGGCGTCTTTGTAGTGCTGGGCGGGAAGTCCTGCTCTGCGAAGCAGGCGAGCAACCGGGCGGTGCGATGACCAGTTGCCGGATCAACGATTTCCTGTGCGAAGGGGGGCTTTCCAGCTTCTCCGAGACGCCGGAACTGCTGCAGCTGATTGGTGAACTCGCTATCGAAAGCGAGCTTGTCTATTCGGCACCACGCCCTGGGCGCTTTGTCTGGTGGGATGGGCGACTGCGCCCCGTGCCGTTGAGTGTCGGGCAGCTGCTCAGCTCGGACTTGCTTAGTTGGGGCGGCAAAGGGCAACTGCTCTGCGAGTTGTTTGTGCCGACGCTCTCGGAAAGCCGCGAGGAGACGGTTGGGGAATTTATTTACCGTCGCTTTGGCGAGGAGACTTTGACCCGCCTCGTCGAGCCGGTGCTCTCTGGACTCTGGGCAGGCGATGTTGGCCAGTTGAGTGTCGAAGCGGTACTACCGCGCCTGGTCGCTTTCGAGCGCGAGAGCGGCAGCGTCCTGGGTGGACAATGGCAGGCCCGACGCCGTGGCGTGGTGGCCCTGCCACGCACCTGTTCGTTTCGCGAGGGAGTACAGGTGTTGCCCGACGCCCTCGCGGCCCAACTGCACCGACAGTTGCGCTGCAACCAGAAGCTGATTGCCCTGGAGCGCACCCTTGGCGGTTGGCGAGCCGTCTTCACAGGCGATGCGGGCGAACTGATTGTCGAGGCGCATAGCATTGTCCTTGCCACCCCGGCCTACGCGGTCGCCGGGATTTTGAGTACCTTCGACCCAGAGCTGGGCCGCGCCCTCGATAGCATTTACTATCCGCCGCTGGCTGTCGTCAACCTGGGCTATCCGGCCAGCCAGATCCCCCAGGCCCCGGAGGGAATCGGGCACCTCGTTCCGCGCTCCCAGGGGCTTAGAACCCTCGATGCACTCTGGAGCAGCGGCCTGTTTCCAGACCGAGCACCTGCCGGCTGGCGCCAGTACACCTGTTTTATCGGCGGCACGACTGACCTTTCCGCTCAGGGACTGAGCGACACAGAACTCGCAAGCCTTGCCCACCGCGAATTACAGGTCGTCCTCGGTTTCCAGTCGGGCCACCAGCTTTTGCGCCTGACGCGCTGGCCCCAGTCGATTCCCCAGTACACTCTCGGTCACCTGGCAAAGCAGGCGCGGGTCGAGGAGCGCCTCACCCGTTGGCCTGGCCTCTTCCTGGCCGGAAACTATTTCGACGGCATCTCCGTGGGCGATTGCGTCCACAACGCCTTTACCCGAGGCGAGCGCGTCCAGGCATTCTTGCAGAACACCAGCGGCACCAGTCTGCAGTCCGCTTGAAGGCCTGTACAGTGGAAAGTATGAAGCAATATTGCGATACCGTTCTGCCTGTAGCGGTGCCGGGGGCCACAACGCCGAACTTGTCCGCCCTGAGCCCCGTGCTGCGCATGCTCGTGGTCACCGACGGCACGGTCACAGAGCTACTCGAAGCCTATTTCCTCGAACCAATCGGGGTGCGCAAACTTGGCCCACTGAGGCTTGAAGAGCGCCAGGAGCGGGTCTACGAGCGCGAGGTGCTCCTGGTTGGAGAGTCGAGTCGGCGCGTTTACGTACATGCCCACTCGACCATTTTGCTCGACCGGCTCGACGCCCCGCTGCGCGAGGGACTGCTCCAGACCGATAAAGGGATTGGGCGGCTACTGCGCGAGGCGCACATGGAGACTTTCCGCGAACTTGGCCCTTACTGGACCGAGCCTGCCGGTCCCCTCGCCGTCTGTATCGGTGTTCTACCGAGCGCGACGCTGCTAGGGCGCACTTACGTCGTCTTCTGCCGCGAGCAGCCGATCATGCGAATCACAGAGCGTTTTTGTTGCGAAGCGTTCGGTGCCTGAATTCAGCCGGTGATTGAAACGTGACCAGGCTGGTCTTTCACACGGTTGATCCAGGCACGGATAGCCGGGTAAGGTTCCAGATCGAACCCGCCCTCGGGGGCTACGTGGGTGTAGGCAAATAGCGCAATATCGGCCAGGGTGAACCGTTCCCCGACAAAGAAATGATGAGTGCTCAGGTGCTTCTCCATCAAATCGAGAGCCACGTAACCAAGCCTCTGCTTCTCGGTTATCCGTTCGCGGTATTCTTCACCCACCTTCTTGTACGCAAGCCAGAAGCGAACGGTCGCAATATTCGGCTCATGGGAATATTGCTCCCAAAAAAGAAACGAGAGTAGGCGGGCGCGTTCGAGGCGGTCGTCGGGTAACCAGGGCGTTCCTTCCGCCAGGTAGCACAAGATTGCATTCGACTCCGTGAGGTATTCGCCAGATTCTAATTGCAGCACCGGGATGCGGCCGTTCGCGTTGATGGCGAGAAATTCTGGAGTACGGGTCTCGCCCTTGAGAATGTCTTTTTCGACAACTTCGTAGGGTAGACCGAGATGGGCCAGCAACAGGCGGATTTTGTAGCAGTTGCCCGAAGGCTGGTACTGGTAGAGGCGAAGCATCGGTTTCTCAAATCACGGTCTTCAGACTAGACGGATTGCTGCAAGTTTGGCTATCGGCACTTGAATCCGACACCGCCAGACCCGAGGCAGTGTCGCAAGGCGTCTTCAAAGTTTTGCCCCAGCCCGAGTGAGCAGTTCAACAACCTGGATGTGGCCGTTTGCCTTTGCATGGCGCAGCGCGGTGTAGCCATTGCCGTCGCGGGCCTGCAGATTTGCCCCTTTTTGTAAGAGCAATGCAACTGTCTCGGTGTGCCCCTCGCCGGCAGCTGCGATCAGTGGCGTCCAACCGCTCTCGTCACGGCCATTAATATCGGAACCGGCGTTCAGCAGGCGTTCAACCTCAGCAGTCACACCCTTCTCAGCAGCCTCAATGAGTGTTGTCCGCCCGGTAGCTGCCACTACAGGTCTTGAATCTTCCCCAGTGGCAACTGTTCTTGGCTCTGGAGTAGGTGCCGTGCCGCTGAACTCCTGCCAGGCCACACGGTAATGGTCCTGCAGGCGTTGGCGGGAGGTCTCGGTCAGAACCTGGATGTTGGTGAATTCAAAGCCGTAAAGGACGAACTTTTCACCTTCGACGGGGAACATAATGTCGTTTTTGTCTTCGCTGTGCAGCAGACCGAGCGAATGCCCCAGTTCGTGGGTGGCCAGTAGTCGGATCTCCTCGCTGCCGCGCTGCTCGACCCCTGCGGTGTTGAGATTGGGAACCGGCACCGGTAGGAAGAAACCCAGCAGTCCGGTTGGAATCTGCCGCCGACGCCAGTGCTCGATGACCAGCGTCACTTTCGACTTGAAGCTTTGCGAGAAATTGACCGACCGGCCCGTGCGCGCTGTGCGCGACTGCTCGAAGCCACCCTTATCGGCGTCAACTTCCAGCTGCCAGGCGATGAGCACATCGGCATTCGCCCGGTCTTTGGTTTCTGTAAAAGCGCTGAGGCCCATCACACCAATCTGGTTCCAGGCCTGCATCGCGTCGAGGATGGCCTGGCGGTAGTCCGAGCGGTGAGCGCTCGCCTGTTCAGGGAGCGGGTCGATAAATACCTTGAGGGGAAAAGCCGTGCGCGGCCAGGCGTGCTGGTTGGTGCTTGACAGCCGGGCGCGCGACGGCTCGCTCGATTCGGGAGCGGCCTGGAGAGGACTACAGAGCAGGATCAGGAGCAGCAACAGGTACGCAGGCATCAGACCGAGCCAGAGGGATTCGGTAATATAGCTACCACAGATCAGGCAGGCGCGGATACAGAGCGACCGCTATGCACGAGCCTCGATGCGGCCGAGGACGTAGGCGAGCAGATCGTCGATACCCATCGTCCCTTTGTCGCCATCGGCGCGGGTGCGGACGGCGACTGTGTCCGAGGTCGATTCACTTTCGCCGACGACCAGCATCACCGGTACTTTGGCCGTTTCGCTGTTGCGGATTTTCTTACCCAGGCGCTCGTTGCTGCTATCGACCTCGACGCGTACCGACTGCGAGATAAGTCGGTCTTTGATCGACTCGGCGTAGCCGATAAACTGCTCACTCACCGGCAGGACGCGCACTTGAACGGGTGCCAGCCAGAGCGGGAAGTCGCCCGCGTAGTGCTCGATGAGGATGCCGATCAGGCGTTCGAGCGAACCGAAAGGAGCACGGTGGATCATCACTGGGCGGCGGCGCGTACTGTCCTCGGCCACATATTCAAGATCAAAGCGCTCCGGCAGGTTGTAATCGACCTGGACCGTGCCCAACTGCCACTCGCGCCCGAGCACGTCGCGGAAGATAAAGTCGAGCTTGGGACCGTAGAAAGCGGCCTCGCCCTCGGCGATGAAATACTGCAGGTCCATTTCCTGGGCGGCGCGCAGAATCGCTCCTTGCGCTTTCTCCCAGGATTCGTCGCTGCCGATGTATTTGTCTGAAGTCGGGTCCCGAAAAGAAAGGCGGGCTGAGAAGCTGTCGCCCAGTTGCAGTGCCTTAAAGACGAACTGGATGAGATCGACAACTTTTTTAAATTCGTCGTCGAGCTGTTCTGGGGTCACAAACAGGTGCGAATCATCGACGGTGAAGCCGCGCACCCGTGTCAGTCCACCGAGTTCGCCCGATTGCTCATAGCGGTACACGGTCCCAAATTCGGCGTAGCGAATCGGCAGTTCCCGGTAGGAGTGCAGCTCTGACTTGTAGATCTGGATGTGGAATGGGCAGTTCATCGGCTTCATCACGAAGCCTTCTTCGCTGTTTGGGTCTTCCCCGGTCGCCATCAGCGGGAACATGTCTTCTTTGTACTTGAACCAGTGGCCAGAGGTCTTGAAGAGATCGACGCGGGCGATGTGCGGAGTGATGACTTGCTGATAGCCGCGTTTGACCTGCTCTTTGCGCAGGAATTCTTCGAGGGTGTAGCGCAAGAGAGCGCCCTTGGGAGTCCAGAGCGGTAGTCCGGGACCGACCAGGTCCGAGAAGGCAAATAGGCCCAGTTCACGGCCGAGTTTGCGGTGGTCGCGCTTTTTCGCTTCTTCTTCGCGGCGCAGGTATTCTTCAAGCTGTTCGGGTGTCTCCCAGGCGGTGCCGTAGATGCGCTGCAACATCGGTCGATTTTCGTCGCCGCGCCAGTAAGCGCCAGCAACAGATCGCAACTTGAAGGCGTTAGCATTGATGTCGCCGGTCGATTCGACGTGCGGACCCGAGCACAGGTCCCACCAGTCGCCAGTCCGGTAGAGAGTGACCGGTACATTCGGGTCGAAGCCATCAAAGAGTTCGAGTTTGTAAGGCTCCTTGAGCGCTACAAGCTGTTCGCGCATCGCCTCGCGGGGCACTTCCTCGCGGACCATCGGCAGTTTCTGCTGCACGATGCGGCGCATCTCTCTTTCGATGCGTTTTAGATCGTCCGGGGTAAACGGAGTCGGGCGGTCGAAATCGTAATAAAAACCGTTGTCGATGGCCGGGCCAATCGTCACCTTCGTCTCCGGGTAGAGCTTCTGGACTGCCATCGCCAGGATGTGGCTGGTGCTGTGGCGGAGGCGGTGAAGCTTTTCAGGATCGCTTTGCCGAAGGATGTCTTGACTGGGATCGAAGTTGGCGACCATGGGACAAAAAATAATGCTGCATCCGCTATTCTGACACTCCACACCCCGAAAGCGGCGGGATTGCGGCGGCTATCAAAGCCGCTCAGGAGTTGGCTCGACCTGCGTGACTACCGGATGCTACTGCACTTGCAACCTGTGTCAGTGCAGGGATATACCGCCGCTTCTGAAGTTAAACTGCAGAACGGTACACTGCAATCTGCGAGTGTATCCATCTGGGAGTGACCGCCCGTGTTCGGCAAACTGCGCAGCTTGAACCTCGAATTTTTGACCACTTTGCGGGGCACCGTCACCCTCTTGATGGACCCGAGCCGGGCCGACGCCACCCCCGACATCGAAGACGGGCTCATCAAGCTGAAGGCGACCCAGATGGCTGTCGAGTACGTGCTGAGCAAGCCGGGCGTGGCCGAGATTGTCGCCGAGCGCTATCTGGGTCCACCTCCCGACCTCGTAGCACTTGCCACCCTACCGGAGGGGTCGCTCGGCCAGTGTTTCGCCGCCTACATGAGCGAAACCGGCTTTGACCCTAACTACTACCGCAAGCTCGACATCGTGGATGACACGACCTACGTGCTCACCCGCCTGCGGCAAACCCACGATATCTGGCACCTGGTCACGGGCCTCGGTAGCGACGTCAACGGCGAACTCGGGTTGCAAGCCTTTTGCCTCGCCCAGGTACGGCTGCCGCTGCCGATCGTGCTGCTGGCCGGGGGCTTGTTGAAGACGCTGTTTACCGCTCCTGACGAGATGGGCAACCTGCTCGATCGCATCGCCATCGGCTATCGGTTGGGCATGCGGGCTGGTCCCCTGCTTGCTGAGCGCTGGGAGGACCACTGGGAGCGGCCCCTCCAACAATGGCGCGACCAACTGCATATCGACATTGCCCAGACCGCTCACTACGTTCCCTGATCGGGATTCCTGGCAAAGAATTCCTCAGCTGCCAGCGGAAAGCCAGGCAATAGCAGAGCGCAACCATGACTCAGTCTGCTCGTCATCCGCCAGGCCCGGAGCCACCGCATCGAGAGCACGCACCACTTCAGCCGGGGTAAAACCGAGCGCCAGCAGCGCCAGTTCTACTTCTTCGTAGACCCTAACAGAGGCGCGTGCGCCGATAGTGGCAAGGCCGCTCTCTTCCCGCCATTTCTGCAGTTTGGACTTCAGTTCGAGGGCAAGGCGTTGGGCAGTCTTGGCACCGACGCCGGGGGCCAGGGCCAGAGCGCGGGTGTTGCCCTGCAGGATAGCCTGCACCAGCTCGGTTGGCGGCATCGTCTCCAGCAATCCCAGACCCATACGCGGTCCGATGCCAGTGACAGAAGTGAGTTGGCTAAATAAGTCCCGTTCTGAAGGCTCCAGGAAGCCGTAGAGCAAACTGGCATCTTCACGAACGACCTGTTCGGTAAAGAGCTTCACTTCTTCACCGATGCGCGGCAACTTGCCAATCGTACGGGCATGGGTCCAGACTTTGTAGCCGACCCCCCCGACATCGACCGTCGCCCAGGTCTGCCCCGCGCGCGGCCCAACTTCCACCAGGACGCCCCGCACAAAAGTAATCACGGCTCTATTCCTTAATTAGGCCTGCTCTAGCTCTTGCCACCAGAGCAGACACGAAATCCAGTTGACGGTCACGTGGGCGACGAGCGGTACCAGTAGATTGCCGGTCAGCAGGGTCGCACTACCGAGCGCCAGACCGACGGCCGTCGCCCAGACCGCGTAGGGCCACTGTTTCAGCTCGAACATGTGCAGCAAGCCGAAAAGCAGGCTGCTCGCCAATAGACCGACACTGTTGAGGGCAACCCCGCGAAAGAGTAATTCTTCGCTCAGTCCCGGCAGCAACCCGAGCCAGATCCAGTCGAAGCGCCCGAGCGGACCGAGGACCAGCTTCATATATTCAGTTGCGCACTCGCGGTAGGCAGGCCAGAGCCGATAAACCAGAAAACTGACTCCAGCGATGGCAAGACCGAGGACGATGCCCTCGACCGCCGCCCGCCACGAAAAAGTGATGGCAAAGTCGATGTGCCCCAGCACCCGCCAGACCTGGGCGACCACCAGCAGGACAATCGCCGTAATGGCGAGCGTCAGGAGCACCTGGGAGCGGGTAAGCTGCATCGAACCTCAAACTGGGTGGATAGCCCGATTTTAATGCTTTTGGCTCTCTATCCGCGGATGGGGATCGCGCCACCACAGCGCCCCACCCACTCTCTCCTGTGTACCTTGACTCTACGTAATTCTTAGGAGACTATGACTGGTAACTTGCGTTGATATTGCGAATCACTGGCGTTGTCGTTTTCAGCCGCTGACTATCTTCGGGAAAAATGGAACAAATCGAGTACATTATTCATCCCAATGGTCGCGTCGAAGAGCGCGTCACGGGTGTCGCAGGCACCCAGTGCTCCGAACTGACCCGTTCTATAGAGCAGGCCCTCGGCCACACAGACCACCAGCAGTGGACCTCGGAGTACTACCAGAGTGCGACACTCGCACAGCCCCTGCACAACTCTTTCGACACCTCGCACTCGCCCAGGAGCTGACCCATGTCCCATTTCACGCAGATTAAGACGCGCATCCGCGACCTCGACTGCTTAGTCAAAGCGCTCGACGACCTCCAGATTCCCCACGAGCGGGGCAATGTGGCGGTGCGCGGCTACCGGGGCGAGAGCCGCCACGGCCAGCTTGTGATCCGTCAGGACAATGCCCACGATGTCGGTTTTGTCTGGAATGGCCAGGAGTACGAGCTGGTATCGGACCTACAGTTCTGGCAGCAGCCCTGGACGGTCGAGCGCTTCGTCGGCAAAGTCTCCCAGCGCTACGCAATGCACACAGTGCTGGCCGAGTCCGCGCAAAAAGGTTTTCAAGTGGCCACCCAGGAAAACCGCGAAGACGGCACGGTGCGATTGGTCCTGCAGCGCTGGAGCGCCTGATGTCTGCCCCGGAGCCTACCCACCGCTCCGGACACGAGCCGGAACTGGGCGGCATGCTGCGTCATGGCCCCTCGCGCTCAGGCTTTGAGCCGGAACTGGGCGGAGGCTTCCGGCAGAAAGGCGTCTACGTCGATGAGGTCACCTGCATCGGCTGTGGGCTGTGCGCCTACATCGCCCGCAACACGTTCTATCTCGAACCGGAGTACGGTCGTTCGCGGGTCGTCAGGCAGGACGGTGACCCGGAAGACCTGGTTGCCGAAGCGATCGACTGCTGTCCGGTCGATTGTATTCACCGCGTCGATTTTACCGAGATTCCCCAGCTCGAAGAGGAGCGGGTTTACCAGGTGATCCCTGATATTGGCCTGCCGCCTACCGCCCGCAAGCTCAGACCTCGCCGTTCCATCTCGCGCAGGCCGCGCAAGTCTTAAGGTTCGACGCCCAAGGCTTTGAGGTGCCTGAGCGCTTCTGCCCGGAGTTCTGGGAGGGGCGCTTCGTAGTAAAACTCCCGCCATAACCTGATTGCCCGCTCCGAATCGTTGGCAGCCTGATAAAAAGCAGCGGCGTTATCTTTCATGACGGCCGGAGCAGCGGGCTGGCTCGCTGCGAGGGCATAAAAGCGGGCGGCGCGGCCGTAATCACCAAAATGCCGGAAGGCAACCGACCCGGCCAGACGGTATAGGTACCAGGTGCCCGGCATACCGAGCGCGTCAGGACGGCCAGGATTGCGCACAGCACCAGCTTCCAGGATGGCGATAGCCAATTTTGGCTGAGCCATCATCTCGGCCACGGCGAAATTAGCCTGGGCATAGGCAAACAGGAAAGCCGGGTTGAGGGCGGTGACCAGCTGCAGGTACTCGGCACTGCGGGCGTAGCCGGTGCGGCGGCGAGTATCGATGTCGCCGAAATACTGCACGAAGTCGAGCCAGTACCAGTCGGCCAGCAAGTTGCGGTAGCCAAAAGTTAAATATTGCACCGCCTCAGGTCGGGGTAGGACGATGACCGGGTCTATGCGGCCGGGGGGAGCGACAAGGCGTGGCCACTGGAGTGCCAGGACGCCGCCGATACAGGCTGCCAGGCAAAAGAGCAGGCCCAGGCTACCGGGTTTTAAGGAGCGCCGAGACACCGAAGCAACTCCTGAGCGGCCGCCTGGCCGGAGGTGAAAGCACCCTCGACCCGTGCTCCCGAACACCAGCAGCCGGCAAGCAGCAGCGGGGCCGGGTTGTACACAGCCAGGTACGCTTGTGAAAGTGGATTGGTGGGCATCGCGTAGCGCCAGCGGTGCAACTGGTGCCACTCGGGTCGGTTCAAAGGGAGCGCTGTATAGGGCTGAAGCCGGGACGCGCAGTGCTTGAGGATCAGGCGGCTCAGGGTGTCGGAGTCGTCATCCCAGTGAGCGCGCGTAAATTCGGGCGTGGTATGCACGACGAAAGTCTGAGCAGTCGGGGCCGGGCGCTTGCTCGCGTCAAGAGCACTCCAGGAAATCACCGGGTCGTCTTCCCAGCGCAACCCCGGCGGCAACTCCCCTGCATCACCTGGAGGGTAACCGGCCAGAAGCGCCAGGCAGGGGGCAAAGTCGATGGCCCGGGCCGGGTCGAAGGCCGGGTCTTCCGCCAGGGAACCCAGCAAAGCAAGGCTCTGGTCAGGCGGAGGGGTGAGGAGCACCGCTCGGGCTTGGTGCACCGTATCGGGATGGGCCACCACGGACCAGCCCCGATCGGTGGGGTGGACGGCACTCACTTTCGTATTGAGGTGAATCTCCACACCGGCACTCAGGTACTTGGCAACAGCACTCATGCCCGTCGGACAGCTATAGCGGGGATAGGTGTGCTTGTCAGCGGGCCAGGTAATACCCTCGGCACTGAGTGTAGCGATCTGGTCGAGCCAGACTTTGACGGTGCCCTGTTGGAGCAGTAGCGCGATCAGCTCTTGAAATTCGGGATTGCGGGTCGTAAAGTATTGCGCCCCGTGATCGATGACCAGTGGACCCTGGGGACTCTCGACACGGCGTGCCGCCATGCGGCCGCCGACCCCACGGGATTTTTCGACGACGAGCACCTGCAGGTCGGCTTTTTGCAGCACCTTCGCCGCCGCAAGACCTGCAAGACCCGCTCCTACCACGATCACATCCAGCATGGTTCCAGCCTAGCGCCTGAGTAGTAAGGGTTAAAGTAGAAGGGTAACCCGGAGAAGCACGATGGCAGAAATGATCGAAGATGAAGTCCTGGAACTGAACCGGGAGAACGTCGAACTGGTGCTCGATGAAATGCGCCCCTACTTGATGTCCGATGGCGGCAACGTTGAACTGGTCGAAATCGAAGGGCCAATCGTTAAAGTTCGCCTGCAGGGCGCTTGTGGTACCTGCCCCAGTTCGACCTACACTCTCAAACTCGGCATCGAGCGCCGACTGCGCGAATACATCCCCGCAGTTGCCGAGGTCGAGCAGGTTTTCTAGTCTGCCTTTGGCCGAGTGGAGATAAGTCTTTTCAAGTACGCAAAAAGCCCCCAGTTCCGGGGGCTTTTTTCATCTCAGCAGCGGACTAGCGACCGCAGGCCGCGTTGTTTTGTAGCTTCTGCACACCGGCACCGGCACCGGCACCGACGATGGCACCGACCGGCCCGCCCAGAAGCAGGCCACCGACACCGCCATAAGCAGCACCCTTGGTGACGCTGTCTTGCTTGGCCTCACCGCGACAGGTGGAGCTGTTTTCGGCGCGGGCGCGCTGCTTGCTGGCCCGTGCCCGCTGGGTCCGAGTGCTTTCTTGTGCCGAGGCCGAGTCGGCAACGAGAGCAGTTCCGGTGCTAAGGCCCATGACGAGAGCCATCAACAAAGCAATGTTTTTGCGCATGCTTGATTCTCCTTGCATAGGACAATGCTACAAATTCTGACTCCTGATTGCCCCCCGCCTATAGACAGACGTTCCAGGCAGTCCCATCGGTATTTACGGGGATCGAATTGGACGCTTCTGTGTTTTCCCGGTTGGCAGGGATAACAGGTGCCTGTCATCCTGAATGCAACCAGAAGTTCCGATGGGGACAGACGCAACAGATTTGCAAGGGGAGATAGAGACTTTGGGGGCGACTTAGCCCCCTTTTTTTGGAATTTTGAACGGTCACAGTCACTGCCGGCAAGAACTCTGTAGATGTAGGAGCGAGGGTGCTGAGCATTGGAAAACTCCAGACCGGCGCCCGCCATTTTTTTGCCTGGGGCCAAAGATATACTGAGCGAGCGAATTTTGAGCGCTCCTTGAACCAGACCACCTGGACCCGCCGCCACGTCCTCAGCCTCGACGACTTCAGCCCAAGCGAGTATGCCCTGGTGTTGCAGACGGCGAGCAGCTTTCAGCAGGTACTGGCTCGCCGCAACCGCAAAGTGCCGACTCTGCAAGGGCGGATTGTCGTCAACCTCTTTTTTGAGTCGTCCACCCGGACGCGCACGAGCTTTGAACTGGCGGCCAAGGCGCTCTCGGCGGACGTCGTCAACTTCTCCACCGCCACATCCTCACTCAGTAAGGGTGAAACGATTTTCGACACCACCCGCACCTTCCTGGCGATGGGCATGGATATTGTCGTCGTCCGCCACCGCGACAGTGGTGTGCCCCACAGTATTGCCCTCGACCTCGACCGCCTGCAGAGCAACGTCGCTGTGATCAATGCCGGTGACGGCCAGCACGAGCATCCGACCCAGGGCCTGCTCGACCTGTTTACACTCTGCGCACTCCTCGATCCCCTCGACCCCAGGCCACAGTTGCTCGAAGGCAAAAAAGTGGCCATCGTCGGCGATATCCTGCACTCGCGGGTTGCCCGCTCTAACCTCTGGAGCCTGCTGAGCTGTGGGGCCGAGGTCCATCTGGCCGGGCCGCCGACCCTCCTGCCCCTTGAATTTGCCAAATTTGGCGCTCGGGTACACCACACCCTCGAACCCGCCCTCGACGGTGCAGACTTCGTGATGACACTTCGACTGCAAAAAGAGCGCATGGGAGATTACTTGCTGCCGAGCCTGCGCGAGTACCACCGCCACTTTGGGATCACCCACGACCGCCTCGCCCTGTGCAATCCGCAAGTGCGTATCCTGCACCCGGGACCGGTGAACCGTGGGGTCGAACTAAGTTCAGAATTGCTCGACGACCCGGCCTTCAGCCTTGTTTCTCAGCAGGTAGCTAGCGGTGTCGCGGTCCGCATGGCGTTGCTCTACTTGCTAGGTGGCGGCAGGACCGGTCCCTGAGCGCAGTGGACGCTCTACCCTTGCCGCTCGACTATTCCTGGGCAACACTGGAGTAAGGAGCTTAGCATCTATGACAAGCGCTACAACTGGCCGCGCCATCCGCGACTGTCAGGTAGTGGTGATTGGAGCCGGGATCGGCGGGTTGACAGCGGGTGCTTTACTTGCCCGTCGAGGCTTCGATGTACTCGTGCTCGAACAGGCCTATCTACCGGGCGGTTGCGCTTCTACTTTCAAGCGGCGGGGTTTTACCTTCGATGTCGGTGCCACCCAGGTTGCCGGTCTCGAACCCGGTGGCATCCACGACCGCATCTTTGCAGAACTGGGAGTCGAGCCACCGGCAGCCCGCCCCTGCGACCCGGCCTGCGCCGTCTACCTGCCGGATGAAGCAGAGGCCGTCAATATCTGGCGCGACCCGGAGCGCTGGCAGACCGAGCGGGCGCAGCGGTTTCCCGGCAGCGAACGCTTCTGGGCCAAGCTCGACCAGCTTTTTGCCCTCAGCTGGGACTTCAACCAGCGCGAACCACTGCTGCCGCCGGTACGGCCCGAGGACTACCTGGCCCTCGCCACCAAGCTCAGGCCCAAAACGCTCCTGACCGCACCCTACGCGCTGCGCACGGTAGCAGACGTCCTGGGCGACTTCAAACTGGCCAAAGACCGACGGCTGCGGCGGTTCCTCGACATGCAGCTCAAGCTCTACTCGACAGTGGAAGCCGACCAGACCTCGGCCATTTACGGGGCAGTTTCGCTCGGCCTCTCCAGCGCTCCGCGAGGACTGTTCCACCTCGAAGGCAGCATGCAGGTCCTGAGCACCCGCCTGGTCGAAGCGCTGCGCCAGTCCAAGGGTCGGCTATTGACTGCCCAGAAAGTGCGCGTCATTCGGACTCTACAGGGTCGAGCAACCGGGGTCGTGGTTTACGACCGCCGCTCTGAGCGCGAGTGGGAAATCCGGGCAGGCCAGATCGTGGCCAATGTACCGATCTGGAGCCTGCCGGAGTTGCTGGGCACCGTCACTCCCAGGCACTACCGCGAGAAAATCGACAAGCTACCCGAGGCTCCCGGAGCCTTCGTGGTCTACCTAGGCGTGCGCGAGGCCGCCATCCCCGAGGACTGCCCACCCCACCTGCAATTTCTTTACGACTACGAAGGCCCAATCGCCGAGAACAACTCACTTTTTGTCTCGGTGAGCCGTCCTGGCGACGGTCGTGCCCCGGCCGGCCATGCCACTGTGATCGCATCGAGCTTCACCGACGCAAAAGCCTGGGCGACTGCGACCGACTACGAGGCGATGAAGGCCGAGTACACCCGTACGGCCATCGACCGGCTGAGCCATCATTTTCCCAACCTGCGCGAACACATCGTGCACGTCGAGGCGGCGACACCCCGCACCTGGGAACGCTATACCGCCCGTCCTTTCGGCTACGTGGGCGGCGTCGGGCAGCGCCCTTACCAGTTTGGGCCTTTCGCCATTTCCAACCGGACACCCATCGAGAACCTCTGGCTGGTGGGCGACAGCACCCACCCCGGCGAGGGCACAGCAGGCGTCAGTTACTCAGCCCTCAACTGCGTGCGCCTGCTCGAAAAGGAAATCTCTTGATCTAGGGGTTGGTGGTCGTCGCACCGTTCTGGTTGCCGGTCGGGTTGGTGGAGGTTGCTCCACTCTGGATGCCGGTCGAGGTCGCTGTCGAACTTGTGCCGAGCTGAGTTGCACCGGGAGTCGTCGTGTTGGCTGAGCCGGCAGTATTGATGGTGAGCGGGGTGACACCGACCGGGGTCGGTCCGAGGGAGGTGCCGCTGTTGTACTGGATCAAAGTCGTACCCTGGACGACGTTGCCGTTGTTCAGATAGACACCGGCAGTCGAAGGGCCGATAGAGTTTGCACTGGGGGGGGTCGGTCCCAGATAGATGGGTGGAGCAGCCTGGAGGATCGGCACTGAAATCGAGGTGCCAGGTAAGCCGCTGCCAGGTAAGCCCGTGGTGCCGAAGCCAGTCGTGCCCGTCGTCGCTGTTTGGGCATTGGCAACCAGGACCAGACTACTGACCAGATAGCTGCAGGCGAGAGCAGCGCCATACCGAACAAACTTCAAATGCATTGGTTTAGGCATAATCAGGCCGCACCCCGACAGGTTTTCCCTAGCATCGCATCGAATCTGCTGATTGTGGGCCAGGGAAGCTCGAAAGCGACCGACAGATTCGCCCGCCACCCGGAAGGTTGTCCGGTGGCTCCGGGATTTGTTGGCTTTAGGCTGCGCCTGCGGCACTCTAAGATGGCAAAAAGCAGCTCCCAACGCCTGTGAACGCGATCCGAATCTGGGCTGTCGCCTCGAATGTCTTTCGTGAGACTATCCGCGACCGCATCCTCTACGTCATTGTCTTTTTCGCAGTCCTGCTGATGCTGGGTGCCCGGCTGTTGCCGGACCTGAGTGCCGGGGCCGAGTTTAAACTGATTCTTGACCTGGGTCTGGGCGTCATCAACCTGTTCGGATTGGTGGTGGCGGTCTTCCTGGGGACGAGCCTGCTCAATAAAGAAATCGAGAAGCGAACAATCTTCGTACTGGTGGCAAAACCGCTGGGCCGCGCCGAATTTATCCTGGGCAAACACCTCGGGCTCTCGGCAGTGCTAGGGCTGCTGATCACCCTGATGAGCCTCTGTTTTTTCGCAGTAGTCCTGGTGCAGAAAGTGCCGCTAGAGGGCATCGCGGGTGGCTTAGTGCTCTCGGTGCTGTTTGCTTATCTGGAGTTACTGCTGATAGTTGCCGCCGCTCTTTTCTTCGGCACCTTTTCAAGCTCGATCATGGCCTCGCTCTTTACGTTCGCGCTCTATCTAGTCGGCCACTTCACTCAGGACCTGTTAAAGCTCGGTCAGATCTCAAAGAGCGAATCCGTCGAGCAGGTGACGCGGGCCATCTACATGGTGCTACCTGATCTCGAACGCCTCAATTTGCGCAACGGTGCTGTCTTCGGTCAGATCCCGGCAAATCTGGATCTGCTGAGTGCCGGACTCTACGGGCTTCTCTATACCGGTATCTTGCTCAGTCTGGCCGTGGCGATTTTCGGACGGCGCGAGTTTTAGGTCTGCGGTCGAATTGATTGGGAGCATTCTGGTTGGCAACTGAGACTATCGAGGACCGGTGTTACCAGTGCTCTTTTGAGTCTTCTCTGCGCCCTGTACAGGCGTTGTACTGCGACCGGCATTGGCGGGGAGCGGTTTGTCAGCAGCTTGCTCGGAGCTGGTGCCGGTGTTGATGCTCGGGTCGGTGCCGGTACTGCCGGTCGTGCCGTTGCCGGTCGGGGTCTGGGTGGCACCGGCCGTCTGCGGGTTATCGGTCAAGGGGCCGCCGAGTCGGGTCTGAGCTGTGTTGGACTGCTCGCCCTTCTGCAAATCGACGCGCACGACCGTGTTTTGAGAAAGGGTGCCGCGCTTGGGTACGACGAAAGCAGCTGTGTAGGTGCCGGAGCTGGTTTCTTTGAGGGTAATTGGAGAACTGATGCCGGTAATCTTGACCCGACCCTGGGACTTGGGTGTGCCCTCGACGGTGAAGACGAGCCGGGTACCGGGGGCGTACTGTCCCGCTGTGTTGACCCGCGAGGGCTCGACCGGGGCGAGGGTGATCCGGTTGACCTTCGGTGCGTTGGCGTTGGGGTTGCTCTGCAGGGGCGGCGTGGAAGACTGGGAGGCCGGTGCGGGTTCAGCTGGTGAGCGCTGGGGCATCTGTGTCGGCTGGGCGAGAACCGGTAGCCCGGACACGGATCCCATCACGACCAGACTGACCAAAACTGAGCGAGTGAACATGCGCAAGCCCTCGGATTGAATACAAACTGCCGCTCTGACGGCTCTCTCTAGTAGAGGACAGTGGAGACGAATGTTTCATCCACCTACCGATAGAGCGTCGGTATCAGCGTGGCTCATGGCCCGACAGGTGCCTGCGAATGAGGGTTCTCCCTGCCGAGTACCATAGAGAAACACTTTCAATGAAGTAAATGGCGCAGGCAGTAGAGCAGCAGGGGGAAAGGCGCAATTGGGCTTTGCTGAAGCGCATCTGGCCCTTTGCCAAGCAGCAGACCAATTTATTCATCCTGGCCCTGTGCCTGCTTCCGCCCCTGGCAGCTGCCTCCGCTATCGGTCCCGTCCTGATTCAACAGGCAATCGATGGGCCGGGTAAAACGGGCGACATCGAGGGCCTGTACTGGCTTACTTTTTTACTGGGCCTGACTGTCATCGTGCGCCTGGGCCTGACGGCCTGGCAGGGTTACTTGCTCCAGCAGGCGGGTCAGCGGATGACAGCTGATATCCGCGCCGAACTTTTTCGCCACGTCACCCGGCTTTCCAGCAGCTACTTCAGCCGCACGCCCGTCGGCAAATTGATTACCCGCCTCACCAGCGATGTCGAGGCATTGGGCGAAGTCTTCTCGACCGGCGGCGTCGGCATCCTCAGCGATGTCTTTTCGATTGTGATCGTGGCTGCTTTCATGTTCACCCTGCGCTGGGATCTGGCCCTCGTGGTGACCATCCTCATCATCCCGATTACGATCATCGTCGTCTGGTTTCAGAACACCTACCGGGCAGCCAATTCCCGCGTGCGCGAGTCGCTCTCCAACCTGAATGCGCTCTTGCAGGAAAACCTGCTCGGGGTCAATGTCGTTCAGATATTTCGGCGCGAAGACCGCAACGTCCAGCAGTTTGACGAAATTAATCGCGGCTACATCAAGTCGGTCGATGAGACGATCCTCTACGACTCGGCTCTCTCGGCAGTGATGGAGTGGATTTCGCTCGTGGCGATTGCCCTGGTGCTCTGGTTCGGCGGCGGCCGGGTGCTTGAAAACGTGATTACTTTCGGGATGCTCGTCGCCTTTATCCAGTACGCCCAGCGCCTCTTTGACCCGATTCGCCAGTTGGGAGAGCGCTTCACTTCTATCCAATCAGGCTTCACCGCCCTCGAACGGATTACCGATATTCTCGATACGCCCATTGAAGTAAAAGACCCGCTAGAACCTGACCATCTCCCTGAAAATGGCCCCGGCGAGGTCTGTTTCCAGAATGTCTGGTTTGCCTACAAAGCGGACGAGTACGTGCTCAAAAACGTCAGCTTCACGATCAAACCCGGACAGACTGTTGCCCTGGTCGGACCGACCGGGAGCGGCAAGAGTACGATTATTCGCTTGCTATCTCGCCTTTACGAACCGACCCAGGGCCAGATCACAATCGATGGCGTCGATATTCGCATGATTACCCAGGACGAGTTGCGCCGCCGAGTTGGTGTCATCTTGCAGGAAGGCTTTTTGTTCTCGGGTGACATCAAATCGAACATCGCCCTGGGTGAAGATTATCCGCGCGAGGCAATTATCGAGGCGGCCCGCTCGATGAACGTCGATAGCTACATCCGAGATCTTCCCCAGGGCTACGACACCGAGGTGCGCGAGCGAGGAAACAACCTCTCCGGAGGACAAAAGCAACTGCTCGCCTTTGCACGGGCCGCTGTGCGCAACCCGCGCATCTTGATCCTCGACGAGGCGACCGCTTCTCTGGACATTGGTACCGAAGTACTGGTGCAGGAGGCTCTGGGTCGGCTTCTGCAAAATCGCACCTGCATCATCATTGCCCACCGGCTGACGACGATTAGAAACGTCGATCGCATCCTGGTGCTGCGCCGGGGTGAACTGATTGAAGACGGCAGCCACGACCAACTGATCTCCCAGCACGGCCTGTACGAGAGCCTGTACAAGCTCCAGGCGCTGGCAGGCTAAGGCCGGTCCTGTCGGGCGACAGCATCCAGGATGTTGTAGGTGTTGCGCAGCGCAGCCAGGGTCTCGATGAGGTGAACCCGCTGCATGGCGGCCTCGGCATCCGCCTCGCGGTCCTGGTCGATGGGTACGGCAATACTCGGTGACATCAAGTCGAAGCGGTCGCGGGTGTGCTCCAGACCGAGGACGTGACCGAGTTCGTGGGTCGTAATCAGGTACATCGCCGTGGGGTTGTAGTACTTACCCGCATTGGTGATCAAGTCGAGTTCCACGTAAGCGCGCTTGAGCTTGTGCCAGATATATTGCTGGTTTGTCGTGTCGTTCGGTATCTGAAACACTTGCTGGTCTGAAAGCGGGACCGCGTGGCCCAGGGTCGATTCTCCGACCAGGTCCTTGCGCAGTCGCCGCCAGCGCACCAGCACGTCGGCCTTCTCCGCCTGGGCCACGAACCGAAAAGCCGGTTTGTTGCGGCCCAGTTCTTGCCAGGCCAGATTCCAGCGGTCAAGGGCGGCGGCCAGGGACGGGGCGTAGCGGTCGCTCAAGTCGGAGTCGCCCAGGGGCTCGACCCAGACGGCAAGCGGAAATTTGCGGGTGTCCCAACCCTTGATACCCGAGATTGGCCACTCGCCCTGTAGATCGCTTGGATTTAAGCGCGTCGAGGTCTTCAGCTCGGCCAGCAACGGGCTTCTAGCAGAGCCGCCTGACGAGGCGATCACCGGTTTTTCGTCGCCGCCATTGATAAAAGGAATGGTGACCACGACTTTGCTACCGTCTCGCGACGACTCAAGCCGCTTTTGCAGCACGAATTTGCGCCGGTCTGCCTTGGCGCTCAAGCCGCCGGCGAGCCGTGCTACTTCCAGGAGGGTCGAGTTGTCGGGGACAAAGTAGGTGCCCGGCCGTTCGACGGCCCCCTGGATCTCGACTAAGACATCGGCGCGAAGCGGTTGGGCCAGCAGTAGACCGGCAAACAGGATTCCCAAGACTCTCATCAGCGGTTGCGCATCGAGGTCGATAACTGCTGGCGCAACTGACCCTTTTCGATGTCGCTGAGCAGGCTGTTGCCCGCGAGGTCGTTGGAGTCTGCCGTCATCGTGAGTAGAACCGTGTTGCTGATGACGGCGGCAGTCATCGCGCCGTCGGTGCTCAGGCGATCGACTAGGGCCTGGCTGTTGAATACCGAGAGCGAGGCCGGTGGTGTCCCGAAAGGGGAGACCGTGCAGACCACCGCTGCCGCCACGGTGCAACTGGTCGGCACACTTGCCTCGGCCTCGGTACTGCTTAAGAAGCGGTTGTTGTCGGCGTCAGGATTACTGGCCGCGTCGAAAGTGACCACCAGCCGCGACACCAACCGTGGCCCGAAGAGTGAAGAACCGGCAGGGGGCGACATGCTGTAGTAGACGACCTGTTCA
Organism: Gloeobacteraceae cyanobacterium SOY_34_metabat_159; assembly: GCA_031399965.1. Lineage (GTDB taxonomy): Bacteria > Cyanobacteriota > Cyanobacteriia > Gloeobacterales > Gloeobacteraceae > JANNPH01. The sequence goes on along the minus strand of JANNPH010000140.1, from coordinate 17,351 downwards.
AAGCGATTGGTCACCGGGTTCTGCTGCCAGAAGCCCAGTACCGGTACGACCGCGCCACCGTCGCTGAAAGTGGGGACCCGGTTTGGGAGTAAAGCGGTCGGGTAGACGTAGACGTTGCTCTTAAAATCCTCGCCGATGTAGTGCAAAGCCCGGCGCAAATTGATTTGCTCCTGGTCCACGTTCGTCTCGCGGATGTTGCGCTGGGAGAAATTGACCAACCCGACTGTGATCCCCGTACCGACCAGCACTGCCGCCGTCGCTGCCACCAACAATTCGAGCAGCGAGTAGCCGCCCCGCGAACGCAAGTTCATACGCATCTTTCCGGACCTTGAATGTTGCCTTCGTAGATGCAGCGTTTTTCGACGACGCCGATCAGTTGATTGATTTGCACCTGGGTTTGCAGCTGGTTGTTTCCCTGGTTGAGCAGTTGCAGCCGGCCGAGGGCGCTCACAAAGCCCTGGTCTGTGAAGGTGACCACGTAGCGATTGTTGTCGAGGGCAAAAGTCGAGCCTGCCGCGACGACCTGTACCTGCTGGGCCGTTGCAGGCAGGACAACCCACTCGGCATTGACCGGCAGAGCGGCCGGCAGTCCGGCAAACATGGTGTAGCGGTTATTGGCCGGGTCGAGGGCAAAAGTCCACGCTCGGGCCTGGCGCATCGCCTGCAGTTGCGTCTTCTGTAAACCCAGCTCGATCGCGTCGGTGACGCTCTGGAGGCGCTGGTTCTGGAGACGAGGCCCCAGGACGAAGACCGCCATCGCAGTCAGAATTACAGCGATCACGATCGTTACGAGCAGTTCAAGGAACGAAACACCGCGCGCTGTTCTTCGCCGCATCATATCGAGGACTCGTACGGGTGACTCGTTCTGTAGCGTACCCCTGGTACTGCCGCGTTTTCCAACCGGCAGTGCATTTCAGTATTTGGCTGGAGCGGTGCCACTCATCTTTTAACTCTCAAGAACAATCACGGCTGAAAGGCGCTCAGCACGCATGCGGAAAATCCCTAATTGTATGGGTTTCAAGAAGATTTCATGGGCAGAATGTGAAGCATTGGAAGAGCCTCTCTGAACAAGGATATATACATGCAACGCAGGGGAAACGGGGTGATGCGTAGTCGTCGGGGGTTCTCGCTCGTGGCGGTAATCGCCATCGGCCTGATCTTGACGGCGATTGCGCTTGCGCTGATTACACGTTCGAGTACAACCACCAGCCTGATCGGCCGCAGCCGCGAGTCGATGCAGGCAGACAACTTAATCGACGCGGCCATCGCCCGCGGCCGTGCCCGGATTACCGACGCCTTCTCGACTTTCAATGCCAAAAATAACCTCGTTCCCCTCAGCAACAACGCGGTCACCGGTATCCCGTCTTTGATGATTGCTGCCGCTGCTCTCAATACCGATGAGACTTTCGTACCGGTGGCAGGCGGACTACCTTACTACCAGTTCGCGGTAGATGAAGACAACAACCCGGCGACACCGGTCCGGCAGGTGCGCTATACGATCGTCGAACTCTCGCCCTGGGACCCCAACAACGTTGCCGCCGCGAACCCGGAGAACCCCTTTAATTCCGGTTGTTCGGGTACACCGGTACCGGCCAACAACTGGTGTTCGATAGCGTCGAGCAACGGTCTATTCGTAGTCAAGACCTTTCGGATCATCGCCGCCTTAGTCGATGACCAGAACAAGCCCTGGGCGGCGGCCGAGTCGTACCTGACCGTCTCGCGCGACTCGAACTTCAACAAGTTCGCCCTCTACAACGACGATATGGAAGTTGCCCCCGGCGGCGGTTTCACGATTCGCGGCCAGATGCACTCCAATACGAATATCTATATCAATTCGAGCCAGAACAATGGTCTGGTCCTCAAGCATCTCTACGATTACGGATCGCCGAAATTCAATGCCGACGACTCGTTCATCTCGGCTGTCGGCAACATCTTTCAGGGCCGAAAAGTCGGGAGCACAGCAGCCTACACCGTCGGCGTCGAGAAAAGCGACGGCACCATTGCCAGTCTCTCCCAGGCCAACGATTCGGTCCGCCCGCTCAATTCAAACTTCAAAGCAGAGGATCTGAACAACCCGCTGCTGCACAACGGCATCAATAACCCACCGACTGACCCCGCCGATACCTGGGAAGTTGACCCCAACTGGGCCGGCAACGCCCAGAACACCTTTGATCGACGGCTCGCCTCAGGCCACAGTGCAGTGAATATGCCCGACGCGAGCGACATCAACCCTGCCGACACCAATAACAAGTTCGCAACCCTCGTCAATAGCCCTGCCCCGGCCACCGACCCGACCGGTAGCGGCGGCCTCTACGTCGAGACGCGCACCGACAACTCGACCCTGATCAAAAAAGACGGTGTGCCGATTGCCGTCATCTCCGGCGGTCAGGAATACGCAGTCGCCGCCGACGGCGTCAGTCAAGGCACCCTGCGCAGTGCCGCCCAGCGATACTTTCCAGCCGACACCTTCAAAGAGTCGAGTTTCTACAATGGCCGTGAGGGGGCAAGCACCAACCAGCGCAACGTCAGCGTCACCGATATCGACGTCGCCAAACTCGGCCAGGCCAAGTTTAAAGACCTGAACGGCAACGTCACTGGCGAAATCTACCCACCGAGCGGCCTGGTCTACGCCGTCCGCGCCGACGCAGTGGCCGATACCAATGCACCCGGCAGCCAGGCAACCAGTTCCAGCCGTAAACCAAACGGCTTCCGGCTCAAAAACGGTGCGGCCCTGCCCGGCAACGGCCTGAACTTCGTCACCGGCAACCCCGCCTACGTGCAGGGCGACTACAACGTGCACAGCTCGGACCCGGCCGCCGCCAACTACAATGCCGCCGCCGACACCTGGAAAAATTCGATGATCGTCTCAGACGCCCTCACCGTCCTCTCGAATGCCTGGAGCGACGCTCAGAACGCCGATGCAGCCCGCAGCGTGCGGGCTGCCGCCGACACCGAGGTCAACGGCGTCCTGATTAGCGGCATCACCAAGTCGTACTCCGGCGACTACAACGGCGGTCTTGAGAACTTTCCCCGCCTGCTGGAAGACTGGGGCAGCCTTGATTCGGCCAACGCCAGTTCGCTGAAGATTCGCGGGTCCTTTTTGCAGGGCTACTACAGCCGCTACGGTACCGGGCGCTGGAGCGGTGGGCCGACTTACTACGGCAACCCGGTCAACCGCAACGTCAACGGCCAGCCGGTAATCGGCCGCAACTGGGGCTTCGACGTCAAATTCCTCACCAGCGTCTCGCCCGCCGCCCGCTACTTCGTCACCGGCACCACCTACATCGGCAGCCTCGGCGCCACCACCCGTTACACCCTCACCAACCGCCTCAGCTCGACCCAGTACCTGCAGCGCTCCGCCTGTGCGACCTACCAGGGCAGGCCCAACCAGCAGCTCGGCTGGGAGCCCGGTGCCTGTCCTCCTTAAACTCAGGAAATCTCAAATGCTTAGACCTCAACGCTCCGCGCGCGGCCTCACCCTGGTCGAAGTCCTCGTCTCCATCGTGCTGCTGGCTGTCTTCTTGATCGGTTTGACCCCGGCGCTCACCGCCACCGCCATCCTCCGGCGACAAAACGACCAGGTCGCAGCGGCGACAAACCTCGCTCAGCAGCAAATTGAAGCGGTCCGCGAGGCATGGCAGACGGGCAACTACCACTCGGCCAACGCCGACTACCTCAACAACAACCTCAACAACCTCGCTCCAGGACTCTCGACTGTGGGCAGTGCCTACACCTTCGGCAATTTTGCAATCGCCGCAGTCAACACCCAGGCCGCAGTCAGCCAGTCGATCGACCGGCCCTTCAGCTGGTATCCGAAAGACGACCTGCTCCCGAACGGCCAGGTCTCCATCGGTCAGTTTGCCGACGTGGTCCCGGCCCTGCCCGGTAGCCGGGCTGCCGCCGGCAGCGAGTTCGTCGTGCGCACAACCGTCGAACCGATTGGACCCCAGTCTTACTGCAGCGGCTCCGGCAGCAAGACCCCCTGCACCGACACCGACAGCGGCGTCAACACCAACTTGCGCTTCAACCGGGTCAGCAACGCAACTTCAGCCCCCTACACACCGCCCGTGGTGATCGTCTGCGCCAACCCCGCCGACTGCCGCGCGCCCATCGATCCAAACAACGATGTGCGGCTTTTCAAGCGGGTGCGAGTTGCTGTCTACAAAGCAGCTGCCGATGGTACACCGCTCAACGTCGGTGGCGTCGAAGTGCAATCGCTGCGCACCGCCAACGCCGACACTGCCACCACCCGAATCCAGAGCGGCCCGCTCGCAGTGATGACCACCGACTTTTGAGGGTTCCGGCGCTAGCGATTTGGACAACCGGGCATGTCATCGCCAATCAGCAACCGCGCCAGGCTGGGTAGCGACTCGCCGTAGGTGGGATGGATATGGACGGAGCGCTCCAGCAACTGCCAGGTAGCCCCCGCCTCCATGAGTGCTAGAAACACGTGCACCAGTTCGGCGGCCTCGTAGCCCACCAGGGTGGCCCCGAGGATCTTGTCGTTGCTGTCCACGACCATTCGGAAGAAGCCCAGGTCATGTCCCCACTCGATAGCGCGGGCCATCTGGCTTGCTGGAAGCGTCACTGCCCGTGCGTCGAGCCCGTGTTTTTGGGCCTGCTCTAAAGTCATGCCCACTCGCCCAACCTGGGGTTCTGTGTAGACGGCGTAGCCCAGCACCCGGTCGTCGCGCGTACGCGGCTCGCCGCACAAAATCGCCTTCAAACGGCGATAGTCTTCCCAGGAAACGTGCGTGAAAGCGGGTTGCTTCGCCACATCGCCGATGGCATAGATTCCGGGGCTCGTCGTCTGAAAGTGGTCATCAACTTTGACGAAACCCTGGTCGTCGAGGGCGACGCCTGCCGCCTCGGTTTCAAGTGCGGCGGTATTGGGCCGCCGTCCGGTAGCGACCAGTAACGCCTCGGCCTGGAGCGCTTCACCACTCTTGAGCGCCAGGGTGAATACACCCCCGGCATGGTCAATCCGGTCGATGTCCGCGTTGAAGTGGAGTTTGATGCCGTCGCGCTCGAAAGCCGTGCCCAGCATCTCACCGACATCGGATTCTTCGTGATCGAGCAACCTCCCTCCCCGTACGACTATCTCGGTTTTGCTGCCGAGGCGGGCCAGACCCTGTCCCAATTCCAGGCCGATATAGCCGCCCCCGATCACCAGCAGGCGGGGCGGCAGAGCTTTCAGGTCAAAAAAATTGCGGTTGGTCAAAAAAGGCGTGCCCGCCAGTCCGGGAATCGCCGGTACCAGGGCCGAGGTACCCGTATTGATCACCACCAGCGGAGCCTGCACGGTCACCTCGCCACCCGCAACGGTCCGCTCGCCCGTGAAGGACGCCTCGGCACAGACCACGCGCACACCTGCAGATTCGAGTCTTCGGCTCACGCCCTGGTGAAACTGGTCTCGAATCCCGCGCACCCGCTCCATCACTGCTTCAAAATCGACATCAATCTGGGCGTGAATACCCAGAGCACTTGCCTGCCGGGCACGACCGGCAGCGTGGGCCGCGGCCAGAAAGGCTTTAGAAGGTGTGCAGCCGTAATTGATGCAGCTACCGCCAATCATATCGCGCTCGAAGAGGACCACTTTGCGACCCTCTTTAGCCAGGTCACTCGCCAGGGGAATCCCTCCCTGACCGCTGCCGATGACGATCGCATTCACTGTTTCCATAAAACAGCTCCGCCAGTCGAGAATTGGGAACGTTCCAAGTTTACGCCCCGACTGCACCCGGTAAACTTCCGCCTGGAGCTACTCTCTTCATGACTGGATTTGCTGGAACTGCAAAAACGATTCCCAAAGCTTGGGTCGCCTTCAGCGACTACGGATCGACACCGATGTCTGTTGGCGCAGTTGGTTACCAACGGTCTGGTCGAGCATGCTGCCGCCCGCACGGCTCTGGTTGCCCGCAAGACTCGCCTGATCGCCAGTGATGCTCAAGAGGACCGACTGGTTATTCTGGTTGGCGATCACGTTTGCGTACAGGCCGATTGACACGACAGCAGCTGCGTTGTTCGGGTCAACCACCGTGCCGGCGTCCAACCTGTCCGTCAACACCTGCACGCGGGGATCGTTAAAGGCGATGTTGGCCACACTCGGCGAGGCGGCTGCGGCTTCTGCATCGCTGAGAAAGCCGTCGGCGCTGGTGTCCGGGTTGACCGCGTAGTCGTACACGACCCGGACCGCGATCAGTGGACCCTGCCAGATGCCGTTAGCGGGCGGCGGTGTCAGGTAGTACACCACCTGCCGATGGCTGTTGACGGCGCCGACCTGCCGTCGCTGCCAGAGCGAAATGACCCCGCGCACAACAGAAGCACCATTGGTCAAAGTTGGTGTCTCTGTTGCAAGCTGGGCGTTATTGCTGACAAGCTCGGCGTCTTTGAGGTCGCGGGCCACGTACTGTAGAGCGCGCCGCAGGTTGGTCTGCACTTCTGAAAAGCTGGTCTCGCGAGCGCTGCGCTGAGAAAAATTCACCAGGCCGACGACGACCCCGGCTCCAATCGCCACCGAGGCGAAAGCGGCGACGCTCAATTCGACGAGCGTGAAACCCCGGTTTGCACGAACCCACCGTTTCATACACACCTCCGTTCGACGCGGGCACCGAACAGGCAGCGCATCTGCACCGTCCCGAGCACGTCTGTGACCTGTACTTGCGATTGCAACTGACTGCCGTTCGCGTTGCCGTCGCGCAGCTGAAGGATACCGATGTCGGTGGCAAAACCCTGGTCGTCGAAGCGTAGAGAGTAGATGCCGGCGTTGACGGGCAAGGTCGTCGAAGCGGCATTGGCCTGGATACCCACCGGCACCGGCCTCCAATCAGGAGCGGCCGGCATGGGTGCTCCGGCAAAGATAGCGTAGCGGTTGTTGGCTGGGTCAAAGGCAAAGCTCCACGGGGCCGATTGACGCAGAGCCTGCTGTTGGGCTTGCTGCAGAGCTTGCTGGATGTAGTCGGTCGCTTCTTGCAGCCGCTGATTTCTGAGGCGCGGTCCGATCGAAACGACTGCTGTTCCAGCGAGGATGGCGGCGATGGAGACAGTCACCATAATTTCGAGGAAAGAAAGTCCTGCACGCGTCCGGCGCTTGAACATGGAGCTTGCTCTGGAAGTAGGGGTTGTTCAGTGACGTCTGTAGCGTACCCACAGGTTGGAGTCGTGCCACCAAGAGATTCGATCCGGACCCCGCGAACGTGTCCTAAAGATTGTCGCTACTGAGAGCGCTCTGCATGCATGCGCAACTTGATGTCGGTCTGTCTTGTTAGGGCTGTGTTGGGGGGAAGTCTAAGGACGTAAGCCCCCTATTTGAGCAGGTAAGCCTGATGTCCCCGGATAGTGCTGTAAAGAGACGCTCGATGCGAAGAAACCGACGCGGCTTTTCGCTGGTTGCGGTGATCACAGTGGGCCTGATCATGACGGCCCTTGCCCTCGCCTTCATCACCCGCTCGACCACCGACACTTCCCTTGTCGTCCGCAGCCGCGAAGCCGATCAGGCTAACGCCTTAGTTGACGCCGGCATCTCCCGTGGTCGTGCCCGCATTGCAGACATTTTCACCGCCGCCAACGCCTTCAATACCCTGAGGCCGGCGGGCAACGACGTGAACGGCACCCTCGGTGGAGTGCCGCCCCTGGTACGAGCAGGCGGGGCGAGCCAGGTCGTCGGCGAAGAAGAAACTTTTGTACAACCGGCGGGCGGCGTTCCCTATTACCAGTTTGCGGTAGATGAAGACAACAACCCGCTGACACTCGACCGGCAGGTGCGCTACACCATCGAAGAACTGCCCCCGGCCAACCCGGCGAACGCAGGACAGGCGAATCCGAATAATCCCTTCGGCCTTGGCTGTGCGACAAACGTAGTACCGGTCAGAAATGGCTGGTGTCCGTCTCCCGGCCTCGGCTTCGTAAAGACCTACCGGATCACCGTCGCACTCAACGATCCACAGTCTGCAAACCTTCCCTGGGCTGCTTCTCAAGCTTTTATTACAGTCTCGCGCAATTCGATCTTTCAGTACGCGGTCCTCTACGACGACGACCTCGAAATTGGTCCGGGTGGAACGATGACCATCCGCGGTAACGTCCACACCAATCAAAACGCCTATCTTTACTCGGCCAGCAACGCCGGTGACCTGAAATTCAGACACCTGTTTGCCTCCACCGACTCGCGCTACAACGCCGGCGACTCGCAAATCACCTCGATGGGCAACATCTTCAACGGGCGCAAATCGACCGACGACAACGGCGACCGGGCCGCAAGCGGTGCCAATACAGTCTCGATCGAGCGGGCCAACGGTACCAGCAACACCACCCTCAGCACGACCAACGGCTCCGTTCTTGCCAAGACCGGTTATGTCCGAGGCGACATCAGCAATCCCCTGAAAGGTGACGGCATTGCCGGTTCGGGTAACCCTACGGACACCTGGGAGACCAACACCAACTGGGCTGTAACCTCGGGGACTTCGATGGGAAATTCAACTTCTGACTTCGAGGGCCGGGTGAGGACCGCCGCCACCGGGGCCACCAAAGTCAACGTGCCGAGCCTGGCTGCCCTCGACCCCAACGATCCGAACAGCCCTCTGGTGCTTGCCGTCAACGAAGTCCCCGACCCGGTTGACCCGACAGCGAAAGGTGGACTCTACATCAGTACCGACCTCAGCAACAACACCCTGGTCAAAAAGAACGGTGTCCCGATTGCCCTGATTAAAGCCGACGGCACCGAGTGGTCCGTCAACGCAAGCGGGGCAGCAGTTACCCAGCGCAGCAATTCTGGTACTAACCAGCGCTTCTTCCCGGAGGGCACTTTTACCCAGGCCGAGTTTTACAACGGCCGCGAGGGGCAGACGATGGGTACGGGCTCGACTCGCAACAAAATCAACATCAAAGTCACAGATATCGACGTTGCGAAGCTAGGTCAGGCCGTCACCCGCGACTCAAACGGCAATTCGACCGGTGCAGTCTACCCGGAAAGTGGGCTTATCTTTGCCACCCGCGCCGACGCCGTCATTGACCGCGACCGCGACAGCAGCCCGACCACCTCTGAAGACGGCAACCCGACCACTCCCGACAACCAGCGCCGACCAAACGGGATTCGCCTCAGCAACGGCAAAAGATTACCCGGCACCAGCATGACTCTGTTGAGCAACGACCCGGTCTATACCCTGGGCGACTTCAACAAGCACCAGACCACCTCCGGTGCCCCTCTCGATCCGGCAGCCTCCACCTACAACGCGGCCAACGACACCTGGAAGACAGCCGTCATCCTTTCCGATTCTTATACAGTGCTCTCCAATAGCTGGAACGACGCCAACAACACCAGCTCCAGCCGCTCAGTACAGCCCGCTTCCAATACTGAAGTCAACGCTGTACTCGCCACCGGCATCGTCACCTCCGGCCCACCCAACGACTTCAACGGCGGTCTCCAGAACTTCCCACGCCTGATTGAAAACTGGGGCAACAACAGCTCCCTGACCATCCGCGGTTCCTTCGTGCAGGCGTGGCAGAGCCGCTACGGCACCAGCCGCTGGAATGCCGGCGTCAACGGCACTGCCGGTAACAGTTACTACGGGGTGCCAAACGGCAGCGGCAGTACTCCCGGCCGCGACTGGGGCTACGACGTCAACTTCATCAACAACCCCGACCCGGTCGTCACCGAGCGCTTTCCAGGGGCGACCTTCATCGGCAATCCGACCGTCAACGGCACGGTGCGCAATTATTTCCAGGCCAACCGCCTCACCCGCCAGCAGTACCTGCAGCAGGCCTGTACTGCCCAGGTGGGCACCCGGCTTGGTTGGGAGGTAGCCGCCACCAGTCAGGCGGCCGGATTCCCCTAACTTTTCACAGCGGATAAAGCGATGCCCAACACAAAAATGCGTTCCGGCCAGGGTCTGACCCTCGTCGAGGTTCTGGTTGCAGTGCTGATGCTTGCCGTCTTTCTAGTCGGCCTTGCCCCGGCGCTGACGGCGACGGCAGTCCTGCGCCGCCAGGGCGACGAGATTTCCCTGGCAAACGACCTTGCCAAGCAACACCTTGAGAACCTGCGCGCCGAATGGCAGGGCCTCAGTACGGCTCCCGGCGGGCAGGTCGGGACGAGCTACACCAACAATACCGTCGCCGCCAATGCCCTCTTGCCGACCGTAGCAGTCGCCAACAACTTCGGAGCCTTTCCGGCCGTCGCGGGTACCACGGTCGCCACTGCCCTGCAACTCGACCGGGCCTTTAACTGGAATCAAGCGACCCGCCAGTTTGTGATGGTAGGCACCGGCTTGAATACCGGCATCGTGCCGCAGACCAATACCCAGTTCGTCGTGCGCACGACCATCGCCGCCACCGGACCGCAGTCTATCTGCGCGACAGCCGTCGGGGGCGGGGCCTGTACCGACATCGACAATGCCGCTGGTAATTTGCAGATCCGCTTTAACCAGGTCAGAAATGCTGGAGCCAACGACGTGCGCCTCTTTAAACGGGTGACCGTGCTTGTCTTCAGGGCGGACGCTCAGGGCAACCCCCTGGGAGTAGGCGGGGCGCAGGTACAGCCGGTGCGCTCCACCAACACAAACGACGTAGCCACAGTACGCTCGACAAGTGGTCCACTCGCCGTGCTCACCACCGACTTATAAGCGTTACCAGTTCGACTGCAGGCGTTCGGAGTGGACCTGCTCGTAGACGGAGACAGTCCTGCGAGCAATCCCCTCCCAGTTGAAAGCAGTCTTCACTGCTTCACGGGCGTTGTCTCGCAGCCAGCGGGCATAGCCGGGGTTGCGGATCACTTCAAGGATGCCCCAGGCAAGCGAACCGGGGTTGCCGGCGTAGGTGACGACGCCGGTCCTGGTATGCTCAACCACTTCCGGTAGACCGCCGGTGTCTGAAACGACTACCGGTACACCGGCTGCGAAACTTTCAAGAGCGACGATGCCGAAGGGTTCGTAGAGACTCGGGAAGACGGCACAGTCGGCCACCTGCTGAAAGTAATCGAGGTCGTCGTCGGGCATGAAGCCGGTGAAATAGCACTGATTTGCGAGGCCGAGTTCACTGACCCGGCGCTTGAGGTGGTCGGTATTGCCGCCGCCAATCACCACGAATTTGGCGTTCGGATACTGAAAAAGAACTCGCGGCATTGCCTCGACGAGCACCTGGACGCCTTTTTCGAAGGCCATGCGGCCGACGTAGTAGACAATTTTTTCGTGGTCGTAGGCGAAGCGACGACGGAACTCAGTGCGGTCGAAGTCGGTGCGCTCTTTTTTAGCAGCCTCGACCCCGTTTGGGATCACGTCCATTTTGTCCCACGGACAATTGAAGGCCCGCGTCAGTTCGCCCTGCATGTAGCGGGTGCAGACAATTGCTCGCCACGACTCGTAGACGAGGGAAAATTCTTTCAGATGAATGTAGCGCTGGGTATCGGTGTGGATGCCGTTGTAGCGTCCGTACTCGGTAGCGTGCACCGTCGAAACCACCGGCACGCGGAAGTACTGCTTGAGGGCTGCCGCCGCATCGCCGACCAGCCAGTCGTGGGCGTGGATGATGTCAAAAGGCCCGTCTTCTGTCATCAGCTTGCCGCCGCGTGTGCCCATCGCCTCGTTCATCAGCACGACCCAGTGAAAGAAATCGTTGGCATAGCCGACCGGTACCCGGTGGACGTATATGCCGTTCACAACTTCGTAGCCCGGTGCCTGGCCGAACTCGACGGTGATCAGGTGCACCTCGTGACCGAGACGAACGATCTCAGGGTAGAGTTCGGCGACGTGTCGAGCGATACCGCCGACGATGCGCGGCGGGAACTCCCAGGCAAGGGCAAGAATTTTCATGGGTGGGCATGCACAGGAACAACTGCCATCCCAGAATAGCCCGAGTCCGCACCCGGCATTGGTGCTGTGCCCCTTCCAGTATGATGAGAGCACTACCCGGTTTATCCTCGGTTTACCTAGATGACTCAGTCGCGCTCCGGACCACCTGCAGCCTCACTCGACTTTGAAAAAGAACTGCTCGAACTCGAAACCCGCATCGAGCAGATCCGCAGCCTGGCCACTGCCAATGGTGTAGATGTATCCGAACAGCTGAGCGACCTCGAATCGCGGGCAGCCACCCTGCGGCGCGACCTCTACGCCAACCTGCCGCCGACTGAGATCTTGAAGCTGGCCCGCAACCCCAAGCGCCCCAGCACTCTCGATTACATCCAGCTGATGTGCGAAGACTGGGTGGAGTTGCACGGCGACCGCCTCTTCGGCGACGATCTGGCCCTGGTCGGGGGTCTGGCCCGCATCGGCTCACAACCGATCGTCATCCTGGGCCACCAGAAAGGCCGCGATACCAAAGACAATATCCAGCGCAACTTCGGCATGCCCCAACCCGAGGGCTACCGCAAGGCGCTCCGGCTGATGGACCACGCCAACCACTTCCAGTTGCCGATCGTGGCGCTCATCGACACACCGGGCGCTTTCGCCGGTATCGAAGCCGAGCAGCGCGGCCAGGGCGAGGCGATCGCCCGCAACCTGCAGCAGATGTTCAGCTACGAAGTCCCCCTCGTCTGCGCTGTGATCGGCGAAGGCGGCTCAGGCGGAGCGCTCGCCATCGGCGTCGCCAACCGCATCTTGATGCTTGAATACGCGGTCTACTCGGTGATTGCCCCGGATAGTTGCTCCGTCATCCTCTGGCGCGACAAAAAGCACATCGAGCAGGCAGCAAACGCTCTCAAGATCACCGCCCGCGACCTCAAACAGCTGGGCATCGTCGATGAAATTATCAGCGAGCCGGCCGGTGGGGCCCACCGCGACCCGCCCGCCGCCGCCAGTGCCCTCAAAGAAGCCCTTTGCCGACACCTCGCAGAACTCAACCAGCTAAGCGGCGATGCCCTGCGCGAGCACCGCTATCAAAAGTTCAGGGCAATGGCGCGCTTCGAAGCCGGCTAAAAAACGGTGGAGTCAAGCGCTTGAGGGTCTGCAGGGTAAGCTGCATACCGGTTGTGTCCACCCGGTAGTCGCGGTAGCGCCACTCTAGATAGTTGGTCGTGATCACAGCAAAGACTCTGCCGGTTTCCGGGGCTTGTGCCTGGACGGCATTTAGAAATTCAGTCGGTGTCTGGGTCGGAGCACGCTCCAGCCCGGAGTGTTTTAAAAGTGCGAGTGCCTGCCGGTAGAGGCGTTCTTCCAGGGGTAGCTGCTGGATTGCCCACCAGTCTTGCCCGCGTTTCCACAGACGGCCGCCCCCCCAGACAAGACCAACTACAGCCGCGAGGGTCGCGAGCACCGCAAGCCCTGCCAGGCTGCCGAGGGTGCCAAATAGCGTTGCGACCCAGGCGAAGAGCACCACCAAAAAGGCGGCGAGGGCCGCAAATGCGCGGGCAATTGTTTCACGCCAACTGGACGGGATCCAGCCTGCAACCTGGTTCCAGACCTGCAGCGGCAGGTTGTATTCTGATTGGGCGAGCGAAGGCGGCAGGAGCGGTCGGCCGGGCACCGGATCGACTGCGAACCAGCCGTAGTCCGGTAGATAAAATTCAGTCACCGCCGTTGCGTCGGTGTTGTAGACCTCGTAATAACCGGTGAAGGGGTTGTATTCCCCGCTACTAAAACCAGTGACCAGGCGAGCGGGCACACCGAGACTGCGCAGCATCACGACGAGCGTCGTCGCAAAGTGCTCGGGCATTCCTCCCTTGCGCTTGAACAGCAACGTGCGCGCCACGTCGTCGCGCCCTTGAAACTGCGGTACGTCATTACTCAGTTCGTAGGTCTGCTTGAGGTGCTGAGCCAGGGTCAGAGCTTGCAAATAGGGGTCGCCTGCCTCGCGAGTCAGGTTGCGGCTGAGGCGGGCAATCGCCGGGTCCAGCCCCGGCGGCAGGTTCAAGTAGCGGTTGCGAATCGCGGGCAGGTAGAGCCGTTTTGCCTTGCGTAGACGCTCTACATCGGGAATCGGGACATTCGAGATGACTGTGTAGGTGAGGCCGGGCGAAAGCGGGCTTGGGCTTCTCAGGGCATTTTCGCGGTCAGATGCGATCTGGGTCGCCGGGAAATAGAGCTGATTGCCCCAACTCGCAGCCGGGATCAAGTTCGGCATCTCAGTCAGGATATTGAAAGTGCCAATTAGTTCGCGGCTTGTCAGACGGGTATTGGGATGGGGCAGGTAGAAGACCGGTATCGGGCTCTGGCGATTGAGCGTCGTGATCCGGCCCGGCGTCAGCCGCCAACCACTGCCGGTGTATTCGTCAAAGGCCATCATCCGCCAGAAGGCAGCCGATTGTGAGCGCACGCGCATCATCAGGGTGGGCTTGAGCTTGCCGCGCAGGTTGTAGTCAACCTGGGAGTTGAACCCGCCGTACTGCACAGGGTCGAAGGTCGGTTTCTCAGTAGCCGACTGGGCGCTTCCCCCTGCCGTGCTCGTTCCTCCACGTACCGGATAACCGGGATTGCGCAGGCGCTCCGGGTTGAATTCCTTGGGCATCGGTAAATCAGCACTGACCGGAAAGGCCCGCCACTGATAGCCACTCAGTCGCGGCATCAGCACAAAGGCGATACTGCCGCCGACCAGCACCGCGAGCGTACTACCGACCAGTGCCGGCAATAGATGAGCTGCGGCTGTCGTGACCAGGGGCGGCAGTCCGAGCCGCGAACGGTAGTCAAGCATCAGGGCCGGAATGGCCACAAGTGTAAAAGCGAAGAGCCCCAGGCCAAATTCGAGCGTCTGGCTCAAGGTACCGGCCACCCCAATCAGCACCAGTGCTATCACCATCGAGTAGCCCAGGTCTTTGCGCCGGGGCAGGTCGAAGCTGTGAACAACCTGCAGCTCGATGAGCAGGGCGGCGAGGGCCAGGCGGGTATCGCCGGGCGAGGCAATCAAGCTACTGAAAAATGAGCCGAGGGCGGCAAGCATCGCGATGGCGAGCAAAAACTTGACGGCAATGTTGCGTTCGTGGCGGCGGTGCCAGCTAAAAGTCGCACCGATCGCACTTACCCCAATCGCCCAGAGGCTAAAAGTGGTGCCCCCGGCCAGGTCCGTGAGCACGATGCCGATGGTGACCATCACCTGCACCAGCACGCGGAAGGTCACGCACTCTTCCGGCGGCAGCTTCGGCATAGCCGGTAGCCACCGCTGCGGGTCAAAGCGACCCAGACTCGCTGTCAGGTTCATAAGTCTTCTAAAATGCCGAGCAGGATATGCTCCAGGATGCCCAGAATGAGCCTCCAGGTCAGCGGACCTGTGCGCGGCTTGCGAACCGAGATCCGCTGACCAGACTTAAAACGACGACGAGCACGAGTGCGGTCAACTTCTGCCGCGAGGCTCCCCGCGCCTTCCCATCAGGTGGAACGAGCAAATCACGCTCGGGCTATTTCTCCCCAGTGCAGTACGTCCGCTCTTTCGTGGTGCAACCCTAGAACGCTGTCGGCGTATTCATGGACTGCCAGCCAACGGCTGAGCAGCTGCCTCCGGATTTCCTGACGCACGTTAGATTCTAGAGCCGCTACCCATCCCTCATCAAATACCAGACCGTCTTGCCTTAAACAAGATTCGACGACCTCTCGCAGATGCTCCCCTTTTCCCAGGTCAAGCGGGTACTGCCGGTCGTATACTTCTGCCAGATGTCGGCTGAGTTGGTCGGGTTTCATGGCGCCTAGCCCAGAAAGGGTTGTGAGCCTTATTTCATCAGTACGCTGTCTACATAGACTCTAGGCACCCTTAGCCGTGTTCTGTGTCTGACGTCCGGGTGCAGGACAAGAGCGATGCAGGCAGCAAAGATTGAGAAGGCTGCTTCGATCCTATGAGAGTTGCCGGAAGTCGACTGTTGTCATCTCACCCATCGGCAAAACTCAAAATGTTGTTGAGCAACATCGCGTTGCTGAAAAACGTTTTCGCCTCCTCGGGCGAATACTTACACTTGAGAGTGGGGAAGTGCTATTCGTCGTCGATTTGCACTTCGAGTTTGCCGATCTTGGAGCGCAGGCGCTGAATTTCCTGCTGCATTTTGTTCTTTTGTTTGTCGAGTTCGCCCTGGCGCTGGTCGAGTTCTTCTTTGAGCATTGTGATCTGCTTGACACCTTCGAGGTTGACTCCCAATTCCTGGGTCAGCCGTTTGATGTAGCGCAACTGCTCGATATTGCGTTCGGAGTAAAGCCGTGTTTCGCGTTCTTTGCCGCCCTTGCCCTCGCCCCGCCCCGGCATCCGGTAGGGCCGGATGAGGCCGACCCGTTCGTACTGGCGCAGCGTCTGCGGGTGCATGTCAACCAGCTCAGCAGCGACCGAAATAATGTAAACCGGCCGATCTTTAGGATCGTCGAAATGAACCATGACTTGAGTCCAACCTGGCACACAAACTTATACTAACACAGTCAATTTCTGAAGCCGGGATCAAGAGCTAATCTTACAGTACAACGCTCAATTGCGAACCGTTGTGGCACTTCTCAACTTCGATTCGCGACTGGAAGGCTTCTTTGAGTTCTTGAATATGCGTGATCACTAGAATACAGGCAAAGTCATCCGATACCGCATTGATAGATTGCACGAGGCGGTCGCGGCCTTCCTGGTCCTGGGTGCCGAAGCCCTCGTCGATGATGAGCGTCTGTAGAGCAGCACCGGAGCGGCGAGCAAGCAGGCGCGAGAGCGCAAGACGGATTGCGAAATTGACCCGGTAGGCTTCTCCTCCGGAGTAGGTTTCGTAGGGGCGAGTACCGCGAGCATCGGCAATCAGGATATCGAGGGTATCAATCAGCTTGCGCGCGTTTTTGGAAGCTCGCTGGGTAATAAATTGCACGTGCAGTTGACTGCCGGAAAGGCGAGCCAACAACTGGTTGGTTTCAGTTTCCAATTCCGGCAGGACATTCTCGATAATCAGGGCCTGGATGCCGTTTTTACCGAAGGCGCGGGTCAGTTCTTTGTAAAGTTGTTGTTGGTGCTGACTGTGGTTGAGTTGTTGCACCAGCTCGGTCATTTGCTTTTCAAGGGCATCTATCTGGTTGAGGCGCTGTTCGAGGGCGCCGAGGGTACTGAATTTCACCTCTTGAGCAGCGCGGTTTTCAGCCAGTTGTGCCTGGGTGGCCCGAATCGGCTCGCTCTCATCGGGGAGTGGGGCGAGTTCTGCCTGTTGCTGCTGATGGGCCTGCTTGAGGGCGCCAAGACCCGTGGTGCTGGTGGTCAGTTCGCCAGCCAGGACGTGTAGGATACTCGCTTCTTCGGGTTGGCGGTTGCGTGCCCGCTGCCACTCCTGCTGGCGCAGTAACCAGTGCTGGGCTTCTTGCAGGTCTCGGCGCTCCGCCATGCCGCGTGCCAATTCGAATAGGCGTGATATGGAAATTGCATTCGTGTTGTCGGTAGTGGCGATAGTCCTGTGGCTGAACATCAAAGCCACGCTAGCGGTGCGCCGTGATGCTTAC
>JANNPH010000128.1:0-25890 GCA_031399965.1 Gloeobacteraceae cyanobacterium SOY_34_metabat_159 | reverse complement strand
CATCACATTTACTCCTTGGAAGCAGGTTTAGCCGCATCGCTCACCCGCAAACGCTGGTTGAACAACAACATGCCGCCATCGCGCACGAAAGCAAGCGTTACCGACTGGTCCTCGGCCCTGATCGGTGCCTGGGCCGTCTTGAATAGCCCACCGGCGCGCAACGGCTGCAGAGGCGGCGCACCGAGCGCCAGATTCGAGCCGGTAATCGGTGTGAGGCTGATGCCTCCTAGAGCAGGCACTTCCTCAAGTGAGTTGGGCAGGATAGCCTCGACTTTGAAGCTGCTGCCGGCGCGGACGGTCGTCGGGATGTTGAATTTGACCTCGGGCGGCTTGTCGCCGATGCTGATCGTCGTGCGCTCATTGAGCACTGTTTGCGACACGAGCTTCAAGTTGCCTTTCTGTTCTTCAAACTGGCTGACGCTCTCGATGGTCGAAGTCAGCTGGCCCTTGCTCGAAAGTTCGTTGCGGTAGCCAGCCTTGACACGGGTCGTCGAGGTGACCCGAACCCCACCCTTGGCCTGCGGCACGACGGAAGTGACATCCGTTTGATAGGCGGGCTCGCTGAGCTTGGCCCAGAGACCCACGGTCGCCTTGCGGGTCGCATCGAGGCTCAAACCGTCCTTACTTTTAAAATTGGCACTGTAGTTAGAAAACAGTTCGTCGCTGTTCTGGCTATTGGCTGCTGTATCCATCCGCTCGATCGTCGCCTTGATGCGGGCGGTAATCACCTCGTCTGCCGCCAGTACGCCGACACCCGGCAAGAGAACACTCGCAGCAACAGCGGCCACGATCGGAACTACACGAATCATCGGCAAATGCACACCCATCCAGACTTCATACTTCTTCATCTTACGGGTTTCCTCGATTGCTTGTCTAGTGAAAAATACTTACTCTGCAACAGCTCAGCAGCGGCCGGGATCAGGGAAACGGCTGCGAGGCACAGGGCAAGGCGCATCGCGGCAGCATAGCCCATCTGCTCGATTGTGAGCCACCAGCACCCCCCGGCGACGAGCAGACCGATACCCACAAATACAGAGAGCGCACCCATGACGCGCCCCATCCACGATTCGCTCACCTGTTGCAACAGCAATTGATTCAGGCAGACGTAGCCGAAGCCTGCAATCGTTCCCAGGATGACCAGCCAGAGCGCCTGCGTACCCGCGTCGCCACCGGCTATAAACCCCAAGACCGGGACACCAAGGGCTGCGAGGGCGAGCACTATCCACAGTTTGAGGCGTCTGATCCGGGCGATACAGAGCGACCCAATCACGGTACCGAGCCCAAGACCACCCCAGCGGGCTGCTTCAAGCAGTCCGAGGGCAGTTGGCGGCCAGTGCTGAACCTGCTGAACGTAATAGGGCAGAAACAATACCAGCAATGCTGCCGGTCCAAAGAGAAAACCGGCTGTAGCGACAATCGTGCCTGCGAGGGGCCGCACCTGGGCAAAGAGCGAACCGGTTGGCCTGGATTGTTCAGTCGCCGTGAGCGGGGAACGAACGGATTGCAGCCGCAACAGTACGAGGGCTGCGAGCACGAAGCTCACCGCGTTCAGTAGAAAAGCCCAGCCGGCCGGGATAAGCAGCAGTAGCCAGCCTGCGAGTAGCGGCCCCAGACACTGAGCAATTGCCCCGCCGCCACTGAGCAGGCCGTTCAGGCGAGCAAGCTCCTGGTCATCCGCCGCAACTTGCTGCATCAAGACGCGCTGGGCGGGGTCGCCCGGTGCGCCGAGCAGCCCTAGAAAAAGCGATATGCCGCCAAATAAGACCGCCCCAGTCTCGCCACCGAGGGCCACGAGGGCAAAGACGGCAATCGTCAGGGCGTGCAGGGCATAGCTCGTGAGGATTGAAAACCGGGCTCCGTAGCGATCGACCAGCCACCCGCCCGGCCAGGCACCGACCAGGTTGCCGGTAATCCAGAGCGCCTGGCAGATACCGACCGCCCCGGCAGATCCGGTCTGCTGGACCACCAGCCAGTTGAAGGCAAGGATGTGAACGGCGTCCCCCCAGTCGGAGATCCAGCGACTGGTACAGAGCCTCCAGACAGCGGAACGCCCAAAAAATTGCCGACTCGATAGCCGGGTTACCGCTGTCACCACCGGTTTACTCGCGAGACTGGCATGCGCTAGCTACGGGAGCGGGGCTTACCCCGCACCGGTTGCGGCAGCTTCGAGACGACAAATTCGGCAATCTGGCGGGCAGCACCCGCTTCACCCATGCGTTCGCGGCCACTGCGCCGGATATTCCACAGACGCGGTTCATCATCCAGAAGTGCCAGCACCGTCTGGGCGACAGCCGCCGGACGGCAATCCGGGGGCTCGTCTACGACAAAAATCGACTCGCCAAGTAACTGCCGCTGTAAGTAGGCAAAGCGGCGCGTGAACTGGGGACCGTGTCCCGGCAGGGTAACGACTGGTTTACCAAGGCCGACGGCCTGTTCTGTGGCGGTGCCGGCCATGGCGATGAGCAGGTGAGAGCGGTGCAGGATGCGGTTGAAGTTGCCCCGGTGGAGGTGCACGACCGTCTCGCCGAGGCCGAGTCGGTCGCTACCGAAACTTTTCCAGCCTGCAGCCTGGGCAAGCCGGTGAAAGGCGTCGAGTTCAAGGCCGGCAGAGATCGCGGCCTCAAAGCGCACGGGTCGGCCACTACCCTGGTGAATCGCACTCAAGCAGAGCAGGATGTCGCGCAAGTTGCGCTGGGCTTCGTCGGGCCTCGATCCAGGCAATAGCCCGATCAAAGTTTCCTCAGAATCAGTGACCGAATCGGAAACCTCAAGACCGTCCATCATCGGGTTACCGCAGTAGCTGACACTGACTTGATGGGCGCGCAGATTTTTGCAGGTGACCAGATCGCGGGTAAAAGTATGCAGGCATCGAGGCGGCTGTAACAGAGCCCGCTCCCACGGAAAATAACAGCTGTAAGCGCCGTCGGTGTAGTAGTCGGACTTTGTACAACCAATGAACACATAGGGTTTGCGGGTCATCCAGGCAAGGCCGAGGGGCAGGATGTCGCCCACAGCCAGTACCAGGTCGGCCCAATTGGCCATCGTCTGGACCGAGCGCACCAGATGAGTGCTATAGCCTGTCAGTCCGGAACGCAGGTCGAGCCACAGCCCGCGCACGCTCTTGAAAGTAAAGCCGCCCGAGGGCAGGACTCGGGTGGTCAGGGCTATCGGTACATTGATGCGTTCGTAGCTATGCCCGTCGCCCACCATCGGCAGGGCCATCAGGGCGACGGACCCGTAGAGGTGCCGGTCGTATAGACGTCTTAACTGCAGCGCTATCTGAGCTGCGACCCAATCTTCACCGTGTCCGTCCGAGATCAAAAGAATCTTGTGCATCCACTCGCCTGTTTCCCGGAAGGATGTTGCGGTCGAGCCAATCGGGCCGTCCGAGACAATTGCAGAAATTATACCAGCCAGCCCGAGCGCCATGAAATCGAGCCAATCATGTTAAGTTTATTGAATTAACCGATACTGCCGCCATCTGACCGGGACTGGCGGGGGAGGCTGGGTCTTTGCAGGTGCAGTTGCTGTATCGACAAGTGCTCTGTGGGTAACTCCAACTACCTGCAGGCGATTTGCCAGAAGACCGAAGCCCTGCTGCCTCGCCTGGTCTCGATCCGGCAATTTCTCCATGCTCACCCCGAACTGAGCGGCGAAGAATACCAGACGGCTGCCTGTGTGTCGGCGATTCTGAAAGAACTGGGTCTGAAAGTCCAGACCGACATCGGCCGCACTGGCGTAGTCGGCCTGCTGGAGGGTGAACAGTCCGACCCGCGCACAATCGGCATTCGCGCCGATATGGACGCACTCCCAATCTCCGAGCAGACGGGCCTGCCGCATCAGTCGATTGTGCGCGGCGTCATGCACGCCTGCGGCCACGACCTGCATACGACCATTGGCCTTGGGGTGGCGATGGTGCTCAGCGAACTGCGCGATTCGATTCGGGGCAGTGTCAAGTTTTTGTTTCAGCCGGCGGAGGAGACTGCCCTTGGTGCGCAGTGGATGCTCGATGACGGTGCTCTAAGTGCTCCTGAAGTCTCGGCTCTTTTTGCACTGCACTGTTTTCCGAGTTTGCCGATGGGGATGATCGGCGTGCGTTCGGGGGTATTTACTGCTTCTTCCGACACGCTCGCCATCGAGATTTTCGGACGCTCAGGCCATGGAGCCCGGCCTCACGAGGCAATTGATGCCATCTGGGTGGCGGCCAATGTGATGACGAGCCTCCAGCAGGGCATCAGCCGCATGCACAACCCGCTACGCCCTGTGGTGCTCACCATCGGTCAGATGCAGGGCGGGCGAGCCCCCAATATTATCTGCGACCATGTCGTCCTCAAAGGTACGGTCCGCTGCCTCGACCCGCAGACCAGGGCCGCCCTACCCCAGTGGATCGAGCAGATCACTGCTCAGACCTGTGCCGCTTTTGGGGCACATCACCGACTTCAATACGGCGTCGGCACACCGCCGGTGATGAACGACCCGCGACTGACCAACATCGTCGAAGACTGTGTGCGCAAGCTGCTGGGGGCCGAGCATCTACAGGTGCTTGGAGAACCTTCGATGGGAGCCGAGGACTTTGCCGTACTGTGTCAGGAAATACCCGGCACGATGTTCCGGCTCGGTGTGGGCGGGGCCAACAGCCACCCGCTGCATCACCCGAAATTCGACTGCGGCGACACAGCAATCGCCCACGGCGTGATCGCCCTGAGCGGAGCAGCTCTGGAGTTTTGGAATCGCGAATTCTAGCCTGTGGAGGGTCAGGCTCTAAGCGACACGGATCTGATTGGCCGGTCCGTTGTCGGTAAGCCTGGCCGAGGTGACCTGCCAGCCTTCGCCAGTCAGGTCAGCTCTGTGCTTTTCAACTGAGGACTCAGCTTCTACTTTTGAATCGAAGGGACCGAATAAATAAAGATAAGGTTCGTTGGTAGCTAGTTCCAGCCACCAGGCAGTGCTTTCTGAGATAGGAGTTTGTTGCATCCTGTACTCCAGGAGGTTGCGGTTGGTATGTTTTGACTCAGTATAGTGAGGAAGATCTCGCAGGACCATCAGTATAACGACCCAGATGGCTGCCGGTGTTAACTCCGCTTCCTAGATTAATAAAGGCCCAACTGAGCAACCCGCTCAAGATTGCCGCGAATCGTCGTTGCTGACTGGTGAAGGGCCGCTTTTTCCTGGACTTCGAGTTCAAGGGCAACCACCTGCTCGACGCCGCCGCTGCCCAGCTTGACTGGTACGCCCATGAAGATGTCCTTGAGACCGTACTCGCCATCAAGGTAGGCAGCGGCAGGCAGGATGCGCTGTTCGTTGAGCATAATTGCACTCACCATCTGGGCTGCCGCTGAGGCGGGGGCATAGTAGGCCCCACCGGTCTTGAGCAGGCGCACCACCTCAGCACCGCCGTCGCGGGTGCGCTCGACGAGGCGCTCTATTTGCAGATCGCTTAAGAGCTGCGTGATGGGAATCCCCGAGACGGTCGAAAAGCGCGGCAGCGGTACCATCAAGTCGCCGTGTCCGCCGAGCACCAGGGCGGTAATATCGCGCACGGACACCCCCAGTTCCCAGGCGATAAAAGTCTCAAACCGGGCGGCGTCGAGCACCCCGGCCATACCGACGACCCGTGGCTTTGGCAGGCCGCTCACCCGCCAGGCAAGATAAGTCATCGCATCGAGCGGATTGGTGACGACCAGCAACACGGCTTCAGGCGAATAGTGGATTGCCTCGCGAGTGACTTCTGCCACGATGCGCGCATTGGTCACCAGTAAGTCGTCGCGGCTCATGCCCGGTCGCCGCGCAAGCCCGGCGGTGATCACGACCACGTCGGACCCGGCGGTGTCCCGGTAGTCGTTGGTGCCTATCACCTGACGGTCGTGGCGCTCGACGCTGCGCGCTTCCATCAAATCGAGGGCGATGCCCTGGGGTTTACCCTCGACGACATCGAGCAACACCACGTCGGCAATCTCTTGCTCGGCGATGCGCTGAGCAAGGGTCGCCCCGACATTACCTGCACCCACGACGGAGACTTTGCCCGAGCCGCGAAGCCGACCTACCATGGAGTACACCGAATTTTTTATCATTCTCCCTCAGACGGGATGTTTAGCGATGACCCAAACTTCACTCGGCCCGACTTATCCGCTTTTGCAAGACCGCATCTGCAGCAACTGCGGTCTTTGCTTTCACGCCCAGTACCAGGCTCAGGTGGAGTCGATTTGCGAGTTTGCTGAAGACCAGGTGAGCGGGCGGGAGGCGGCAATCCACGGCCGGGTGCGCAACCTGGCAACCGATGAGCTGTACTTCGGGGTTTTTCGCTCGATGCACGCTGCCCGGATGCGCGTCCCCCGCGAGGGCGTGCAGGGTAGCGGGGCGGTGAGTGCGATTCTCGAACGGCTGCTGAGAGCAGGTAGCGTCGATGCGGTCCTCACCAGCCGCCGCAACCCGGACAACACCGGCACTCCGGTTCTCATCCGCGACCCGGCTGAGTTGAAGGAGACGGGTGGGTCGCGCTGGGACCTGGTACCGATTCTCGACCTGGTACCTGAAATTAAAAAACAGGGCATCAAGCGACTCGCCGTGGTCGGTGTCGGCTGTCAGATTGGCGCTTTGCGGGCCATCGAAGCGAGCCTGGGGCTGGAGAAGCTTTACGTGCTCGGCCTCGTCTGCACGGACAACATGACCCTCGCCAACTGGCAGCGGCTGGTGCGGGCCACGAGCCGTTCGCCGCGCACCGTGCGCAAGCTCGAATTCATGGCTGATTTTCGGGTCTGGTTCTGGCATGAGGACGGCTCAATCGAAAAAGTCAGCTACTTCGAGTTGCCGATGGACAGGCTGCGCGGCTGCTTCCCGGAAGCCTGCAAATCTTGTTTCGATCAGATGAACGGTCTTGCGGACCTGACCGTCGGCTACATGGCAGCTGACCTCGGTTGGCAGTGGTTCGTTGTGCGCAACGAAACGGGCGAAGCGCTCTTTGAGCTGATTCGTGCCGACCTTGAATATGGCAAGTTTACCGACCGCGGCAACCGTCTTGAAGCGATGAAGCGCATCTTGCGCTATCTGGGTAAACCGGCTGCGACCCTGCCGAGCTGGTTTGCTCGCCTGATCAATCTGCAAATCGAGCAATTCGGTCCCCGTGGTCTCGAATTTGCCCGCCTCGCCATCGAAAACAAGCAGACGCGCAACTGGTACTACCTGAAGACCCATCACCCCGAGAAGCTTAAAAAGCTCATCCCCCGCTCGACTCAGGCCATCCTCGACTACTACAAGTTGAAGTAGCTGTCACCGGACCCGAGGAGTCTGCCTCAAAGGCCCCGTAACCACGTCGCTTCCACAGGGTTCCATCTGTGGCGAAGGCGCTACCAGAGGCGGAAGCCACCGAGCACACCGTTTACGTTCGCCGTGATACGGACGTTTGCAGGCAGTTCCAGTGCGACCATTCGGGAGTTGCCGCCGCCCAGGTAACACGCCTCGTAGTTGAACATCGCCTGTAGATTTACAAGGGCAAGGGACAGCAGGCGATTCCATTCCTCCAGACCCGTTTGTTTGAGAGCCGGGTTTCCCAGGTGCTGCTCGTAAGTCTTGCCTTCATAGAAAAGCTGATGGGCCAGTTGCAGATTGGGAACCAGCCGTCCGTCGATAAAGAGTGACGAACCGAAGCCGGTCCCGAGGGTGAGCACCAGTTCGACACCAACTCCGGCAATCGTGGCCAGGCCCTGCACATCGGCATCGTTGGCGGTGCGCACGGGTTTGC
This sequence comes from Gloeobacteraceae cyanobacterium SOY_34_metabat_159, assembly GCA_031399965.1. Classification (GTDB taxonomy): domain Bacteria; phylum Cyanobacteriota; class Cyanobacteriia; order Gloeobacterales; family Gloeobacteraceae; genus JANNPH01. The sequence goes on along the minus strand of JANNPH010000128.1, from coordinate 18,152 downwards.
CCAACTTTGCTGAGAGTGCCCGCTCAAGGTCAAAGCCGATCCAGGCCGGGTCAAGATGGGCAGTGAGCGTGTGCCCGCTACGCACGACTCCCGGAAAGCCGACCGAGACGCGGTCGAAAGGTCCGATTCCGGCACCGAGACCGGCAATCGCGGACAGCACCGCCTCGGGATGCCCCGGCTTTGGAGTGCTGACCCGCAGGTATTTGCTCAGGGGGTACCCCTGGGCGTTGAGCAACATGGCTTTAATCCGGCTACCGCCGATGTCGATGGCGAGAGTGTTCATGCTTTCAGGTGGTCTGCACGGACGACAGCCTGGCGTAGACATCTGAATTCAAGATTTCCATATAGCGCTCCGGTGCATTCAAAGATTGAAAGCCGAACTCCTGATACAGGACCTGGGCGTCTTTTGTCACGAGTACCCACCGGCGCAGATCCGCAAGCTGTGGTTCGGCCAGGATACACGAGATAAGCCATTTCCCCAGTCCTAGTCCCCGGTGCGTTTCCAGGATAAAGACATCCGAGAGATACGCGAACGTGGCGAGGTCGGTGATCACGCGGGCAAACCCAATTTGTCGGTTGCCTTCATAGACGCCGAAGCATAGGGAGTTTTCGATCGATCGCCTGACAGTCGGGAGCGGGATGCCTTTTGCCCAGTAAGAACTCTGCAGGAAGCCATGGATCTCCTGAAGGTCCAGCCGAGACTTGTCAGTGCTGATGACGAAAGGATCTTTGATGTATTCCATGCTCGCTTGCCCTACCAACTGCTTGACTCTAGATAGGCAGGTCCGTATCTGCACCCGGATAGCCGCGCGGCGTAATCAGCCGTTCGCCGTGCCGGAAGGTTGCCCGGTTGCCAATCAGGACCGTGGTCAGCATATCGACCTGGGCAAGCGGCCAGTCGGCCAGGGTGCACAAGCTAATTTGCTCGTCTGCACGAAAGGCGGCGCGCACGAGGGCGACCGGTGTCTCGGGCGGACGGTGGGCAAGCAGGATTGCCCTGGCTTCTTCGATTTGCCGGGTACGCGTTTGAGAGCGCGGGTTGTAGAGGGCAATCACAAAATCGGCACCGGCAGCGGCTTCGAGGCGTTTACGAATTGCTTCCCAGGGCGTCATCAGGTCCGAGAGGCTGATGGCACAAAAGTCGTGCATCAGCGGTGCGCCGACCCGTGCCGCTGCCGCCTGCAAAGCGGTAATGCCGGGCAAGACCTCCAATCGTGGACTTTGGCCGTCCCAGCCCGACTGGGCGAGGCGTTCGAGCACCAGGCCGGCCATGCCGTAGATACCGCAGTCGCCTGAGGAGACGACCGCGACCGATAGCCCACGCCGGGCAAGCTCAATTGCCCGCTCGGCGCGGGCCACTTCCTGGGTAATCGGGCTTGTCTCGATCACCTGGGTCGCCTTCAGCAAAGGACGCACCAGATCGATATAGAGGCTGTAGCCGATTACCACCTGCACCCCGGCGAGGGCGGCGGCGGCGGCCGGGGTGAGCTGGTCGAGGGCACCGGGACCGCTGCCGATCAGTGACAGGAAACCGGGTTCGGGATTGTACTCCGTCTGGGCAGTCGCGATGGCAACTGTACAGGCTCCGGAACCCTCGGCGCGAAAGACTCGCTTCTCGACTGTCAGTTCGCCCGCGCCGCTCGCTGTGAGGGCGGCAGCCTCGGCGACCGAAGGCGTGCCGACGCACCCGGCCACGATCGAAGAAGGGTGCGGAACTGGGCAGGCTGCGAGAGTGGCGGCGTCAAAAATCTTGATGGGCCAATCGTAGTGGCGAGCCAGTGCGAGGATGCCGACTTCATCCGCTTTGAGGTCGAGAGTGGCGATCCCGGCCACTGCCTCGATCGCGAGCTGGTGCTCTATCAGCAACTGTTGAATCGAATCTACGAGCAACTGCTCCGAAGTGCCGCGCTCACAGCCGACGCCCAGCCAGAGCACCCGCGGATGCCAGCGGACGGTGGGAAGGTCAGAAGGATCAGGTATCCCAGCCCCAATCCAGACGCGTGCCGCTGCGGTAGTCGTCTCAGTAAAGGGATGGTCTTGTGCCAGAGCCTGCTGCCAGAGGGTAAGGCCGTGGTGCTGGACGAGTTGGACAGGTTTACCGGCTACCAGTGCCGCTGCCACCCGGTTCCAATCTGAATCTCGACCTGGACGCCAGCCGTAAGGTTTACCGAGTAGATCGATTGCCGGTAGAGCGCGATGGGAGGAGCCGTTGGTAATCACGGCAGTCGCTCCCAGGAGGGCTGAGATTTGCTCCGCCAGAGCGTCGGCCCCACCCTGGTGGCCACCGCTCAGGCTGATGGCAAAGCGCGCCGCTTCATCGATGACGACCACACCGGGATCGGTCGCTTTATGGGTCAGGAGCGGGGCGATGAGGCGGACGACTGCTCCTGCTGCCACCAGAAAGACGAGCTGGCGGGCCGAGTGCCAGGCGGTCGGCAATTCGGCAAGTGGTGCAGACCAGAGGCGGGCGTCGGGCAATAGTGCCGCCAGCCGCTCTGCCAGGCGTTGCCCGCTTTCAGTAGGTGCAATCAGGTAGATCGGTTTTTCTGAGGACATTCATCAACTGCTGAAGCTGCAACACCACTATCGGCTCCGGCTACAGCAACAGCAAGTTTGCCGACATCGGCGTGAGGGCCAGTAGTTCACGGCAACTCGCCGTGCGCGTCACGACGGCCTGTTGCAGACCACCAGCATCGACCACGAGGGCGACGGTATCTTTCCCCCGTTCGCCGAGATTGGCCAGGCGCACTTTGACCGGGTTGTCGCTTTTATTCAGCAGGAGCAGGGCGCGCCGGCCCTGGTGGTTGCGGACGGCGAACGCTTCAATCGAGGGCAATGTGCTGACAGTCGGGCAAATGTCGCCCACCAGGTACTTTTGAAACCAGCTCAGTACTGTTGCTCGCGGCCTCGGGCGGTTGTGTTCATCGAAGAGACCTTCCAGTTCGTCTTTAAAAGGGGCGACTGTCACCATGTCGGTACCGGCTTCAGCCAGGTGCTTCAGGACTGACGCGAGCCAGACTGCCCCGACGTGGCTATTTTGTTTGCCCGTAGCGCTCAGTGGTAAGCAGCGCAGTGTGCACCCATCGACCAGCAACGGCACCTTGCGGCCGGGCAGGTAGTGCTTGACGAGGGCACGAATTGCTTTGACCCGATAGCGAAAGCTGACAGTCGCCGCCATTGCTCGGGTATCTGATTCGACAGCGAACTGCTCGAAAGTTTCGTGCCACGAGACAAAGTCGATGTGCTGTTTGCAGTTTTTCAAGAATGTTTCGAAAAGCTCCGGCTCGAAGGCGCTGAAAGCGATTCCGCCGATCTTGGCTCCGGGCACCTGGCGCTTGATGGCGAGGGCAACTGTGTTGTAGAGCTTCCAGAGGTCGCCCAGTTTGCCTGCTTGCCGGTAGCGGTCGTCCAGTTCGTGCATCAATTCCCAGCAGAAGACTTTGCGCTCATGCTTGACGCTGACAAGTTCGACAAGGTCCGCGCACATCCTGGCGTAATGGCTGTACTCGGAGGGGCACAGCAGGCGATGGGCATCCTGGCGCATCCAGGCTGGCCACATCGGCAGGTTCAAGACAGTTCGCCACGACGCGTCCAGGTTACCGAGCGCTTCAAAGACCGAGGCTTCATCCCAGTTGCAAGTGGTCGGGTTGACCCAGCGGTCGAGCAGGCCCGTGCAATGAACGCGCATCAGGCGCAGGTCCGTCTTCTTCAACTGGTCATTGAGCTGCCTGTCGGCTGTCGCACGAACGTCGAAAATTTCGTAATCGGTGGCACCGAACGTCGTCGGCGTCACGGTGCCGATGCCGCCTTGCCAGTTGGCTTTGACTTCGGCGACCGGCACCAGGTCCGAAAAGCGAACAGTCGATGTGCGATTGAGCGTGAACATGGCAACTCTCTAAAACAGTGGGGGAAAAGTCAGGGCCAATACTACGGAAAACAAGTACGTAGAACTACGGAGAGGCTGTGGTTGCATTCTACTTTTTGCTGTTTGTGTTTGTATACGGGTCCAGCTGTGTCCGAGTACTGATTATCCTTCAGCATGCAAACTGAATCCAGGCGGTTAAAGCGCCCGGCAAGTTGGGTAGCACGCATTGGGGGTGAGATGCAGTGTGTTGAACGCGACCTGGCCTGGACTGCAAAAAACAGGTCGGCAGTTGCGGAAACTACGCAGAAGCGCCCCAGTCCTGGGCCATCTGTAGCTGGAGTACAAAAATCGTGGCTACCCTCATCCAAATACCTGGTGAGGGGCTTTTGCTTCGTCCTCCTGAGGCTGAAGCACCGAGAGATTCTAATTTTCCCGTACTTGAAGCGCGAGAAAATTAGGTTAGCATTGGCCTGATCTCTAATCTTCCCGTACCTCAGGTACGAGAATAGATGAGCCTGTACCTGATCGGACTCAATCTGGATAGCCCCACGGCCCACTACAGAGTGGAACGTGGCTATCTGATTCAGTTACTCCGCGGAATCTACGTCGATGCGACGGACCACATCGATACAGTTGTTCTGCAGCATGCTGTTCGGATCGCCAGGTACCTTTACCCAAATACCTATCTTGCCGGGGCGAGTGCGATCCTGCTTGGTCCCGTTACCGATGGCCGTCTTTTCATATCGGGCAGGCGCAAGCAGCGCACGCGTATCCGAGCTCTAGAAATCGTCCAGAACCAGGCACCGGCCAATCCCTCGGTGGCACCCGCACTCGTGAGGGACCCGATGGGGGAGATCAATGTCGATGTGTCATCCATCCGCCAGCGCTTTCTAGAGGCGTTCCGACTGCGCAGCGAACAGTCGGCATCCATTAGCCCTGCAATGAAGCAGGAACTGGTCGAACGGCTGATTGCTGAGTATGGGGGACCATCAAAAGCGGCAGATGCAATCTGGACCCTGGCGCGTGAGAACCAGTGGTACCGGGAAGGGGAAGAGGCAGAAAGATGGCTGCTGCGTGAGCAGGTCTTCACCGTTGCCAGTGCCGAGACGGGTATCGATCTCCACGTCGTCTGGCATGGAGTTCCAATTGGCCGATTGCGCAACGACGGCTTTGAGTGGCGCTGGACGCCCGAGCAGGTTGATTTGGCTTCTCCGGTCCGCGACACAGTGCCGGGAAAATTGCCGCCGTTCATCGGTTCGCTCCTGCCGGAAGGCTGGCTGGAGGAAGTGTTGCAAAGCCGCAACGAGCGAGACATTCTGCTCAGCGGTCAACGGTACATGTCCAATATTGCAATCGTCGATAACCTCGCAAAGCTCAGCACTATTCCTGTCGATGTAATCGACGGTAGGCTCGCTCAGTGGGTGGACGAGGGGCGATTTACCGGCGCTTATGAGGGTCCTGGCAAAGAACGCCTTGAGGAAGGATTCGAGCGAGCAGTTGCCGAATTGTATCGAGATGTGGATACTCCTCGCCTCTCAGGGGTGCAGATCAAGGTTCCGATGTTTTTGAACAATTCAGGGCAGTTGCTCGATGCGAGAGGGCGGCCATTTACACACATCCTGAAGCCGGCGGGTGCCGCCGGGTTTGAGGCCACCCCGATTGTCGAGTGGACGGCGCTTGAATTGGCGAGGCGCCTGGGCTTTGTCGTACCGGCACATGCCCTGGTGGAGATGCCGGAGTTGCCGCCCGCACTGGTGGTGGAGCGCTTCGACATCCGGTGTGGACCGGAAGATAGGCGACGGTTGTACTGCCTGGAGGACTTTTGCTCCCTACTGAATATTTCTGCTGCTGCAAAGTACGATTCGGCCATTGAGCGCGTAGCTAAAGCGCTGCGACCTGTCTCAACCGAGCCTGAGGAAGACTTGCTATTACTGTTCCGCAGGGCGCTGTTCGCCTGGCTGATCGCAGACGGAGACATGCATCTAAAAAACCTGGCGGTACTGAGGACCGCCACCCCAGGAGAGCGGTCGTTTCTATCCGTGCGCTTGGCCCCGGTTTACGACACCCTCACGACTCGGGTGTTCCCGCTTCTGGCTCAGGACCGCATGGCCTTGAAACTCAATGGAAAGGATGACAGGTTACAAGCTGGAGATTTTCTGACACTGGCAAGAACCATCGGAATCAAGGTGTCGGTAGCCCAGCAGGTGGTCGAGCAGATGTCCGGGGAACTCGTGAACGCGGTTCAGGCAGTCCACCTTCCCGCGCTGTTGAGCTACGGCCCCCAGGGCCTGGAGCGATTTGCCCAGCTTCGAGCGATTGTCGAAGCTCGCTGTCTGGATATTTGAGGTTCTGTTGCAAAGCAGTTTTTGCTATCCGAGCGGCAAAATTGCTCTGTAAGCTGCCGCTCAAATATTAAACCCCCTGGCCCGAGTGGGCCAGAGGGCTGGGGGGGAACTAAGCAGGAACACTTATAGCGTGCCCCTGATAGGAATGGCTCAGTTAAAGCCTCCGTGAAGCCACGGTGAAGCTACTGTAAGTCACACCGATTCAGACAAATCGGTGGGTAAATTCGCCAATTAAGTCGATGCGGCCCTTGCGCAGGACGGCGGGGTCGAGACGTTCGGTGGTATTGCAGGTGAGCAGTACCACTAGTTTTTGATGGGTCTGCAGACCTTTCTCGTCGATCACGCTCCGGTAGAGGGTGCCGTCGAGCAGGCTGAGGACGTGCTCGGTCTTGGTATTGCCCTGGGCAGCCTCGCTTGAGCGGTCCTGGGCAAGGTTGTCGGCCTCGTTGATGATGAGGCAGATGCGCTCAAGGTAAGTGGGTGGTACGAAGTGCTCGACGGCGTCGTGATCCAGAATGAAGACGACATAGCCCATGGGCAGCAAAAGCTCCTGGGCAACCGCCTGCGCCCAGGCAGTCTTGCCGGTACCCGGTTCACCGTGGACCAGTACCGCGAGATGGTTCTGGTCAAGGACCATCTGCTGCACGCTGTCGGTAAGGCTCTGCACAGCCGCCGGAAAGGAGCGAACCGGGTAAGGGCTTTGCAGTTGGCCGATACGACTTTGATAGCCGCTCAGTATCACCGCCAGGTTGTAGGCGACTTTAGCAACCAGAGGAGCCAGGTGCCTCGCGATCAGCATGTACTGCTGCTTGCCGCGCTGCTCGGAGGCAGCAATTTTAAGCCAGATCTGGTGGTCGGGCCAGTAGGCGTAGAGCGTCCCCGGCACCTCCAACTGCTCAAAGCTCCGAAAGCGTTCGACCGGATAGTAAAAGTGCCGGTCGAGGTAGTACTGGGTAATCACCTGCGGACGGCCCAAAAATGCGAGGATGCGGGCGATTACAATCTCCTGCAGCCGGTTGAGGACATGCTCGATGGGAATGCTGTCGCGGCTCACAGTCTGGGTTACAGGCCGGTCGCAACTGAGAATATCTTTGTAGCGATAGTCAGGTGTCAGCGGGTCCGGGGTGACATAGCTCCAGAATTCGTCCAGTTCGTACTGGGTATTTTCTGAAAACAGGTTGAGCAGGTTTGCCCACCACTCGTACCCCCGGCGCCCAATCGAGTCGGCAAGGTCGCTTGCCACATCGAGGCTTTTCTGGGCTAGCTCCCAACCGTCGTGGGTCACCAGGTGCGAAAAATAATCAAAGTCGAACTGCCGCATCAAAGGCCGCCAGCCGGTTCCCAAAAGTCCTTTCGCCAGGGGATTTTTGTAGACGGAGTTTTCTGAGGACATCGTTTTGATAGTTTCGGCTATTTTAGCCGCGCCACCGGGAAAAGCCGACAGAGCGGGAAAGGCTGCTCTACAAGCGTACTACTTCATGCTACAAAAATCCAAGATGGAAAGTGAGAAGGATCGGCAGACTTTCTCAGCTTGCAGTGCGGCGCACGGGGATTTGCACCTCGCTTCGCTTTTGAGGGTCGGGAATAAAGGGCGAATCGTAGAGAAACCGGCGCGGCGAGCCGAATGCTTCGTACTCGGGATGCTGGCTGAGCCAGGCGCGCAACTGCTCAACGTGGTGGCGATAGTGCTCCCAGTCATAAGTGCCCTGGATACCGATACTGACGACGCACATCGGCGGGTGGTCTTCCACCTCGACCCCGGCCGCGACTTGGGCGGGTGTGACGGCACTACTCCGGTAGAGAAAGGAAACTTTTGCCTCGCCCGTAGCACTACTGCTCTCATCCGCCAAGTAGCGGGCTTCGACCGGGGAGGTCATCGAAATATTGTTGCTGGTGATGTGCTGAAAGAGCGGGTTAAAGGCCGCACTGGTAGCTTGGGCAAGGTTGCCCTGAAAGCGCACGGTCGCCGAACGGTAGGCAGGGTAGTCTTTGACCTCGATGACCCCGGCCGGGGTTGGGGGCGCGAAGCCTTCGGGCAAGGGAGATGGCATGTGCCCATTCTATCTGGCACCCGCTCTGCCCTCCGACGTTAAGCAAAGTTCCACACTGAGAACTCACTACTTTTATGGTTTCAACACCGGGCCGAGCGGGGCAGCATAAACGGTTCATCTTCCGGGGCGAACTGACCGCGGACCATCAGCAGCGAATCGCCCTCGAAGACATGGGGTAAGGCCCGGACCTCTGCGGCCAACTTGTCCGGGGTGAAATAGACGGTCACAGCTTCGATAGGCATGCCCAGCCGCTCGACAACCGCAGCGAGTGGATAGAGCCGTGGTCCAACCAGGTCGAAAAGGTAGAGGTGGTTTCCCTCTACTTCGAGGCAGGCCAGTACGTCGAGGTCTTCGGCGTAGTACAGCGGCCGGGTGCATTCGTTGACGTAGAAGAGGGCGGTGGCTCCTGTGACCCCGACAAGGTCCGAGACGGGTTCGCGCGTCTCGACCAGCCGGATCAGCAACCGGCGATCTGCCTCCGTACCTAGATCGAGCGGTCGAAATCCTTTGTGGCCCTCTACACCTGCAACCCGTGCACAGAAAGCGTGCTCCGCGACGACGCGAAAGCCGAAAGGCTCGTAGAGCTCCGGTTGCCCGGTGCTCAGCAGCAGTGTTTCATAGCGCCCGGCGCAGTAGTCGAGGACTGCCTCCATCAGCTGGCGGTAGTAGCCGCGCCTGCGGAATCCCGGACGGGTGGCGACTGCGTGAATGCCACCGACCAGTATGTCTTTGCCCCCCAGTCGCATCGGGATTTCCAGTACCCCGACGTGGGCTACCAGCCGGCCGTCTTCAAAGCGCACGAAGGGTGTCGAGGCATCCTCCCAGGCAGCGCCGAGCAACCGACTGCGCTCAGCGGCATCTGCGAGCCCCAGCCCTGGAAAGACTTCCTCCAATAAGCCGAACAACTGCTCGCAAAGAAATGGGTCCGTCTGAAAAGAACGTCTGAAGTGCTGCGGTTGTCTCATTGCCTGCGCACGGAGATTATGTTACGAACATACTACAAGATGGCAGGGCAGGAATTGAGTGGGAGTCACGGAGATACGATACTGAGGCCGGCACCCACCGCGGCTAAAATCGTCTCTGAAAGAAGACCGAAAACGCTAATTCTGACAGGAAAAATACCTATGCCAGTGCCGAAGATGTCCTCAGTTCGTTTTTTGGCCGTTTCACTCGTGCTTGCCCTCGGTGGGACGGGCGCGGTGCAGCTTGCCCAGAGCCTCCCGGCGCAAGCGCAACAGGCTGCCGCCCCTGAGGCGGCTATCCGTGTTGCCGTGCAAGGGCCGCAGCGGTCGGAGCAGGCGCGTGCGCGCGACAAGTATCGTAATCCGGTGGAAACTCTGAGCTTTTTTGGTCTGAAGCCCGAGATGACCGTGGTTGAACTCTGGCCCGGCGGCGGCTGGTATACCGACATCCTGGCCCCGGTCCTTGCCGAGCGCGGCAAACTCATCGTCACCAGCTTCGACCCGCAAGGTCCCAAGGAAAGTCCGATGACCAAGAGCGCTGTCCGGTTTCAACAGAAGCTTTCGGCAAACCCATCGCTCTACGGCAAAGCGCAGGTGGCAGTCGTGACCCCACCGGCCAGTATCGTCCTCGGTCCCGACAATTCGGCCGACATGGTGCTCACTTTCCGCAACATCCACAACTGGGTAGGAGCCGGGTACGAAGAGAAGATTTACGCGGCGGCCTTCAAGGTGCTCAAGAAGGGCGGTGTGCTTGGGGTCGAAGAACACCGCGCTCCCGTAGGAGCAGACCCGGCGAAGAGTGCGACCGATACAGGCTACATGCCGGAGGACTACGTAATTAAGAAAATCGAGGCGGCGGGCTTCAAGCTCGACAGCAAGTCTGAAATCAACGCCAATCCGAAAGACACCAAGAACTACAAAGGCGGAGTCTGGACACTGCCACCGACCCTCTCGCAAGGGGAAAAAGACCGCGAGAAGTATCTGGCCATCGGCGAGAGTGACCGGATGACCCTGAAGTTCGTCAAACCCTAGGGTGATTGGGGAGCTACCGCTTCCCTGGTGGTGCTCCCCTTTCTCTATCCTTCAGGCGAGTGCCGGTCCCAGGTCCGCGTTGTGTCGGCGCAGGATGGCGAGAGCATCTGCGGCGCGGGCGTCGGCCTGTACGGTGATAAGGATGCTGCCGTTCTGCACGGCACTCTCGAAATAGCGCAGTTCTTCAGCAGAAAGATCTCCGCGATGGGCGAAATCGATCTCGCGGTGGCCCATCGCCGGGCGCTCCTCGCGTTCACCTCTAAAAGCACCGCTCAGACCGGTGACGATGCCGGCGCTGCGCAGGGCGTCCCCGGCCGCTCCGCCACCCGGTAGCAAACCGTATTCAATCGACTGCTCATCCGGCGTACGCTGAACGTCGTCTTTCGGAATCTCGCGGCTTTCGATGCCGATCTGCTCGAAAGAAAAACCGGCCTGGCGCAGTTCGAGCACGGCGTTTTCTGCCTCCCCGCGCTTGCGAAACACACCGGCTACCGTCAACGGTTCCTGGGTGGGTATCTGGCTCGAATTGGGATCGCGGTTGGTGTTATCCATCTCTATCGCTCCTGAAATTGCAGTACGAAGGCAATGGTCTCAAACCTGTCGAACGATCCCATGCTGACAGCACTGGCCGCCTGGGGGCTCTCTCCCAGGGTGATGTCTTGTTCCAATTCGACCTTTGGCGAATGGCGGGGTGCTGCCGGGGACTGTTAATTTAGCGGCCAGTAGGATGCACGATTATCTGGTATGGAAAGCTTGAATCCGGTCGATGCGAAGCTGCGCGCTTACCTGGGCACAGGGTTTGCTTTTCCGATGCGCCTCAACTTGCAGGGCGGCATCCAGCTTTCTCCCGGCGAACAGGACGTCGAAGAAGCAATCTGGATTATCCTGCGTACTGGCATCGGCGAACGGGTCTACCGGCCCAACTTCGGTTCGCGCCTTGCTGACCTGGCCTTTGCACCGCTTAACGCCGCGACTTTGCTGCGCATCCGGGTCAACGTGCGCGAGGCGCTCGAAATCTGGGAGCCGCGCATCACCCTCGACGCAGTGGAGACCGACGCCGACACCGAGCGCGGGCAGGTCAATATCACGATCAAGTACCGCCTGAAGGGTAGCCCTGACGAGCGCAGCCTCGTTTACCCCTTCTATCTCAATCCGCAACAACCGGAGTAGCCCTTGGAATTCGACTTTCTCCCCAAGCTGCCGAAGTCCAACCTGGACGACCGCACTTTCGAGGATCTGGTGGGCGAATGCCTCCTGCGCATCCCGCGCTACTGCCCCGAGTGGACCGACTACAACCTGAGCGATCCGGGCATCACGCTCATCGAACTGTTTGCCTGGCTCACAGACCAGATGCTCCTGCGCTTCAACCAGGTGCCGCGCCGCAACTATGTCTCGTTTCTCGAATTGCTGGGTATCCGGCTGCACCCACCGGCGCCCGCCAATACCGACATCACGCTCTATCTGACCAATGCGCTCCCGGATGTCTACCGAGTACCGGCCGGGACGGAAGTGGCGACCGAGCGCACCCAGACCGAGCCCGCCATCGTCTTCAGCACCGACCAGCCGCTCTTGATCGGCAAGCCGACGCTTCAGCATTTTTTGACCGCTCAGACGACCGACGACACCCCCCAGGCCCTGCGCGACCGGGTGACCGACCTCTGGACGCGCCAGCAAGGGGGCCAGTGGGGCGGCAGCGAACAGGCTCTTTTCGACGACCAGCCGCAGCCGGGCAATAGCTTCTACCTGGTAATCGACCCCGACCAGCCCCTCGACGGCAACGTACTCGCCATCACCTTTAAAGGAGCGGCGGCCACTCCCACCGGCATCAACCCGAGCCTTCCCCCCCGCCGCTGGGAAGCCTGGGACGGCGAGCGCTGGCAACTCGTCTTACTGCGCGAAGCGGATGACGCGACCCGTGGCTTCAGCTTCAGCGAAATGGCCCAGCAGGGACGCAACCCGCTCCAGGGCGTCGATACTATCTTGCACCTGCCCCAGCGCTGGCCCGCCGCCCGCTTTACGAGCTATCAGGGCCGCTGGCTGCGCTGCGTGTGCCTGCCCCCCGCCCCCAACCAGCCCGGCTACAACGCGGCACCGCGCATCGTCGGTCTTGCCGTGCGCTCAATCGGCGGCACGGTGAGTGCCAGCAACAGTCAGACCATCCGCGAGGAGCGCCTGGGGGTCAGTGAAGGCACCCCCGGCCAGAAATATCAGTTGCAGAGCGCCCCAGTCCTCTCGCGCCGGGCAGGCGAACACATCCTGATCACTCCCCCCGGCGGCCTGCCGCAGATCTGGAAGGAAGTGCAGGACTTTGCCGACTCCGGCCCTGAGGACCCGCACTACACGATTGACTCGCTTACGGGCACCGTCCAGTTTGGTCCCCTCATTCGCGAAAGCGCCCAGTTGCGCACCCAGACCCACATCCGCTCGCGCGTCCAGCAGCAGGGCCTCAACCCGCAACTGGCCGCAATCAACGAGGCGAACGCCCAGGAAGAGCGCCAGTACGGGGCCATCCCGCCGCGCGGCGCATTAATTCGGATCGTCTCCTACCGCACCGGCGGCGGCCGGGCCGGCAACGTGCAGGTCGGAGCGCTCAAGGTGCTCAAATCGGCCGTGCCCTACATTGCCCGCATTACCAATCACCAGCCCGCCCGCAACGGGGCTGACGCCGAGTCCCTGGACCAGGCGGTGCTCAGGGCGCCGCAGATGCTCAGGACCCGCGACCGGGCCGTCACCAGCGAAGATTTCGAGGTGCTTACCCAGCGGGCCGCCGATGGAGCCGTGGCCCGCGTGCGCTGCCTGCCGACCCCCGACGATCTGGCCGGTACGGTGCGCCTGCTCATCGTGCCCGAGGCCAATACCGACAGCCTGGTGCGCGGCGAAGGTCTCAACCCCGACCTCTTCGTGCTCAGGCCGCAGTTGCAGCAACAGGTGCTCAGCTACCTCGAAGAGCGCCGATTGCTGGGCGTCCAGGTGCAACTGCAAGAACCCGAGTACGTCGGAGTTGCTGTGCAGACCGAGGTCGGCCTCGAACCCGAATACAACAACCCCCGTGCCCAGCAGGAAATCTTATTCAACCTGCGCGTAGCACTCTACCGGTTTCTCAACCCGCTCACCGGCGGCCCGGACGGCAAAGGCTGGCCCTTTGGTCGTCCGGTCTACCCATCCGATATCGTCGCCCTTCTACAGCAGACTGCCGGGGTCCGCTACCTGGGGGCGGTGCTGCTCTTTGCCTTGCGCAGGCGCGGTCCCAACTGGACACGTCGGCCCGCCCCCGACCCGGTGGTCGATCCCGGTGTCAACGGGCTTATCTGCTCCTGGGCCGATAATCGCCTGCGGTCGAGCCACGTCATCAACTTGATCCGCTAGAGGAATCCCAGGTGACCCAGGCGAGTTCGAGCCAGACTCTCAGTATTCAGCTGACGCCCATGCGCATCCCGGAGGCGGTCCCCCTCGCCGGGCTGATGGTCTCAGGTCCCGCCGAACTGGCCGGGATGCAGCTTGAACTGTCGAGCCTGCTTCTGCATCCGGGTGAGCCGAGCGAGATGATCGTGCAGGTCAAAAACCTCTCGCGCCGGACCGTCTGGCTCAACTTGCGCGTCGAGGGCAACTTCCCGGCCGAGTGGTACCGCATCGGCATGGAAGGCCACGAACTCGCCCCCGGCCAGCAGATGGACGCCGTTCTCTATTTCCAGGTGCCTTCTACTTACTTCGAGGATCAAGAAGCGATCGACCCCAGAAAGAAATCCCGCCTCGCCCTCGACTTTCGCAACCGCATCTATTTCTACTACGGCCACACCTCGACAAACCTTGACCAGGTGGAGCATTCGGAATTCAGCCTGCACATCCGCGCCCACAGCCTTTACCTAAATTTTCTACCGACTCTCTTTCGGGAAGTCGATTTTATCGGGCGCTTCTTGAAAATCTTCGAGGAGACTTTCGAGCCCACCGTCCATAGCCTCCAGGCGATGTGGGCCAACCTCGACCCGCTCACTGCCCCCCGCGGCATGTTGCCTTTTCTCGCCCACTGGGTAGCCTGGCCCATCGACCGACGCTGGGAACTACCCCAACAGCGCCGCCTCATCAAACGGGCCGTCGAACTGTACCGCTGGCGCGGCACCCGCCAGGGGCTCAGGCTCTACCTGCACCTCTACACAGGCCTGCCGCTCGACGAGCAGCTCCCTGAAGAAAACAAACACATCCGCATTGCCGACCGCTTTGGGCGGGGCTTCGTGCTCGGGACCGAGCGCCTCGGCCAGGGCACGATGATCGGCGGTGGACGGCCCTTTCACTTCGTCGTCACCCTGCGCGAGATGCGGCCCAACCAGGTCAACGAGCGCCTGGTGCGCCTCATCATCGAGCAGGAGAAACCGGCCTTCTGCACCTATGAGCTATTCATCGAAGCCGCACCTCCTCAGCCTGCTCCCCCCAAACCGGGTGGACCGGGCACGCCACCAGGCGGTCCACCCCGCCCGCAAAATCCCCAGTCCGGTGGCCAGAGGCAGGCTCCCCCGGCAGCACGACCCCAGGAACGCGGCCCTGCCCCACCACCCGCCCAGGGACAAACGAAACGGCCCCCCGGCCCCCCGGCTCCCCCACCCGCGCCACCGTGCCCCAATCCGCCTATATCAAAAGAGCCCCCGCCGGTTCCCCCCTCCCCCCCAAAGCCTCCGTCTTAACCGCCCGTTACTCTCACCCGCGCCATGACTCAACTTTTTCCGTCGCCCGACATCAAGCCTTTTGAACGCCTGCAAGCCTCCGACGGCCTGCTGATCAATGCCGAGCGCTGGCGGCGTGCCCACGAGTACCACCGCCAGCGCCAGGGCATCCACTACCAGGCCCTCAACCAGCCGGGCATCGTCACCGGCCTCGGCGTTGTCGCCATCCCGGCTCCGAGCGACATCAAAGCCGAGTTTCGTGACGGCCGCTGGGTGCGTATCCAGCCAGGTATCGCCATCGACCTGGTCGGCAACCCGATTGTCGTGCCGCAGCCCATCGACTTTCGGATCGCAGTCGAGTTAAACGAGCAGGAGCCGCTGATGGTCTATCTGACCGTCCGCTACGTGGACCCGGACGAACTGAGGCGCGACGAGCGGCGCGATATCGTGCAGGAAACTTTTCGAGTCGATGAAAAAAGCAGCCCGCCCGAAAAGCTCGAAGTGGAAGTTTGCCGGGTCCTCCTCCAGCCCGGCCCGGTCGAGTTGCACAACCCGACCGATGTCTTTTTCCCGGGCTACAACAATCTCGACCTGCGCTTTCGCCTGCAGGCCCAATCGCGGCCCCAGGCCGTGGTGCGGATTGCCCAGGTCAACCACTCGGACCCCGAGTGCGCCCGCAGCTTCTTCAACCTCTCGCCACTCCTGCGCTCAACTGGTGTCCTCTACCCGGTACTTGCGGGGGCGGACGAGGTGGGCCAGGTGACCCTCGAACCCGGCGACGAAACCGCCGAAGTCGAGGACTACGACCTGCTGTACCTGACCGGCCGCGAGACCCTCAACCTCAATAGCCGCGAATTCGAGGCGCTCAAGACCTACCTCGACCGGGGTGGCGTGCTGTTGGTCGATGCCCCGGCCGATAGCCCTGCCCTGGTCGAGAGCGTGATCAGCCTCGGCCAGCAACTCGAAACGCCCCTCGAATATATAGAGCGACTGCGCCGCGACCACCCGCTGCGCACCCACCCGTTCCTGTTCTCAGCCCTACCGGTTATTCAGCAACAGCCGATTAGAATCCTCACCGGCGGCGGCATCGTGCTGGTCATTGGCGACCTGGCTTCTGCCTGGGGCATCGACGAGAACTTTGCGCTCTCGCGCCTCGCCATCCGCACCGCCCAGGAACTGGGCATCAACTTCCTGGCCTACGCCTGGCGCCGCCGCCAGTTATTTGGTCTTCAGCGGCAGATTTCTCTACAAATCGTCCCTAGTTAGAGTCGCCTCGCCGCCCTTTTGCTGTCTGTCACGACTTTTATGATGCGTGGCAGTTTTAGAAACCGGGATGACTGTCGCTGTACCGGTCACAACAGTAACTGGGGGACGGGGAACTGAGTATAATGTTCGCATAGAAACAAGTCATACATTGTCAAGCAAGGCAACCGTTTCTCAAGTTTGCAGGAAGATAGGAGCGCATCATGTCCAGGAACTTTTTTTCAGACATCCTGAATGTCGAGGGTGTGCTTTACCAGGGTTTCATCACCTTTTTCAACGGCTCCTGGGGCCGGCTGAACCGGCCCAAAAGCGGTGCAAGCGCCATCGTCCCGCCGCCGCCGATGCGACCCGGCCAACGCCGTCCGGGCATGCCGCCGGGTATGATGCCGCCCCAGGGCGCGCCGCAACGGCCCGGCATGCAACCGCAACGGCCGGGTATGCCACCCCAGGCACAGGGTATGCCACCCCAGGCACAGGGCCAACCGATCCGGCCGGGTCAGCCGCAGCAACCGGGTCAGCCCGGCAATATCATGGGGGTAAACGTACCCCAGATTCCAGGGTTGACCGGTCCGGAATCGAAGAGGCCGACCCGCTCCGAGGAAGAGTTCAAATTGATCAAAGCGCGCGGCAAAGGTGCTTTGCTCAATGAGTTCAACCGCCAGATGAGCCAGATGTACATGCGTGCGCGCAGCTTCTTCGAGATGAGGTCTTAAGGGCAGCTTTCAGGCCCACCAGGTAAGCATCCCCATGGAAAAACGCCCCATCAGTGCTGTGCTCTCGGAGCAGACGGTCACCTTTCGTCCGGGTGGGCCGCCGAGCGCTTTTGAGGTGACGGTCACCAACGATAGCGAGCAATTTGCCGGTTTCAAGCTCGAACTCCTGGCAGCCGGTACGAGCCGCAGCTCCAACTGGTACCAGTTGACCCCGGAAGTCTCGACGGCAAAGCCACCGGGCGGGCGGACCCAGTTTCAAATTGCGATTGTCGAATCGCCCATCGCGGGGTTTGTCGGGGCGGTCAACGTCACGATTTTAATTTCCTCGCCACAGCTCAAAGAAGAACGCAAGTACCTGCTCAGGCTCGTTATCGAGCCTGGTACGGGGCCGTCTCAGTTGCTGGTCGAGTTACCGGTGCGCCAGTTTCAGGTCTACCCGCGCAACCCGGTCGATATCCCGGTGCGCGTGCGCAACATCAGCCAGCACCCGATTGACCTAGTGCTGCGCTTTGCCGGTCTTGATCCCAGTTGGCTCTTAAGCGGCAACGAGCGGCGGTTCGTAGTCGAGGCTGGTGCCCAGCGGGAGGCTTTTTTCCAGTGTCAGCCCCCGGTTGCGAGCCAGGCACCGAGCGAAGAGTATCCGTTTTTTATCGAGGCTACTCCCCAGGTCGGTCAGACGGCGCGGGCCGACGGGTGCCTGGAGGTGTTGCCGGTCGGCTTTGTACAGTTCAACTGCCCGACTCCAAAGCTGCGCCTGCCTGCTAAGGGCGGTACCTGGTGGCCTAACTGGAGCAACGAGCCTGCCCGTTTTCCGCTCGTCTTTAAAAATGCGAGCAATCTACACCAGCGCATTGCTATCGAAGTGCAGGGCCGCGACCAGAAAAAATGTACCACCCAGCTCGTACCGCCCCAACCGGAACTGAAGCTTGCCAGCAGTACTGAAACCAGTCTCGAAGTAGTGCGCAAGCGCGGCTGGTTTGGCCTTCCCCAGACGCTGCAACTGGAAGCGAACGCAGTGCTGGCCGACCAGCGCCTCGGCAACGCCGACCCGGCGACCCACGCTCTCGAACTGCGCGTGGTGCCGAAGTTGCCTCTGTGGATGCAGGTGGCTCTTTTCATCACGACGACCGTCTCCTTTAGCTATGGGGCGGTCGTGCTGCCTCGCCTGTTGGGCCAGGAAGGTCACACCGACCTGGTGAACACCGTACGCGTCAGCAGCGATGCCCGCCTGGTGTTGAGCGGGTCCGACGACCGCACAGTCCGGAG
>JANNPH010000072.1:0-28036 GCA_031399965.1 Gloeobacteraceae cyanobacterium SOY_34_metabat_159 | reverse complement strand
GTTTAACGTGATCCGTCGCGGCCCTTTGTCCAGCATCGAACGGTGGGCGACCAGCCAGGGCGCCCCAGGAAGTAATGGTTCCATCAGTACACTCCAGACCCGCCGCCGTGGCCGTGGCCTTCAAGCCGCCTGCCTGACGGGGTAAAATCTTGACATGAAGCTCTCTTGATGACAGCAGAATACGACAAAAGAGTCGCATTTGTCAAATAGTTCCGTTCCCCCCGCTCAGTTGCGCCGCGCCCCCAAACAGGAGCGCGGTAGGCGGCGCGTCGAGCAGATTTTGCAGGCGGCCGCCGAGGTATTTGCCGAGGTGGGCTATGAGGCGGCCACCACTCACAGCATTGCGGAGCGTGCCGGGACGGCCGTCGGCTCGCTCTACCAGTTCTTCCCCGACAAGCGGGCTCTTTTCAAGGCGCTGGAGGTGCGACACATCGAGCGGGTGCACACCGCCTGGGCGAGCCTGGACGCTCTGCCGCTGGAGGATCTCGCTTTTGAGGAGTTCATGGAGCGGTTGCTTGCGACCTATGCGGGGATCTTCGCGGATGCCACTTCCCGAGTGGTCTTCGTACTCTTTTACACGAGCCGCCAGATTTTCCAGAGCATCGACGAAGGGTTCACCGCCGATGCCATTCGCTTCACGCAGAAACTGTTGACCCGCCGCAATCCGCAGCTCGCGGTCGAGCAAGCCCACCTGCTCGCCGAGGTCTGCGTCCACGCGGGCAATGCCCTGGTCCTGCAGGCCCTGCAAAGTAGCGAAGACGAGCGCGAGCGCCTGTTTACCCAGATCCCGGTGTTGCTCGGGGCGTACCTCCGTCCCCACATTGGACAGGCACGCAACCTGGAACAAGTAATGAAAGTAATGAAATGCCCGCGCTGTGGGTCCGAGAGCCTGTCCCGCAACGGACACCGCCACGGTCGGCAGCGGATGCTGTGTAAGCACTGTTCCCGGCAGTTTTTGATTCCGGTGGGGCAGAGTCTGTAGAAACCAGCGTGTTGTGCGAGATGACGATGAACTTCGAGCAGGTTACTGTCTGCAGCCGCGCCGAGTGGCGGGCGTGGCTCACGGCCAACCACACCCGTCCTGAGAGCATCTGGCTTGTTACCTATAAAAAACGCAGCGGCCTGCCCCACGTCAGCTACGCCGAGATTGTCGAGGAGGCCCTCTGTTTCGGCTGGATCGATAGTCGTCCTGGCAGACTCGATGAACAGCGCACGATGCTGCTGCTGTCGCCCCGCCGACCGAAAAGCCCCTGGTCGAAACTGAATAAAGAACGGGTGGCAAAGCTCATCGAAGCGGGCCAGATGGCTGCACCGGGCCTGGAGAAGATCGAGCGCGCCCAGGTTGACGGCTCGTGGTCGGCACTCGACGCGGTCGAGGCGGGCATCATTCCCGAAGACCTGGCGGTCGCCCTCAGGAATAACCCCGAGGCGACGCGGCACTTCGATGCCTTTGCCCCGTCAGCCCAAAAAGGCATCTTGCAGTGGATCGACGCCGCGAAGCGGCAGCAGACCCGGCAGAAGCGCATCGCCGAGACAGTTGCCCTGGCAGCGCTTAACATCAAGGCCAATTTTCCCCGTAAAGACTAAGAGTCCGGCTCGCATTGCAGCAGAAGCGGACGGGCAAATCGTGAGGAGTATAAGATAAAGCCAATCCGAACAGCTCGCGGGCATCTTGATAATCTGATCCTTCCCCCGGCAGGCTCGACGTGCTCACAAAATTGTATCTATCGTCTTTTGCCCGCGTCTGTTACCTGGTCCTTAATCACGTTTGTTGGTGCGGACACCAGGAAGGTCGGTGTCGGAGTGCTTAACTGGATGTACAGCTTGAAGTCAATCCGATGAAGCGATGGGAATTACCAGACAATCGGCACGGCATCTTCGCTCGGAAGCGCCGTACCCTGCACCTCAGTGAGGCGGCCTGGACAGAACTGGCAGGCAGGGCCGCCAGGCACGGTCTTGGGGTCGTAGAATTTTTGGAAAATTGGACCCGTGGAGATTCACTGCGCAGGGAGCATCCGGGGTCGTTGCCAATCAAGGAGCAGTTGCAGGCCCGCAATCGTGATCTGCTCACCCTCTACAAGATTCTGGAGGTGACGCTCAAGGACAGGCCGCTCCAATCTATCTATGCTGAAATTGTCGAGGAGATAGGTACGGTAACCGGATTCCCGATCGTCGCCATCGAACTGTACGACCCCAGGCGCCAGGTGATGGTATTTGCCGGGATGCGGGGGGTTGCACCGCCGCGTGACGGGACACTGGAGGTACCGGCGGACGAGACGCTCTCGGGAACGGTGGTCCGTGAAGGGAAGCCGGTAGTCCGGCACTACACGCCGGGGGAAGCCAAGCAGTGCGACGCCAACGACACCCTCAGCAGACTCGGCATCGCCACATTCGTCTGCGTGCCGATGCACGTCGAGGAGCGGGTGGTGGGCGTGCTCAGCCTTGCCCACTCAGAGCGAGTGGCGGTGGACGACGCTTTTGTGCGCTGGGTCGAGGGGCTGGCCGGAAACGTCGCCTCGCTGACCGAGCGCAGGCGGGCCGAAGAAGCACTGCGGCGTTCGCACGAACAACTCGAAGCGCGGGTAGAGGAGCGCACTGCCGCGATGGTCCGGCTCAACGCACAGCTGCAGCAGGAAGTCGCCGAGCGGCGGCGCTCTCAGGAGCGGCTCGAACGCAGCGAGGAGACTCTGCGTCGGGGTCGCGCCATTGCTCAGCAGCAGGTGGAAGAACTGGCTCGGCTCAGCCTACTGAAAGACGAGTTCTTGAGCACGGTCTCCCACGAACTGCGCACGCCGCTGACCAACATCCGCCTGGCTATCGAGATGCTGGGTTCGGTCGCGGATCCGCTTTTGCGCGGGCGCTACCTGGACATCCTCCGCCGCGAGTGCCGCCGCGAAATCCAGCTTGTGAACGATCTATTGGAACTGCAGTCGCTCACGGCGGGGGCGCGGCCCCCGGCCCCCGAGCCTATCGACCTGGCAGGCTGGCTTGCCACTGTGACTGAGCCCTTTTTTGTGCGCACCCAGCAGCGCGGCCAGAAGCTGCGCATCGAAACCGGTGAGGCCCCGCAACGGCTGCTGATCGATCGCGCCGGTCTCGAACGGATCGCAGTCGAACTGCTCACCAACGCCTGTAAGTACACGCCCGCTGAGGGAGAGATTGTCCTGTGCTTTGCGGTCGAGGCCATCGCTGGCAATTCGGCGGCGGTCCTGACAGTGGCCAATACCGGGACACAGATTTTGCCTGAGGACCAGGCGCGAGTTTTTGAGAAGTTCTATCGCATCCCCGGCAGCGACCCGAGGCAGGAGGGTGGCACGGGGTTGGGGCTGGCCCTTGTCCAGAAGCTCGTCGAGCGGATGGCCGGTACAATCGGCGTCGAGAGCAACAGCGGCTGGACCCGCTTTCGAGTCGAGTTTGCCCGCGACGTTCTCAGGCTAGATGGTGAAGAGGCCCTGACCTAGTGCAGTGTGGCTGAATTAAGCTGGCAGCTCATGCCTCCAAAGGTTTGCCCTGATAGGTCCATTTGAACGGCTTCGCCCATTCCAGGTTGTAGTACTCGATAAACGACCAGAACTTCTCGCGCAGTTTCTCCACTGACCGAAACGAGCCGCGCTTGAGCACTTTGCGCGCCAATATCGACAGCCACATCTCCAGGGTCGTCAGGGCAAACGACCCTGGCGGAGCTGCTCTTGGGTGATCGCCGAGGGCTTGCCGGCTCTGGGAATATCTTTGAGGCGTTCTTCGATGCTCAGTTCCGCCAGGGGAATAGCCACAAAACTGAGCTAGCGATTACGCCACAGGCAGACGGCATCGGGTTCAAGGAGGTAACGCTATTTGCCGGGCCGATGTTCACACTTCATTCGATGGTGTGAGCGGCAGTTCGGGCATTCCGTCCTGCTCCTGTGAAGTCTCCCCCGGATTGGATCAGCACACCAGAAGAGTGATATCCGAGAACACCGCTGTGAACACCGTGGCGTCGAAGGTCAGCATCTCAAGTCGGTGATGTTTAGCGTGGGCTGCGATCAAAAAGTCAGCTACGATCCGCCGTGGAACACTTCCGGCCCGACGCAACATCGCGTACTGTCCAAACGCCACACCCGCTGAATCCCAGACTGCAGTGGGCATCTCCCAAACAACACCAACGCCCTGCAAATGGAGCCAGGCATCAATCGCAGACCATGACCCGGAGGCTCGCAATTCGGCGTACACCACAGGGCAGAGGCAGAGCGCTTGTCGGCCCTGTGTGTCCAGTGCGCTCAAGGCTCGGGTGTGGTTGGCATCGTTGGGGTTCAAAGCGCTCAAGATCAGATTTGTATCGAGCGAGATCATTCATCTCGCCGCTGTTCAGGCAGGGGGTCTTCGCCCCAACGAGATTCGCGCACGGCGACCACCGCGTCGTTGTTCGTTTCGGCCTGGAGGGCGCTGACATCAAACTGCTCAAGGATGGTGGCAATTGTCTCGGATGGCTTGGGGCGTTTCACCCGCAGCTCGAGTACATTGCCCGACTTGAGCCTGAACTCGATCTTGTCGCCGGGTCTAAGACCGAGCGCGGCGCGCATAGTGGCAGGAATCGTGATCTGGTGTTTTGGGCTGACCGTGCCCTCAATGGCTTGCTGAAGGTGAGACATGTCGATCTCCTGTACTAAGAGCCTAACACCAAGTAGTTGCTACCAAGCAACCTCTTCAGGAACTGAGAAGCCGCCAATTCCGGGAGGTAATCGATCTCAAGGGGTCAAGACTTTACACCTTCAAAGTCAGGAAGCCCCGGTGGCCGAGACGATCGGCGTCGAGAGCAACAGCGGCTGGACCCGCTTTCGAGTCGAGTTTGCCGGTGATGTCTTCGCCTTACCCAACGGTAGAGTGGGTCAGAACTAAGCAAGGATTTCGGAGAGGTCGAATGAGCGAAACAGAGCCTCGCACAAAGCTGAACGTCCCATTTGCCTCCGACGCGGAGGTCATAGAAATGGTTGCAGAGTTTGAGCGGTGCCAGTGGCCCTACGCTCGGTGGACCCACCGCGCCCACCTCGGCGTCGCACTCCACTACCTGAAGCAACTGAGCTTCGACGCCGCCCTGGAGCGTTGCCGACATCACATTCAGCTCTATAACCACGCCTGCGGTGACCCAAACGGTTATCACGAAACGATCACGGTGCTATTGATGCGGCGGGTGGCCCGCTACATCGGTGACCATCCGAATGCGACCCTCAACCAGTCAGTTGAGGGCCTGGCTGCCACCTGCGACCTGCAGTGGCTGCTGTCGTACTACTCGGGCGATCTGCTCTGGTCGGCAGCGGCTAGAGGCGGCTGGGTCGAGCCGGACATCCGGCGGCTGGACTTTTGATTTCTTTACGGGATGGCAAATTCTTGAGCAGCGTAAGCTCGGCCGCTCAGTCGGTCGGTGACGATGCCGTAGCCAAATTTTCGGTAGGACGGATCTAGCAGGTTGCTGCGGTGGCCGTCGCTGTACATCCAGCCCTTTTGAAAGGTTTCGGCTGTGTTGAAATCGACGGCTACCTGATGGTCGCCCTTAACCTGGCAGATATTTTCGCCGATACCGGCGCGCGGATCTCCTCCTGCATCCAGATAACGGCTTGTGGGCGTGCTGCCGTCAGGCGAGTTGTGGGCAAAGTAGTTTCGCTTCAACATGTCCATCGCGTGCTGCTGAGCGGCTGCGTCGAGGGTTGGATCCTGGCTGAGTGGTCGCCTGCCGTTAAGGGCGCGATCCCGATTGACCAGCTGCAGGGCAAAGGCTCGTTCCTCACTCAGCGTTCGCCGCTGGAGACCGTTTGACCCGTTGGCCAGTGGTTCGCCGATCTTCCAGTCTTTGCCGCCGGAGCCGTTGTAGGGGCCGAACCAGTTGCGAAAGTCAAGCGCGGCCCAGAAGTAGTTGGGGTCGATCGGATGACCGGCCAGCTGCTGCTTGCTCATAAATGACACCACCGGAGTGACTGCCAGGGCCAGAAACAAAAGCGGCAGGACAATCCAGCTGCCCGTAAGCCGTACCTGGACATGGCGGCTCCTGGGATTTACCAGCCGTTTGAAGAAAGTGAGCGCGGCGGCAATAGCGTCAAGACCAATATCCCGACCAACGGGTTTTGGCGGTCTGCGAGGGATATCCTTGCCTCTCCAGCCACATTTTTTGCACAGTCGCAGGCCGCTCAGCAGCGGTCTATTCAGTGGTCCGTAGCAGTTGGGACAAGAAGCAAACATGGGGATCTGTTCGGGAAGCATGCGGCTTCATGGTGACCTGGTCATCAAGAGGCAGGGGTACGGGCTCCTTTGAGCTGAACACGGCCGTACCCTGGATCTCTCCTGAGCTAAGTTTGCCCGCTTACCGGCGGCAGCCCCCACCCGTCTTGACTTATTTAAGACGACCGGTCATATTAACTCTATGCCCCGAGAAAACGTGCGCGACAAGCTGCTGGCCGCCGGACTTGCGACGATTCATCGCTTCGGCTTCAACGGCTCAAGTGTCGAGGACATTACTCGGGCGGCCGGGGTGCCGAAGGGGTCTTTCTACAACCACTTCCAGAGCAAGGAAGCCCTGGCGGCCGAGATTATCGGCCTCTACTGGCAGGGGGCTGCGGACGCAAGTCTACAGATCCTGGGCGACCAGACCCTGCCGCCCGTCGAGCGGCTTAGGCGCTACTTCTCGGTCCTCGCCGAGGGGTTGGCGGGCTGCGACTACGAGCAGGGCTGCCTCGTCGGCAACCTCAGCACTGAACTCGCCAACCAGAGCGATGTCGTGCGCGAACGCCTCGGCTCCCTGCTGGCTGGCTGGACGGAGGCCCTTGCCGACTGCCTGCGCGAGGCCCGGGACGCCGGTCAGATCAGCTCAGATCTGGACGCGGCGACGCTTGCCGCCTTCCTGGTCAACGCCTGGGAGGGCACGGTCCTGCGCTGTAAAGTTGACCGGGATGGGCAGGCAGCGGCGCAGTTCAACCAGATTCTCCTCTGGGTTCTCCACACCTGATGGGGGCTGAGTGGGGTTTCTGTCTTGCTAATAAGATGACTGGTCATATTTATTGAAAAGGAGCATGGTATTCATGGCTGAATCTCTACTGTTTACGCCCCTGCGCGTCGGCGCTCTAGAACTGACCTATCGGGTTGTAATGGCACCTCTGACCCGGATGCGGGCAGGTCAACCGGGCAACGTACCGGGGCCGTTGAATGCGACTTACTACGGCCAGCGCGCCACTCCGGGCGGGCTGCTCATTGCCGAGGGAACCCAGATCGTGCCTGAGGGACAGGGCTACCCGGCCACCCCCGGTATCCACTCGCCTGAGCAAGTAGCCGGGTGGCGGTTGGTGACGGACGCGGTCCATCAGAAAGGTGGGCTCATCCTCCTGCAGCTCTGGCATGTGGGCCGAATTTCCCACAGCTCGCTGCAACCGGACGGCAAGCTCCCGGTCGCCCCCTCGGCCGTCGCCGCTGCGGGCGAAGCACTCACCGCCACCTGGCAGACCGTGCCCTTCGAGACGCCCCGCGCCCTTGAGCTTGCAGAAATCGCCGCCCTCGTAGAAGACTACCGCCGTGCTGCTCTAAATGCCCGCGAGGCAGGCTTTGACGGCGTCGAGGTCCACTCGGCCAACGGCTACTTACTCGACCAGTTTTTGCAGGACCGCACCAACCGCCGCGAGGACCAGTACGGCGGCAGCATCGAGAACCGGACGCGGTTGCTCTTAGAAGTGGTGGACGCCGTATCGGAGGTCTGGGGTGCGGACCGGGTGGGGGTGCGCCTCTCACCCTACGGCATCTTCAGCGACATCGCCGACAGTGACCCGATGGCCCTTTTCACTTACGCGATTGGAAAACTGAGTGCCCGCCGAATCGCCTACTTGCACCTGATCGAACCGCGCTCAAGCACTTCTGGGGCGTCGGACGAAGTCAACCAGCAGGCCGTGGACGCGGCAACCCTCTTCCGCGGCGCCTTTGCGGGCACGCTTCTCGGCGCGGGCGGATTCAGCCGTGAGACGGCGGAGGATGCGATCCGGGCGGGCAAGGCCGACGCTGTCGCCTTTGGTCGCCTATTCATCTCCAACTCCGACCTGCCCGAGCGGTTCCGGACGGGAGCCCCGCTCAACCGCTACGACCGCACCACTTTCTATGGTGGTGGCGAACAGGGTTACATCGACTACCCGGCCCTTGAGTCGGCGACCGCCTGATCTATTGCCAGGACCAGGGCCAGGTCTGGCAGACCCGGCTAAACCCTGCCGATTAGCACCATTTTCAAGCGCCCCAAGGAGTCAGGTCGGGTTGGCGGTGTAGCAATATTCCGTCAGCCCGATGCCTCCGATGTTGGAACTGAGGGGCCTACGAGCACTTCCGTTGTGCGGTGCTACTTTGTAGATCCCATGAACACTGAAGAACTGAATTTTTACTTTGCCTCTATCGCGGCTGCTTTCGTGCGCGGAGCAATCGCACCTGGGCAAGAGTATCGCGATCACTTTGAGACACCTTTCGAGGAGCTTCGCGAGGCAGAGCATGCCCAACTCATCGCAATCGGCCTTGAAGCGGGACTCAGACTGCATCGCTTCAAGCGGACTATGGGACTGCCCCGAGTTTCTAAAGTATTAGGAATCTTGCGCGGGTTGCTGCCCGAAAATTTACTGGACATCGGTAGCGGTCGCGGTGCATTTCTATGGCCTCTGCTCGACGCTTTTCCAGATTTGCCTGTGACCGCTATCGATCAAGATGAAAAGCGGATTCGGGACATTCGAGCCGTTCAGAACGGAGGCTTCTCTCAATTAGAGGGCGCTGTGATGGACATGGCTCAGATGTCTTTTGTGAATGACTGCTTTGATGTCAGCACTGCCCTGGAAGTTCTTGAACACGTCATAGATCCTGAGAGTGCACTACGAGAGATTCGACGAGTCACGCGTCGATTTATGGTTGTCTCCGTGCCCGCTCACAAAGATGATAATCCTGAGCATATTCACTTCTACGATCAGAAGGTTTTGACGGCGATGCTGACCGGTGTGGGTGCGGTAAAAGTGCGTTGCGAGTATGTGCCTGGCCATTTAATTGCTGTAGCCCGGTTATCGGAACGGTAGATGGAACTGTTTAAATATCCACGAACGCCTCACATTGAAGGCTCTCGTCTCCAACCCGGCGATGAGGACCTGGAGTCGATTCCCTTTGCAGCAGTTGCTGGGCGTTCAGTAGTGGTCGAAGAAAAAGTCGATGGCGCGAATGCAGGCCTTAGTTTTAGTCCTGAAGGAGACCTGTTCCTGCAGAGTCGTGGACACTTTCTGACGGGGGGAGGACGCGAAAAACATTTCGCCCTCTTCAAGCGATGGGCCGCAAGTCACAGTGAAGTGCTCTGGTCCATTCTCGGAAATCGCTACACGGTTTATGGAGAATGGCTCTACGCCAAACACACGATTTTTTATGACGCCCTTCCCCATTATTTTTTAGAATTTGACCTCTGGGACCGGGAGACAAGCGCCTTCTTGAGCACAACCAGGCGACAGGCATTGCTCACGAATTCACCCGTGCTGTCGGTGCCTGTACTTTTTCAAGGCACACTGGAAAAATCAGGACAGTTGGGGCGATTGTTGGGTGCTTCTCGGTTTATCAGTCCGGAGCACCGGGGAAATTTGCGAGCTGTCTCAGAAAGTTTAGGATTGCGCGAAGAATTGACCCTTCGTCAGACAGACTCAGAAGCAACGATGGAGGGCCTCTACATCAAAGTCGAAGCGGAGGGAAAGGTGATGGAGCGCTACAAGTACGTGCGAGCCAGCTTCCTGGCTGCCGTTGACCAGTCCGGTAGTCATTGGCTTGACCGTCCAATCTTGCCCAATCGTCTGCTTGCCGATGTCGACCTTTTCGCTCCCTCCCTCTCATGAAGACTCTGCAAACCTGGACTTTTCCGTTCTGCCCGACGCCTCCCCACTGGGAACTCGACTGGCCTGCCATCGAGCAGCACTTTGGTTGTATTCGGCGGATGGCGGACTGTCCTCAAAATCCGCTGTACCACGCCGAGGGGGATGTACTCATCCACACCCGCCTCGTCTGTGAAGCCCTGGTTCATCTGCAATCCTGGCAACAGCTGACTGATCTGGAAAGATCGATTCTCTTCGCGGCAGCACTCTTCCACGATGTCGGTAAGCCTCTGTGTACGCGCACAGACCCGGAAGGCAATATCACTTCACGGGGTCATGTTCCACGCGGAGCACGGTTTACCCGTCAACTCTTCTGGGAGGGTGAAGAGGTCTGTGCTCCCTTTGCGATTCGCGAACAGATCGTTGCCCTGGTACGCTTCTCGGGTCTACCGTTTCACTTCTTAGAAGAGAGCAATCCTCAATACTCTGTAATTCGAGCCAGTCAGAGCGTACGCTGCGACCTGCTCGCGATCCTGGCAGAAGCAGATCTTGGCGGCCGGATCTGCAAGGACAGTGCACAGATGCTTGAGCGGGTTGGGCTATTTCGGGAGTTTTGCGCCGAAAACCACTGCCTCGACAAACCCTATGCCTTTGCTAGCGCTCACAGCCGCTTTATCTACTTTCGCAAAGAAAATAGCCATCCGGATTACGTCGCTTACGACGATACCCGCTTCGAGGTTGTGCTGACCTGTGCTCTACCGGGGACGGGCAAGGACTACTGGATCGCCCGCAACCTCCAGGATTGGCCAGTCGTCTCGCTCGACGCGCTGCGTGAAGAGATGGGTATCGCGCCCGACCAGGGACAGGGACCGGTCATTGCTGAAGCACGGGAACTGGCCCGGCTCTACATGCGCAAGCAAAAATCCTTTGTCTGGAACGCTACCAATGTCACCCGCTCAAGGCGTGAACGCTTGATCGATCTATTTGTCGATTACGGAGCACGGGTACGCATCGTCTATCTCGAAGCACCCCCAGCCGAAATCTTGCGCCGCAACCGTGAGCGCCAGCAAGTTGTACCGGAGGGCGTGATCTGGAATATGGCCGCCCATCTCGAAATTCCTGAGACCACCGAAGCCCAGCGCGTTGAGTGGCTTGTTCAGAGTTGATTCAGGTTTTACTGCAGTCCAACCCTGTCCCCTTAAGTCGGCTTGCCGTTGCTCTCGATTTGTACAGGTGGCAGTTGTCCGACCAGGAGAATCCCCTCTCGTGCGAAGGCGAGTTTAAGACGGCGGCGAATCGCCCGGTCAACTGACCACTGCTGCAATGGGGCGGTCTTCACCTGCAGGCGCAGGATAACGCCCATGTCTGTAAAGGCGTCCACGCCCAGTACTCGTGGCGCTTCTAAGATGCGGTGCTCCCAGTCGGGATCTGCTCTGAGCGCTTCGACCTCTTCGCTCATCACCGCCATCGCCCGATCGACATCGACGGTGTGCTGAACTGGCACTTTCATGTCCACCTGTGCCCAGCGGCTCGACAGGTTGGCGACCGTTTTAATCTCGCTATTGGGAATAGTGATGAGCCGCCCTTCGCTGTTGCGCAGCTGGGTGATGCGCAAGTTGAGGTTTTCGACCAGGCCGCTCAGGCTTTCGTTGTTGTTGACCACCACCATGTCGCCGACGCCGTACTGGTCCTCGAACAGGATAAAGAAGCCCGTGATCACGTCTTTAATTAGGCTCTGGGCACCAAAAGAAATCGCGAGGCCGAGAATGCCCGCCCCAGCAAGCAGTGGCCCGACATCGAGACCCGACTTGCTGAGCACCAGCAGCCCGACCAGGATAACGACGAAAACGGTCAACGTGCCCTTGAAGACGCCGTTAAAAGTGTCGATGCGCAGTTCGAGCCGGGGAGAGTGGCTGCTTGCTAGAAAGCGTCCATCGCGTACCGCTTCAAACAGCAAGTCGATGAGCCGGTAGCCCACTTGAACGGCAATTGCACCGAGCAGGACCGAGAGTGCAATCGCGGGCAACGGTCCGATCAGCACCCGGTAAATCTGCGACTGGAGTTCAGTGCTGAATAAACCGCTCACCGCATAAAGCCAGCCGACCCAGACCGCAAAGCGCAGAGGCCAGAGGCTGAGGCGAGCCGTCTCCGAGAGCAGCAGGCGTACCGCGCTCAGACCACCTTCGGGATCAGGCTTCAGCCTCGGTGATGGGAAGAAGCGGGTGCGAATCCAGCCCAGGAGCAGGCTCGTGGCGAACGCGCCGACTGTGAGGCCAACGGCTACTAAAAGCGCACTACTCCAGGCAATCGGCAGGGTGTCTGCCCCGGCCTGGGCGAGCAGTGCAATGTCCAACCATGTCGAGAACAGTGATTTCATCATGGGCAGGGGCATTACGTATTCAGAAGAACACATCTACTCGACCCGGCCGCCGGGCTTACTCCGGCCAGGGGTAGAGAAGCGGTCCCAGTGCTAACCTAAGTTAAACGTACTTCTGAAAGCCATGCCCCTGCGCTTCCTTGTCGTCGAGGACCATCCGGAAGTTGCCAAGAACAACTGCGAGTGGTTGCAGAAACTCGACGCCGACGCCCACTGCGAAATATTGAGCGATCCCAACTCGGCCATCAAGCGCCTGAAAGACTTGCTACCTGACTTGCTGGTGGTCGATTTACTCTATGGCCAGACGAGCGGAGAGCAGTCGGCGGAGCCGGGACTCGGGCTGTTGCGCGAAGTCTTCAGTGGTTATCCCAACTTGAGCGTAATGGTCTATTCGAGCGAACCGTTACTGCTCACGCCCCTCAGCGAGGCAATCGGCAAGCACGAGGGAGGGTTTGCCGCGATCAACAAGATGGACCGGCGTACGCAGTTTCTCGAAGGGGCAAAAAGTGCCCTGAGTGGCGAATTAAAGATCCCGCGCGAGTTGCGGGGGCTTTTGCAGTTGACCGAGCGCGAGGTGGAAGTGCTCGGCTTGATCTGCAAAGACGCGCTCACCGATCAGGCGGTGGCCGAACGCATCTACACCAGCAAAAAGACCGTG
Source organism: Gloeobacteraceae cyanobacterium SOY_34_metabat_159 (assembly GCA_031399965.1). Lineage (GTDB taxonomy): Bacteria > Cyanobacteriota > Cyanobacteriia > Gloeobacterales > Gloeobacteraceae > JANNPH01. The sequence continues at coordinate 15,177 of JANNPH010000072.1, read as the reverse complement.
CAAAATCACGTCCAACGCCTGAAAGAGAAGCTGGGGATCGCCCTTGAAGAAACCAACGAAACCAATGGCCGCGTGGCACTCTGTATCGAGGCGATGCGCCGCAAACTGGTGCAGTTTTAATCCATGCGCGCCGTGCTGTGCGGCTATTACGGCTTCGGCAACGGTGGTGACGAAGCCCTGCTGCTGAGCCTGCTGCAGATGCTGCCTGCTTCCGTCATGCCGGTGGTGCTCGCCGCCAACCACCGCGAGATGCAAAAGCGCTACGGCGTCGAGTGCATTGACCGCTGGAACTTGCTGAGTGTGAGTAGCGCCATCGCCACAAGCGACGCTTTTATCTGGGGCGGCGGCAGTCTATTGCAGGACGTAAGCGGTTACCGCACGGTGCTCTACTACGGCGCGTTGATGCAGCTGGCTCAGTCTTTTAGCAAGCGCACGATTGCCTGGGCTCAGGGCATCGGCCCGCTCAAGCGCGACTGGAGCCGCCGCTACGTGCGCGGTCTATTGAGCCGCTGCACCGCTGTGAGCGTGCGCGACCGGGGTTCTGCCCAATTGCTGAGCGACTGGGGCATTCCTTGCGAGTTGACCTGCGATCCGGTCTGGGCACTGGAACCTGACTTCAATGGTTTGCTGACAGGTGATCTACCTGCTCCGCGCATCGCCGTGGTCCTCAGACCCCACCCCGACCTCACACCAAAACGGCTTATGGTGATCGTAGAAGCACTTCGCCTATTGCAGGCAATGACCGGCGGCAGTATTCTGTGTATTCCTTTTCAGCGACCCGGCGACGAGGCGGTAGCCCAGTTCGTCTCAGCACAACTGCAGGGGCCAAGCCTGGTCGTCAGTACTCAGGACCCACGCGCTTTGCTGGGCCTGTTTAAGACTGTAGAACTGACCATTGCCATGCGCCTGCACGGCGTCCTGATGGCGGCAGCAAGCGGCAGCCGGGTCTGGGGTCTCAGCTACGACCCGAAAGTAGACCAGTTGCTCGGCGCTATCGAGGCACCGGGCTACAAACTGGATGCGCTCCCCACCGAACCGGCTGTCCTGGCTAACCGATGGCTCGATCACTACCGCAACGGCAGCGGCCTCAGTGAAATGCAGCGCCGCACCTGGGCTGAGCGGGGCCGCATCAACCAGAGAGTGCTTGAGCGGGTACTGGCCCCTTAGCAGTCGGGCTCGTAGGTGCTCATCAGGCTGTGGCGGTTGAGGCTCTCGCTGTAAAATTCAGCGTGTTCGAGGGCGCAGACGATCACGACCGCCGCCCCGGAGTTGTGGGCTTCCATCATGATCGAGCGCGCCTTGGAGGGTTGCATCTTCGGGATCGTCTTCATCAGGACTTCGGTCACATAATCCATCGGCGTATGATCGTCGTTGTGCAGCAATACCTTGTAGAGCGGCATCGGCTTGCGCTGCACGCTCTTCTTTTCAATAGTTTCAGTGCTCATAGGTCAGTCAGTTGAATGCGCAAAAATGTTCGACTACTTATTCTGTCTGCAGATAGAGTCATCTGCAACTTTTACTATACACACTCCGAGAGGCTGCCCGTGGTGAGAGAGCTGAGTGTGCATCTGTCTTCCTGCGGTCACTTCTAACCGTGGTTGTTACCCTCATCACCGGACCCACCCGTTCAGGGAAAAGCGAGTTTGCCGAACGCCGCGCCGCGCAGTCAGGACGGCCCGTGGTCTACGTAGCGACGGCCCGCCTCATGCCTGAAGATGCCGAGTGGCAGGCACGCATCGAGGTGCATCGCCGCCGCCGCCCACCCGGGTGGCAACTGCTCGAAACGGCCCAAAGCATCTCGCTCAGCACCGTGATTGGGGAAGCACCCGCCGATCAGTGTCTGCTCATCGATTCGCTGGGTACCTGGCTCGCTGAGCAGCTGATGGGGGAGGCCGCTCCACCGGCAGATAGCAGTGCAGAACTCTTGAATGCGCTCGCAGCGACTGCCGCAGATGTGATCGTGGTCAGCGAGGAAGTGGGTTGGGGTGTAGTACCTGCCTACCCGCTCGGCCGACAATTTCGCGACGAACTGGGCCGCCTCAATCGTCGGATCGCTCGACAGGCAGCCGCCGCCTATCTGGTCGTCAGCGGCTACGCCCTCGACCTCAAGCAGCTCGGTGTGGAAATTGACTCCTAACCTCGGGCGGATGGATTCGAACCACCGGATGCCTGGACCAAAACCAGGTGCCTTACCGCTTGGCGACGCCCGAACATACAAAGGCGATCGTACTCAGTCGCAGTCTGGGGTGTCAAGTCTGCCGGGTCCGAAGCAGCGTCTGGGCTACACTGGTGAGCAGCTACGAGTGAACGGCAGTGTTTGTACTCACCGGTTATGATGCCCTCTTAATTTTCTTGATGCTCAGCGCGCTGGTGCCGATCCTGGCCTTGAGCCTCTCAAAGCTGTTGCGCCCGAGTGTGCCCGGAGCCTACAAGACGACGACCTACGAGTCAGGTGTCGAGCCGCGCGGCGATAGCTGGATCCAGTTCAACATCCGCTACTACATGTTTGCCCTGGTCTTCGTGGTCTTCGACGTGGAGACGGTGTTTCTCTACCCCTGGGCTGCCGCCTTCAACCAGCTGGGGCTGCTCGCCTTTGTCGAAGCCCTGATCTTTATCGCCATCCTGGTGATTGCCCTGGTCTACGCCTGGCGCAAGGGTGCCCTCGAATGGTCTTGAGTTGTCACTAATGCCAATCGCCACCGGAGCAGCACCCAGGCCCAACCTCTTCGAGCGCGGGCAACTGGCGATGCTGGCCCTTACCAACGGTTTAAAACTGCTGGCCCAGCCCGAGCGCACCGAATACGTTTTTTCAACCGCGCTCTACATCAATATCCTGATTCCCGGGCGGCACCTCGAAGCGTTTTGCGCTCCCACGGCCGCACTGCCGAGCCCAGATGAGCTGTGGGCATTGCCTCGCGGCAGCCTCGGACAGACGTATGCCGAATATATGGGGCCATTGCTCGAAGCGAATGCCAGTCTGCACCAGGTAGCTGACGACGTGCGCGACCGGGAGCGCAACACTGCCAAAGAGGCCCTGCGCCTGCGCTTTCATGACATCCGTCAGGAGAATCGACGGCGGGCAATCACCGACCAGCATGACCTCTGGCACGTCGTGACCGGTTACAGCACTTCGGAAGTGGACGAAGTCTGCTTGCAAGCGTTCAATCATGCTCAAGTCGGCAACGGTCTGAGCCTTGCGATTACTTTTGGCGGCTTGCTGCGCGCCCTCCTGCGTGCCGAGTGGTCGGCCCCCGCTCGTATCTGGAATGCCTACCAGCGGGGGCGACAGTCGCAGGTGTTGCTGTTCGTCGATTGGCAGCTACTCTGGAGCCTGCCGCTCAGCGAGGTGCGGCTGCAACTTGAACTAGCTCCTTAGGGTCTGCAGGAAACCTCGCAAGGCTCGTCAAGTTCGAGCCCCTCTGGCGCGGACTGCGTCACGGACTGCAGTGGAGAACGGAGTCTGGTGGCAGCCAGGAGTCCGAAGCAGGCCACCAGGAATGCCGCTACCGGGGTGGTCGGCGGTTCCGGGATCGCTGCTATTGCGAAGTTACTTGCTGTAAACGTCGGTAGAGCATCGATCGCGGCCTGACCGGTAGGGGTGGTAAGACGGGCCAGGATCTTCAGGTCCGCAGTCGAGCTGCTCAGGTCCGTCGAATAGACCAGGCGATTCACCTGCAGGGCACTGTTGAAGTAGAGAAAGAAGCCCGCTCCGGAGGTCTGGACCTGAGCGGCGATCAAGTCGGCAGAGGCTACCGCTCCGAATATCGTGGCCGGGTTGTTATCGTTGTCGCTGTCTTGCAGGACGATGACGTTCAGCCCACTGGACGGCAGGTTCGCTGCCGGACCATTAAAGAATGTCAACTGGCTACCGACCGGAAAGACGAGGGGGTTGAAAGCGAAGATATCCTCGGCAACCGAGAAGTTGCTGATAAAGACTTCGTTCTGAACGACCTGCCGCCCAGGGGTGGTCAGAGCAGTAGACCCGGCGAACGGATCGGTATCAAATTGAAAGGTCGCCGCCTGAGCGGCAGAAATTGAACTGAGCAGCAATGCGGAGGCCATCAAGCAAGTAGCACGCAACATAAATCGTCTCCGGGTAGATAAAGTTTTGCAGGGGACTTCCATACCAGGCGTGAGCCAGGGCTTCAAATACAGAAGGGGGGCGGCTAGGCGCGGTAGTGCTGAGTCGGGATGTGCACTGGTCGAGTAAATTACTCCGCCCGCCGCCGAACGGTTCGCCCCAATGCCGGTCACCCGGAAGCGGGCAAACGATCTCTCGCGAGTCTCACCTTCGCGGGCAATGCGCTCTGCATAGACATAGAAAACTTCGGTGCCCTCCTGGCCTCGCGCCTGCACGAGGCTGGTGGCTGAGTAGCAGCCTGCGGATGCCTTACGGTTTGACGGCGTGCCGGATGCCGCCGACACCATCACCGCGAATCGGGCCCACCAGCTATTGCGGATGCGACAAACGCAGCACTTTTAGACCGGTGCGGGTTTGTCCTGCTTTTGCTTGATTTCGTTGAGCCGACCACCGGCAAGCAGCACTTCGCTTTCCCGCCTGGTCAGGTCGGTGCAGGCAGTAAAGGTTGTACCCTTCGTCAGGTTGACGATGGTGAGTTCGCCGCTTTGTAACCCGGTGTTGATGTTAGTAATCTGCAGCTGGTCTCCTTGATCGACCGTGTCGAAGTCGGTCTCGTCGGCAAAAGTCAGGGGCAAGATGCCGAAGTTGATCAAGTTGGCCCGGTGGATGCGGGCGAAGGATTTGACGATCACCGCTCTCACCCCGAGGTACATCGGTGCAAGGGCGGCATGTTCGCGCGAGGAGCCCTGGCCGTAGTTGCTGCCGCCGACGACGATCGAAAGGCCGGCTTCGCGGGCACGCTCCGGAAAAGTCGGATCGACGCGCATGAACACAAATTCGGAGATAGCCGGAATATTGGAGCGCAAAGGCAGCACTTTGGCACCGGCGGGCATGATGTGGTCGGTGGTGATGTTGTCGCCGACTTTGAGCAGCACGGCCGCTTCGAGGGTTGGTTTGAGCGGTTCGGCTAAGGGCACAGGCTGGATATTTGGACCGCGTAAGACGGGGATTGCCTGGCTCTCGGTGGGCGGGAAGACCAGCATGTTGTCGTTAAGGAGAAATTGCTCAGGGGTCGGCATCGCAATCGGTTCAATATCCAGATCGCGTGGGTCTGTGATTGCACCGGTCAGAGCCGAGGCGACGCAGACCTCAGGACTCGACAGATACACCAGGTCATCCACGGTACCGGAGCGACCTTTAAAGTTGCGGTTGAAACTGCGGATAGAGACGCCGCCGGTGGGGGGAGCCTGACCCATGCCAATGCAGGGGCCACAGGAGGATTCGAGGATCCGGCAGCCGGCCGCTATCAAGTCGGCGAAGTAGCCGTCGCGCACGATCATCTCGAATACTTGCTTGGATCCCGGCGTAACGGTCATGGAGACGTTGGGATGGACGCGCCTGCCGCGCAGCAGCAGAGCGGCGGTCGCCAGGTCCTCGTAGCTCGAATTGGTACAGGAGCCGATGCAGACCTGCACAACCGGGGTACCAGCCACCTGGCGGACCGGCACGACGCTATCCGGGCTCGACGGCTGGGCAATCAACGGCTGGAGTTGGTCGAGGTCGATTTCCACCAGTTCGTCGTAAGTTGCATCGGGGTCTGCCGCGAGCGGCACCCAGGTTTCAGCCCGCCCCTGGGCCTGCAGGAACTGGCGGGTCGCCTCGTCAGAGGGAAACACACTGGTCGTAGCCCCCAGTTCGGCACCCATGTTGGTGATTGTGAAGCGATGGGAGACGCTGAGGGAGGCAACCCCCGGCCCGTGATATTCGACAATGCGGCCGACTCCGCCTTTGACACTCAGGCGGCGCAACAGTTCGAGGATCACGTCTTTACCTGAACACCAGGGCTGCAGATTGCCGGTGAGCCGGACGCCGAGGACGAGCGGGGTGGGTAGAAAATACGGTTCACCGGCCATGGCGGTCGCGACATCGAGGCCACCGGCTCCGATTGCCACCATGCCGAGGCCACCGCAGGTCGGTGTGTGGGAGTCCGACCCGAGCAGGGTCTGTCCTGGGGCGGCGAAGCGTTCGCGGTGGACCTGGTGGCAGATGCCGTTGCCTGGCCTTGAGAAGACGATGCCGTAGCGCTGGGCGACCGACTGTAAGTAGCGGTGGTCGTCGGCGTTCTCGAAGCCCGTCTGGAGCATGTTGTGATCGACGTAAGAAACCGAGAGCGAGGTTTTGACGCGCGCGAGGTCCATTGCCTCAAATTGCAGATAGGCCATCGTGCCGGTCGCATCCTGGGTCAGTGTCTGGTCGATGCGGATGCCGATTTCGGTGCCGGGTTTCAGTTCGCCGCTCATCAGATGAGCGCTCAGGATCTTGTAAGTTAAATTCATGATTTTGCTGCCTCGCGCTGGTCTGGCCCCTAGTTTTAGTGTATGCGGCCCAGGGTTGTCAAAACGAGGCCGCCCTGATCGGCGGTCGTGCCGGAGATCGCATTAAGATCAATTCACCCAGTTTGGCGAAGCGATGGAAGTCTACCCGACCGAAAGTTCACTCGAAATAGTCCTCGGCATTCCGGGAAGCTGGCCAAGCACCGACGAGATCGGTCGGCAAATCATTGCCGGGAGTGAGGGTCTTTTTTTCTCGGGCTCGGTGCTGATCAGCGCTGAGACGGCCCAGGTGATGCAACTTGAGGTGGCTGACTACGACCCCAACCTGCGCCATGCCTTTGAACTCTCGGCCGGTGAACCCCATAGCCAGTCGGTGCTCGATGCCATCGACCGGCACACCTTTACGCTCTACTTAATTGGTGAAGGGGGCTCCCTCGACACGGCTCAGAACATGATGGATGTGGCCGCTGGCTTGCTCAAAGCCGGAGGGCTCGCGGTCAAAGTCGAGTCCGCCGGCACTTCCCACAGTGCCCAGACCTGGATGGAACTGGCCGGCAAGAAAAATGTGCTTTCGCTGTTTGAAGCTTATGTGACCCTGGTGAAGGCAGAAGGCGAATTTTACTCGTGCGGCATGCACAACCTCGGTCTGCGCGATGTCTCCGTTCCAGGTCAGCTACCGGCCGGGGAAGCGGCCCGTCTATTGCAGGGCTTTTTGCAGTACATGCTCTTCGAGAACCCGCCCCTGGAAACCGGGCAGACCTTCAGCCTCGACGACCGGAATCTCTACCAATTGATTGCCGAGCCCTGTACGACTTACACCCAGGGCGATCTGCTACACAACCCCTTTGGCATCTGGCGGCTTGCCGCCTAGACCCCGAGACACTGCCAGAAAAGGACAACCGCCGTCATCGATGCGTAAACGGCGAGCCACTGCAGGTGCTCTTCGCCCTCGGCAGCCCAACCGCGATAGAGCCAGAAACCCGACAACAACAAGAATGTAAAAGGCGGCACGGGGCTTGCCTGGGCGGCATTAATCAGCACTTCCCAGCAAGCGAGGGTCGCAATCACAATGCGTCCATAAAGAGAAGGCACTGCAACGCCAGAGCTTTGTACGTTTAAAAAGAAATTTGGAAAACGCGAGACGATCATGGGGAAATTCCAGGAAAGGGCGGCCATTGACCCCCAAATAGCGGCCTCGGTCAAGATATTGATATCGAGCACAGATACTCCGTATTGCTTCTGCTCAATGTATTCCCTTAGAGAGAGTTTTTCTAGCCCTGAAGTGTAGTGGATTTGATCGCCCTCTGGTGTATGCTTGTTCATATCCATCTTCCTGGCCTGCAAAAAGCGCCAGATATGGTGTAGCCTGGCCGACCTGCCTGGGCTTTTCACGCTACAATAAGCTCTCTTTTCGAGAAGTCGTCATTTGACCGCGCCGCCGCTCCACCCGCGCACAATTGAAGAGGTTCGCACCAAGGCGGACCTTTTTGAAGTAGCGTCCGAGCGCGTGGTCCTGCGCAAGGCGGGCCGCGACTACAAGGGGCTTTGTCCGTTTCACGAAGACCGCAACCCGAGCTTTTTCGTCTCCCCCGGTAAGCAGATCTACAAGTGCTTTAGCTGTGGCGTAAGCGGCGATGTCTTCAAATTTTTGATGGAGCTTGACAAGTCGTCCTTTGCTGATGTCGTCGTCGAACTCGCCCGTCGCTACGGCGTCGCCATCCAGACTCTCAAGCCCGAGCAAAAAGCCGAGTACACCCGCAAGCTCTCCAAGCGCCAGCAACTCTCGGAAATTGTCGAACTCGCCGCCCAGTTTTACAGCTACGCCCTTTTGAGTGAACGCGGTGCAGCGGCGCGCAGCTACCTGAACGGCCGTGGCCTGAGCGAAAAGACCTGGCAGCACTTCCGCCTGGGCTACGCTCCCCAGGGCTGGCAGTCGCTCTATACCTACTTAATCGAGCAAAAGCACTTCCCGGCTGCTCTGGTCGAGGAAGCCGGTCTCATCGTGCCGCGCAGCAACGGCCAGGGTTACTACGACCGCTTCCGCGACCGCCTGATGATCCCGATTGCCGACAGCAAAGGACAGCTCATCGCCTTTGGTGGCCGGGCCCTGGGCGACGAGCAACCCAAGTATCTCAATTCCCCCGAAAGCGAACTCTTTCAAAAAGGCCAGACCCTCTACGCCCTTGATCTGGCGCGCGAGTCGATTTCGCGCTCGGACGCAGCCATCGTCGTCGAGGGCTACATCGACGCCATTGCCCTCCATCAGGCCGGGCTCACCCACGTAGTCGCTACCCTCGGGACGGCACTGCGGGCCGACCAGGTCAAGCAACTGTTGCGCTACACCGATTCCAAGCGCATCGTGCTCAACTTCGACGCCGATAGTGCCGGGGAGGCGGCGGCCGAGCGGGCGATTGCCGAACTGAGAGTGCTCGTCGTCAAATCCGGCGTTCAACTGCGCGTGCTGACCCTACCCGAGGGTAAAGACCCCGACGAGTACCTGAAGCTGCACCCGCCCCAGGACTACCTGAAGCTCTCTCTTGAGGCGCCCGTCTGGGTTGACTGGCAACTTGAGCGCATCTTTCGGGGGCGCGACCTCAAGCAGGCGAGTGACTTTCAGCAGGTGAGCCAGAGCCTGGTCGAGTTGCTGTCGGGTTTACTAGGCTCGATGACCCGTACTCACTACATCCACCTGATTGCCGGGCGGCTCTCGGGGGGCAATGGTCGCCTGGCAAGCAGCCTCGAAGACGAGTTGCGCCGGCGCATCCGCACCCACCGCTGGAGCGGCACCGGCAAAAAGTCAAAGCGCGAGCCCCAGGCGTCCGCCTGCTTTCGGGCCGAAGTCGAACTCCTGCAAATCTACCTGCACTTCAGCGAGTACCGCGAGGACATCCACCGCGGTCTCGACGAAAACAACCTCGAATTCTCGGTACTCCACCACCGCGAACTCTGGCAGAAGATTTTGCAGTTGCGCGAAGAATTGGGGGTCGTCGGGGCAACGCCGGGCTACGAAGAAGACACGGTCATGGCTCTGCGCACGCTCTACGCCAGTGACCCGCAACTCAACGAACGGCTCGGTCAGTTGTTGTGGCTCGACGAAAATAACCGCGTCGCCCTGATGCGCCCGCGCATGGTGATCCGGGCACACCTCGCCACTCTCCAACTCGACCGCTGCGAACGGCGCTACGTCTATCTCAATCAACTCTGTGAAGAGGCGGAAGGGCGTCAGGCCTGGGAAGAAGCGCAGTACTTCATGGAGCAACGCAACGAAGAGTACAGCCGCATCAACGATTTGAAGACCCACTTGATCCTCAGGCTCGGGGAAACCACTGAGGCTGTACTCTGGCAGGAGTCGTAAAGAGCGCTCGGTAGACCGTGCGTCTGACCAGCGAGTAGAAAGCCTGCCACTGATCAGACGCGCACGACAACCACTCTGCACGAAAGTGTCCCTCGTTGGCTCCGAGCCTACGCGTTCGGAGCCTGCCTGGATCTTCTAAGGGAGCAAAGTACTCCATTTGGCAGCCGGAACTCGGGCTACGAGCGTAAATCCGCCCTTGCCGTCGGGCTTGTAGATGGCTGCCTCTCCTTCTGCCAGGCCAAAACCGCTGATGGCGCGCAGGTTAAATCCGTGGGAGATCAGGACCGAGTTTTTGCCAGGGGCAGGTAAGGCCGTGAGCAGTGGACGCAAACCGGCCTCGGCTACTTTCGCGGTGGTTTCGTTCTGCGGCTTTTGCTCGATCAGGCCATCGCTCGATTCGGCCCTGGCAAAAGCGAGGCGAGCAGTATCGAGAGCCCGGCAGTAAGGGCTTGAGAGCACCTGGCCTACAGGGATCTGCAGGTTGTCGAAGGCCTGGCCGATGGTCCTCGCTTCAATCCGTCCCTCCCGCGAAAGGTTGCGCTGGGTTGCGCAGTCGGCAACGACCGGTTTGTCGGCGTCAGGTTTGGACATGTCTGTAGCTGAGTGGCGCATGAAGATGACGTGGCCTCCCTGTCGCAGGGCCTCCACCAGGGGTTTGCCTTCAAGTTGAGCCGTCTGGGCAAAAACGGGCAGGGCCGAAACAACTGCACCAATGCTCAGCACTCCCAGTAAGGCGCATAACCACCTTGAGCTTCCGGGCTGTTTCATAGTCGTGTTCTCCTTGGGCGCGGGTACTTCTGCTGGGAAACGAAATCCTGCGCGGATTCGGAACTGTGCAGGACCTGTCCCAGCGCTCAATCTACCACCCAATGACTTTTGATCTTGTCGTGAACAGCGCATCCGGGCCTCTCCCTTTGCGCCCGCCAGGGGAGACTGGGCACCAGGCCGGGGCGCAGTTGGGCTGCCGGTCGTCAGCCGTGGGTATACTCCTGTCCCACGGCTGACGAGGGGGAAGCGGCAGGACTCGGTCGAGATGTGTCTCTTGAGAAAATTACGCTGCCGACTGTCGAGCGGTTCGGACATCCGCGACGGCCGGGCGAACGGTGGTCTTCCATCGGGGGAAGTTTGCCGCTACACTCGCCTTCAATGCACCTGGGTACGAACATGGCCACGAGGCACGGACGGCGAGAGTTCTTCTGGTTGGCGGCGGGGGCCGCGACCTACACCGGAACGCAGCGGGCCAGGGCGGCCGGGACGATTGAGAAAGAACGGCTGACGGTGGGATACATCCCGATGATCGACTGTGCGCCGCTGGCCGTGGCCCAGACGAAAGGTTTTTTTGAGCGACACGGCCTCGCAGTCACCCTCAATAAAGAAGAGTCCTGGACAGCAGTGCGCGAAGGATTGCTCTCGGGCCGCATCGATGCCAGTCACGCCATGGCGGGCACTCCTTTAAATGTGCGCCTGGGGGTCGAGGGCGAGAAGGCGGCTCCGCTGGTGACCGCCATGACCCTCAACCTCAACGGCAACGCCATCACTTTTTCCAAGCGCCTCTGGCAGGCGGGCGTGCGCAGCGGTCCCGACCTCAAACGCTACCTCGTCTCCGGCCGGGCCGGACGCAAGCCCGCCGGGGCGATGGTCTCTACCTCTTCGCTCTACAACTACAACCTCTGCTACTGGCTTGCCCACCACGGCATCCACCCCCAGCGCGATGTGCGCCTGCTCACGCTGCGCGCCCCGCAACTGATCGCCAACCTGGAGGCGGGCACCATCGATTTTTTCTGCATCACCGAGCCCTGGAACACCCGTGCCCGCATCGCAGGCGTCGGCTTCACCGCCATCGCCGACCGGGACATCTGGAAGGGCCACCCCGAGAAGGTACTCGCAGTGATGGAGCCGTGGGCCGAGGCTCACCCGAATACCCACATTGCCCTGGTGCGGGCGGTCATTGAAGCCTGCCGCTGGTGCGACGAGCCCGGCAACCGCCCCGAACTCGTTCGCTTACTTTCTCAAAAAACTTACCTCGGCACCGAGCCTGCGCACCTGGAGCGCTCCCTGGGCAAGGGTTACGACTTCGGCGGTTACGACGAGCAGGGCCTGACCGCCGCCGCCCCCCGCGATGTACCCGACTTTTTTGTCTTCCATCGCGGTGCTGCCGCTGCCTACCTTGAGGGAGCGGATACCGCCAATTACCCCTGGAAATCTCACGGCCTGTGGCTGTTGACCCAGATGGCCCGCTGGGGTCAGATTCCCAGCATCCCCGCCGATGCCGGACGGTTGCTGGACCGCGTCTACCGCACCGATGTCTACCGGGCGGCGGCGGCCGGGCTTGGGCTAAAGTCGCCGTTGCAAGAATATAAGCCCGAGACCGGCTTCATCGACCGCCGCCGCTTCGACCCGACCGACCCGGCTGCTTACCTCAAAGGCTTCGATATTCGCGCCTGAGCCTGACAGGGTCTCTAGAGGACACTCACCATCACCTCTTCTCCCTCCGGACGGTCGATTGCACCCTGAGATCCGCGGGTGACCAGTAATCCTGAGACCACCGCACTATAGAGACCGGCGGGCAATTGCACCCGGTCGAGCACCCGTCCCTCACTGTTCACTTTGAATTGCCCGCAGCTTTTTGGTTCGCCGTCTATCAACGCCCAGAGGTGGTAGACCTGGCGCCCGCCGAGCACCGGCAGATTCTCGATGGCGACAATTGCCTCGCGCCGGTCGAGATCCATCACGATGCTCCCGGCTGCCTCCCCCGCCTCGCCGGTGCCCCGTAAAGAGAATAGCCGACTGCCCGGTTGGCGCAGGATGGTCACGACATCACCCGCAGTGACCAGTTCTCCACGCAGCCGCACGTTGTCCCAGACCAGTACCCCGATCAGCCCGGCCGCCGCCACACCAGCCGCGACGAACCATCGTCGGGCTGCCGCCGGGCGTGCCTGGTCAAAAGCGGAGAGCACCTGTCCTTCGAGCCGGGCGGGGGGCTCCTGGAGAGCAGAGTAGGCCAGTAAATCGCGTACCCGCTCCAGATTTCCCAGTTCGCAGACTAGCTCCGGCTTCAGTTGCAGGAGGGTTTCGAGTTGCCGACGCTCTTCTGCGTCGAGGGTGTCGAACACAGCCGCGAGCAGCAATTCCTGGGCAGGGTCAGGCAGGGTATCGTCTTCCATCTCGTACTCACTTGTGCTCATTCGGCAAGGTGTGCCAGGACTGCTTTTAACTGATTCATACCCCGCCTGGCCCAGCGCTTGACCGTTCCCAGGGGGGTACCGGTTTTTTCGGAGATCTGACTGTAGCTCAGGCCCCCGAAAAAGCTCAGCTCCAGGATTTTCCGGTCAGAATCGGGCAACTGGGCCAGGGCCTCGCGCACTTCGCGAGCGTATTCCTGGGCGCTCGCCCGGTCAAGCGGGGTAGGGGCGGCCGGCTGGGCCGGGAGGAACCGGGCGAACCGTTCGAAAAGCTGCAACTTGCGGCCCCTACCCCGCAGCCGGTCGAGCGCCCTCGAGCGAGTCAGTACCACCAGAAAACGGGCAAGGGTGCCGCGCTCCGGGTCGTAACTATTAGTGCGCCATAGCGTTGTGAAGACCTCCTGGCTGAGGTCTTCGGCTTCCTGCTCATTTTTGAGGATGGCTAGAGCCAGGCCGTACACCAGACCCGCGTGACGCCGGTACAGCGAGACCATGGCCCGGCGGTCGCCCGCCCGCAGAGCGCGGTATAACTGGGCGTCCTCCACGAGGGGTTGATGGGGTTCGTTTGGGTCGAGTGGCATTCGGGATCGGGGGCCTACAGGAGCCTGGGTCACAGGACCCGGACTCAGGGCGAGCGTGTCGCTCTCCTCTATATTTTGTACGCTACCAGGCCACGAATGGACCAACCGGGATCACAAGCACTCACCAATTCACAAACAGCTGCTTCATCTACAGAATCGGGTCTGAAACGTACGCAAAAGAGTCTGGCCGTGGTAGCTGCACGAACCGTTCAGCTACTGACGGCGTATCTTCAGCAGGTGCTGCAGGGCAGGAGTCTGACTTGGGGAAAATCGAGAAGACATCGGGCTTGCGCTTGTGAGCACCGTACCCGGCTCCTCCGCCCGGCGGTGGGTGGTGGCATCTGGTCTCGCAGGTGTTCTGAGCCTGGTGGCACTTTTCGGCTGGTCGAGTTGGGCTCCCCCGGTGTTGTTGCCATCGGCCGGATCTGAACCTGCACTGCCCTCTACGAAGCAACCGACAGCCAAACCAACGGACGACTGCTGGATTACTGCGACTGAGCGGCCTGATTGCCTCCGCTCAGGTTGGCAAAGGGCGACAAAGCAGGTGATTGCCGGTCACCGGGGGGCGCTCTTGGCAGTGGCGGTGGACCCGCGAGGCCAGCTGCTGGCGAGTGCCGGGGAGGACGGCAGCATCAACTTGCTGCGACTCTCCGACGGCCGCTTCCTGTTCACTCTGGCGGTACCGGACAGAAAACTGGTGCGGGCGCTCAGTTTCCGGCCCGACAAACCGCGAGAACTGGCGGCAGCGGGCGACGGTCCCATCCGCATCTGGAAGCTCGATGGTCGCCACCATCTGCAACTGGCTGGGCACGGAGCTAAGGTCTGGACACTTGCCTGGGGAAAGGGAGGGATACTCTACAGCACCGGTAGCGACGGTACGACCCGCTGGGAAACCGGCCGGGGCCTTCGGATCGGTCGGAGGGGCGGACAGCAGCCGCTCTTCGCTGGAGCCTTGAGTGCCGACGGCCGCTCCTTTATGACCGGAGGGAGCGACGGCAACATTCGCATCTGGGACGCTGGGCTCCGGCGCACCACGCTCCAGTTGAAAGCTCACTCAGGTGGGGTGCGGACCCTTGCTGTCGAGCCGCAGGGACGTTGGCTCATCAGCGGCGGCTGGGACCACACCGCCAAAATATGGCGAATGGCGGACGGGCGCCTGGTCCGGGTTCTGCGGGGCCACACCGACCGGATCGTCTGTGCGGCGATTTCTCCAGACGGCGCGGTGCTCGCCACTGCCGGACGCGACCGCACCGTTCGGCTCTGGGATCTCCAGACCAGGCAACCCCTCCATACGCTGACAGGCCACCGCGATTGGGTGCTCGCCCTGGCCTTTTCCCCCGACAGCCGCACCCTCGTCAGCGCCGGCAAAGACGCCACCGTACACATCTGGAGAAGAAGCGGACGTTGACAGGTGTGGCGGTTGCGCCGCTAGCGCCGCTAGAAGCTGGAGACGCTAGCGGCGTTCAAAAAGGTCAAGTCGATATTGCGCTTCGCGCTGATGAATGAGGTGGCGTAGCTCAGGGCGCTTCAAGAAGGCGTCGTGTACCTCGTCGCCGCTCAGGGGATAGTCCCTGGCATACAGTGTCCAGTGCACCAGCAGTAAGTGCCCGCCCGGCTCCAGGTGCTCGAAAATCAAGTCCTGGGC
>JANNPH010000032.1:0-2279 GCA_031399965.1 Gloeobacteraceae cyanobacterium SOY_34_metabat_159 | reverse complement strand
AAAAGAAAGTAATGGTCCTCGGCGTAACGAGCGCCGAATAGGCCGCGCGTGGACCAGAAGAAACGCTCTGCCGCCTGCTGGTTGCGCTGCACGGCGATCACCGCCGGGGGCAGGATGTTGTTTTCTTGAATGAAGCGGCGGGCTGCTGTGACAGATTTGTCGTCGCCGCAGATAAAGCGAAACTGGGGAACTTGTTTCAGTAATTGCCGACCACGGCGATCTGGGGACGGATTGGACACGAGTATCAGCATCCTCCTCGATTTAATCTTACGGATTGTAACAGACAAACCCGGTACGTCAATCTCAGGACCCGCAGTTTACGGATCGTTGCGAGGTTTGGCTGCTTCCTTAAAGTCCAGAAGTTGTGGTGTAGAGTGATCGACAAGCAACCGCAACGATCTTAACGTTTCGGCGCAAGGAGACTTTACGTGAAGTTAGCAGTCTACGGCAAAGGTGGAATCGGCAAATCGACGACGAGCTGCAACATCTCGGTTGCACTTGCCAAGCGCGGTCAGCGAGTCTTGCAGATCGGTTGCGATCCAAAACATGACAGCACCTTCACGCTCACCGGGTTTTTGATTCCGACCATTATCGATACCCTCGAAGAGAAGGACTATCACTACGAGGATGTCTACGCCGAAGACGTAATCTATGACGGCTACGGCGGTGTGCACTGCGTCGAGGCCGGTGGTCCGCCGGCGGGTGCCGGTTGCGGCGGCTACGTCGTGGGCGAGACGATGAAGTTGCTCAAAGAGTTGCGCGCCTTTGAAGACCACGACATTATTCTCTTTGATGTATTGGGTGACGTAGTTTGTGGCGGTTTTGCCGCTCCCCTCAACTACGCCGACTATTGCCTGATCATCACCGACAACGGTTTTGATGCGCTGTTTGCCGCCAACCGGATTGCCGCCTCCTGCCGCGAGAAGGCCCGCACCCACCCGCTCAAGCTCGCCGGTCTGGTCGGCAACCGCACCCACAAGCGCGACCTCATCGACAAGTACGTCGAGTCGGTGCCGATGCCGGTGCTTGAGATTCTGCCGCTGATCGAAGACATCCGCATCTCACGAGTGAAAGGCAAGACGATTTTCGAGATGGCCGAGACCGACCCGAGCCTCGAACCCGTCTGCCAGTATTACCTCAATATTGCCGACCACCTACTGGCCGGTCCCGAGGGCGTCGTTCCGCAAGAAGTCCCCGACCGCGAGCTTTTTGCGCTATTGTCCGACTTCTACAGCCGGATGCCCGCCACGGTTTGATTTCCACCCAGGAGTGTAAGCATGGTGAGTGAACCGACGACCATCAGTGGTCCCAGTTTTGAATGCGAAACCGGGAACTACCACACGTTCTGCCCGATCTCCTGTGTCGCCTGGCTGTATCAGAAAATCGAAGACAGCTTCTTTCTGGTCATCGGCACCAAGACCTGCGGCTATTTTCTGCAAAATGCGCTTGGAGTCATGATCTTCGCCGAGCCGCGCTACGCGATGGCCGAGCTTGAGGAGGGCGACGTCAACGCCAAGCTCAACGCCTACGACGAACTGCGCCGGTTGTGCCTGCAGGTCAAGAAAGACCGCAACCCCTCGGTGATCGTCTGGATCGGTACCTGCACCACCGAAATTATCAAGATGGACCTCGAAGGCATTGCCCCGAAGCTCGAAGACGAAATCGGCATCCCGATTGTCGTCGCTCGTGCCAACGGTCTTGACTACGCCTTCACCCAGGGAGAAGACACGGTACTCGCGGCGATGGCCTCCCGCTGCCCGGCCCCGGCTGAAGTGCGCTCCGAGGAAGAGAAAAAAGAACGCTCCGGTGGACTGCGCTCACTCTTCAGCCTCGGGAGCAAAAAAGAAGAAAAGAAATCAGAAGTAGCCGAGTACGTCGAGCACAAACCCTTGGTGCTCTTTGGCTCACTCACCGATCCAGTGGTCAACCAGCTCACCCTCGAACTGAAGCGCCAGGGCATCAAAGTCTCAGGCTGGCTCCCGGCCCCGCGCTATACAGAACTGCCGATGGTCGAGCAGGGTGTCACCTACGTCGCGGGCGTCAACCCATTTTTGAGCCGCACCGCCTCAGCCCTCCAGCGCCGGATGCGCTGCAACTTGATTACGACGCCTTTCCCCATCGGCCCGGACGGCACACGCGGCTGGATTGAGGCGATTTGCAAGGCGCTCGGCGTCACCCCGCGTGGACTCGAAGAGCGCGAACAGCAGGTCTGGGCTTCGCTAAAAGATGACATCGAATTTTTGAAGGGCAGGTCGGTCTTTTTCATGGGCGACAATCTG
>JANNPH010000236.1:0-1559 GCA_031399965.1 Gloeobacteraceae cyanobacterium SOY_34_metabat_159 | reverse complement strand
CCTTGAGAAATCAGGTCAAAATGTGCCAATAGTGAGTTTGAGCAAAACAGACTTTATTAAAAGATGCCGAAAATATCACAATCTTGGAAAATAATAAAGTAAGTCGAGTATCACAAGACTCACTTGATTTCCTCATTTCTTCTAGGAAAATATGACTCATTCTTTCCTTGAACGCCTGCGTAGTCCAGATAGCCCAGTCCTCGTTTTCGACGGGGCGATGGGAACCAACTTACAAACCCAAAACCTTACTGCTGAAGACTTCGGCGGCGCACAGTATGAAGGTTGTAACGAGTACTTAGTCCACACGAAACCCGAAGCTGTCGCTAAGGTTCACCGTGACTTTCTCGCTGCTGGTGCAGATGTGATTGAAACCGATACCTTTGGTAGTACGTCCCTTGTGCTGGCAGAATATGACTTAGCAGACCAAGCCTACTACCTCAGCAAGACAGCCGCAGAATTAGCGAAGCGTGTGGCTGCGGAATTTTCCACGCCAGAAAAACCCCGGTTTGTGGCAGGTTCCATCGGCCCCACAACGAAACTTCCTACCTTGGGACATATTGACTTTGACACCATGAAAGCTACTTTTGCTGAACAAGCAGAGGCGCTGTGGGATGGTGGTGTCGATTTATTTCTGGTGGAAACCTGCCAAGATGTACTGCAAATTAAGGCGGCGCTGAATGGAATTGAAGAAGTGTTTGCCAAAAAAGGCGATCGCAGACCATTGATGGTGTCTGTGACAATGGAAAGCATGGGCACAATGTTGGTAGGTTCAGAAATCAGCGCTGTGCTGACAATTCTGGAACATTACCCAATTGACATTCTCGGTCTAAACTGCGCCACAGGCCCAGACTTGATGAAACCACATATCAAGTATCTGGCAGAACATTCACCTTTCATCGTCTCCTGTATTCCCAACGCGGGTTTACCTGAGAACGTCGGCGGTCAAGCACACTACCGCCTGACACCGTTGGAATTACGGATGTCATTGATGCATTTTGTTGAAGATTTGGGTGTCCAAGTGATCGGGGGTTGCTGTGGGACACGTCCAGAACACATTCAACAATTAGCAGAAGTTGCCAAAGACCTAAAGCCAAAAGTTAGACAGCCTAGTTTAGAACCAGCAGCAGCATCAATTTACACCACTCAGCCCTACGACCAAGATAATTCTTTTTTGATTGTCGGCGAACGTCTCAATGCAAGTGGTTCCAAGAAGTGCCGCGATTTGCTGAATGCGGAAGATTGGGATGGACTCGTTTCAATGGCAAAGGCGCAGGTAAAAGAAGGCGCACACATCCTTGATGTCAACGTCGATTATGTAGGACGTGATGGTGTGCGGGATATGTACGAATTAATTTCGCGCATCGTCAATAATGTGACATTGCCCTTAATGCTTGACTCCACCGAATGGGAAAAGATGGAGGCGGGTTTAAAAGTTGCCGGTGGTAAGTGCTTGCTAAACTCCACTAACTACGAAGACGGAGAACCCCGTTTTTTGAAAGTATTGGAATTGGCGAAAAAGTACGGAGCAGGTGTAATCATTGGTACTATCGATGAAGACG
>JANNPH010000210.1:0-14300 GCA_031399965.1 Gloeobacteraceae cyanobacterium SOY_34_metabat_159 | reverse complement strand
GTAATCGAACCCCTCGACATCGTTGGTGACCGTACCGGTCAAAAGCTTGATCAGTGCGTCGCCATCCTCAGGTAGGACTTCGCCTGTGTCGTAACCGGCCTCAGCCAGGGCCTTGAGCACGGCGACACAGCTTGCCGGGGTATCAAGACCGACGCCGTTGGCGAGGCGTCCGTCGCGGTTGGGGTAGTTGGCGAGTACCAGGGCAATGCGCCGTTCGGATTGGGGAGTGCGCCGAAGCCTGACCCAGCGGCAGGCCAGTTCCGCTACGAAATCGATGCGGTCGGGCTGGGGATGGTAGGTGACAATCGGCGATTCGATGGCGGAACTGCCGGAGTCGGCCCGCTTGAAGGAGATGGCACGGCTGATGATTCGGCCGTCCACTTCAGGGAGGGCAATGTTCATCGCCACATCGCGTGGGCTGAGGCCGCGGTTGTCGGCTGCCCAGTGCTCCTCGGTATCGCTTGAAAGCACGGCCTGCAGTACTGGCACGTCGAGGGCTTCCCAAAAGGAGAGGTCGGGCTCGTCTGCGTCCAGGCGGGCGAGAGAAAAACTGGTGGTGTTAATCAGGCAGTCGATGCCTTTGAAGTATTCGCTCAGGACAGCCAGGCTCTCAGGTTCTTTGGGTGAGTAGGCGTAGGCGCAGCGTGCGTTCAGTCCCTTTGCGTGTAGGGCCGTCGCCAGGGCGTCGATAACGCCGGTGTTGGCACTCAGCAGGTGAGCCCGGTAAAAGAGAATGCCCACGGTCGGCCGGGTCGGGTCAACCTCAGTCGTCTCGTAGAGTCCGGTGCGGGGGGTCTCAATCGGTGGACCGGGCCGATAGCTGCTTCTGAAGCAGGCATCTGAGAGGACTTTTAGAGCGCGGCCGAGGTTGACCGCGCCGCCCGCTTTGCAGTAATGCCAGAGTGAGTTGGCCAGAGTAAGGGGGACTGTCGAGTGCTCGATTAATTCCAGATCGACCTGCTCGTCGCCCGGCAACACGACCAGGGCAATCCCGCGGGCGCGTGCCAGTTCTGTGACAACTTCGAGGCCATAGGACCAGTAAGCTCGTCCACCGAGTACGCGCAGCACGATGGCGCGGGCATGGGCGAGTACAGTTTCTGCGTACTGGTCGATCACGACTTGTTGCTGAAGCCGCAGCAAATTCACTCCGCGCACAGCAGCAAAATCGGGCGGCAGGGACGAAACGGCGGCGGCAAGCGCCTGTAGTTCGGTGTCGGCGGCGGTGAGAAAGACAATCGGTGCGGGCGTCTGCTCGACGAGGACGGTACCGGTCTCCCCCGGCTGCCAGTCTCCGGGTGCCGTGGCAATGCGGTGCATCGGCCTTAAGCTCCTGGGTGAGTACGGTCGGTGTTCAGGAGCACACCGGCTTCAATGCAAAACGACGCATAGTCTAACACGGGGCCTATTCGCGGTATTTCTCAATGCTCAGAGCGCTGCTACTCGACCTCGACGGCACAATGGTCGATTCCGATCCGGTCCACTATCAGACCTGGCGCGAAGTGTTGGCCCAGCAGGGAGTCACCCTCGATACCGAGACCTACCGCACGCGCTTCAGCGGTAAATTAAACCCCCAGCTTGTGGAAGAGTGGCTGCCCACTCTGCCTGTCGAAAAGCGCAAAGGCTTCATCGAACATAAAGAAGCCCGTTTTCGCGAGCTTGCCGCCGCCCTTGCGCCACTTCCCGGTCTCTACTCGCTCCTCGATTGGGCAAAAACCAGGACACTCAAAACAGCCGTCGTCACCAACGCGCCGCGCTCCAATCTTGAATTTATGATCGATTCCCTCGGTCTTGCGGCGCGCTTCGATGTGCAGGTGCTCGGCGAAGAATTGCCTGTCGGTAAACCCGACCCGCTCCCCTATCGCCTGGCTCTAGAACAGCTTGGTGTACAACCGGCAGAGGCGGTCGCTTTTGAAGATTCGCGCTCCGGGGTGCTCTCGGCAGTCGCCGCTCAAATTCCAACCGTGGGCATCACTTCGTCTCAAGATCCGGCGACGCTCAAGGGCTGGGGAACTGACCTTGCCGTCCCCAATTTTCAAGACGAGCAGCTCCTGGCATGGCTCGCCCGCCGCTAATCAGGCGATTTTCGCGTCTTCCTCACTCTGCACCGATTCAGAGGCATCCACGCAGGCAGCGAGGGTAATATCGCCGGTGACGTTCACAACCGTCCGGCACATGTCGAGGATGCGGTCCACTCCCAGGATGATGCCGATCCCTTCTGCCGGTACGCCGATGGTCTGCAGCACCAGTACAACCAGGGGCAGCGAACCGCCGGGCACGCCCGCCGTGCCGACCCCGGCCAGGATCGACAACAAGACAACCGTCAATTGCTGAGCGATAGTCAGTTCTATGCCGTAGAACTGGGCCAGGAACAAGACCGTGACTCCCTCATAGAGGGCGGTACCATTTTGATTGGCCGTGGACCCGACGGTGAGCACGAAGTTGGTGATGTCGGGGTTGATTTTGAGCGTGTCGCGTGTGACGCGAATGGCCGTCGGCAGAGTGGCATTAGAAGAACTGGTCGAAAAAGCGGTGAGCATCACTTCGCGGATGCCTTTAAAAAATTCAATCGGGTTACCGCGGGCAACGTACTTGATAATCAGGCCGTAGGTGACGAACTGGTGAATGGCAAGCGCCGCGATGACCACCAGGACGTACTTGAGTAGTACGAAAATGACTTGGAAGCCGAGCTGAGAGGCAGTCGAGAAGATGAGGGCGGCGACGCCGTAGGGAGCCAGGTTCATCGCAAAGCCGATGATCCGCATGACAACGTCGTAGACCGCCTGCAGCACTCTAGTGAGTGGGGCCATCCGCTCCGGGTCACAGAGCGCCATCGCCACACCAAAGATGACTGCGAAGAACATTACCGACAGCAGCCCGCCGCCTTTATGAGCCGGGTCAAAAGCACCGACCGCCTCGGCAAGCGGATTGCGCGGAATAATGTCCACCAAAGTCTGGACGGCGGTCTTGGCTTCCCCGGCCGAGGTGACGATGCCTGTCACCTTTTCATTGTTGGAGAGCGCACCAAGTAGGGCGTTGCGGCTTTCCTCCGGAATGCCGACTCCGGGCTTGAAGGTATTGACCAGTGTGAGGCCGATCAGTACCGAGATACCGGTAATTAAGACTGTGAATAGCAGCGTCTTCAGGCCGATGCGCCCGACTTTTTTAACGTCACCGACGTCGGCGATGCCCAGCACAATTGCCGTGAAGATGAGCGGAATCACGATCATAAAGATCAGGCGCAGGAAGACCTGACCGACCGGATAGGCGACGTTGCTCACCACCCACTTGACGCGCTCGTCGCCGGGCAAAAAGAACTCGCACAGCAGACCGAGCACCAGGCCGACAAATAGACCGATAAAGATCTTCGTATGCAGTGGCAGTGAGGCTTCCTTTTGCTCAGTCATGACAGGTCCCGGATGATGGCCACAGCATGCGCTTTCTGCCTCCAAATCGTCAAGCTGCCTCTACATAGGCCAACTCGGTGCCGGTTCAGGCGTCGCTAAATTTGTAGCCGATCAACTTGTGCAACAGGCGGGCAACCAGTTGATGAGTCGAGTCCGAGGCGGCCGGGCTCAGTTCGGTGATGTCGCAGGCAACGACCTGCCGGGCCAGGACGCCCCGCAAGAGGCGCATTAGTGGATACCAGCTGAGCCCGCCGGGCTCCAGTTGGGTAGAGGCGACTGCGATAGCCGGGTCAAGGCCGCTCAGGTCGATACTTAGATAGAGGGGCCGGCCTTTCGGGATGGCGGCGAGCACATCGCCGATGTCCCACCCCTGGGCGGTGCTGTGGGTGACAAATTCCCGGTCCCAGAAGATGCGCTGTTGACCTGGCGAGGCGAGCCGGGCTACTTCTTCGCGGCTGAGCGAACGCACCCCCACCTGCACGACCGGAATGCCGCGCTCGACGAGGCGGGAAACGAGGGTATGCCGTCCGTAGGGGTCGCCGTCCGTCACTTCGCGCCGATGCGGGTAAGCGCTCACCTGTACGAAGGCAAGATCTCGATAGCGTTTCCAGGCGGCGCGGACCGGACCGACTGTAAGCGGGTGTTCGCCACCGAGGACGATCGGAAATTGCTGTCGGTCAAGCACGACTCCCACGGCCTGCTCGGTATTTGCAAAAGGTGCTTCGTCCCAGAAAAAGCGCATCACATCGACTCCGCAAGCCAGGGGCTCACAGCACAATTCCGCATCGAATGGTTCGATGGCAAGTGCCGCCTCCAACAGGTTTTGCACAGCCTTGCCGACCCCCTGCGCACCATAAGCAACCGGGATCAAGACAACTTTCGCTGACTGTTGCACAGCAGTCTCAGCAACCATATTGCAACTCCATCGAGGGACCTTCAAACATTAGCAGCTAGTCCTTATGAACAAGCTTAATGAATAGGATTGCGCATCCAGGCATTGGTGTTATGATGCTTGAGATTAATAATTTCTTAACCGTATGCTTAACCCTTATCAGCAACCCTGGCAAGAAACAAACGCAGAAGGCGTGCTGCACGCTTACGGTTTCGAGTTGGACCCGGCCAGATTAGGCGTCGTGCTCGCCGACTATGAAAACCAGTACGGGCGCGAGTGGATGCTACTGGCCATCGTCGAGTCACTATACCAGGGTCGCTACAAAGTCACCTCGGTCGGACAGATCCTCCGTTGCTGGCAGCGCCGCGGTCAACCGCGCCTCAGCTTCGACCGCGAATTTCAACGTTTTGTCCTGGGCGAAGCCTGGCAGCCGATCGTGGCCCCGGTGCCCGATACGACCGATTCTGCTCCAGTCGAATCAGTTCCTCGCCCACCCGCCATCTCGGCACTACGAGTCGAGCGCAAGCTGCGCGCCCTGGTTGGGCTATCCCAGGCCGTTTAAAAAACGAGTGTAGCCGCGACCAGAACGAGCGCCTCGGATATTTCTACGATTGCTCCATAGGTGTCGCCTGTCTGTCCACCAAAGCGGCGGGCAATCACCCACCCGCAAAATACCGCAGCAAAAGCCGTGCCGAGGGTGAAGGCGACTCCTGCCGGGCTCAAAAAAAGCGCGGCAGCAACGACCGCCAGAAAGGCCGTGCCCAGTAGGCCATCTCCCGGCCATTGCAAGCCGTCTACGAGAAATCGACCCTTGCCCACCGGTTTCAAGTAAGCGTAGCTGCCGATGGCGATGAGTTGTCCCCACCGCCCGGCAACAGTGGCCCAGATGAGGGCAAAGGGAGCCTGGTCCAGTTCAGCGAGGGCGAGTACCTTCGCAGTGAGCACCGCAAAGGCGGCAATCAGAGCGTAGGCTCCGATCCGGCTATCGGACATCACCGCGAGCGCGCGTTCAGGTCCGGCCGCCCAGCCGTCCGCTGCGTCCATCAGGCCATCCAGGTGTAAGCCACCCGTCAGCCACGCCCAGAAGACGACCGTAAATAAGGCACTCAGAAGTGGCGAAAACCAGATCCCGGCCAGGGCATGGATACCAGCAACCAGTAGCCCGATCACCAGTCCGACCAGGGGCAGCCAGCGGGCGATACGCTGAAAATCGAGCGATAGCCCCCCGAGCGGCAAAATCGTGTAGAAGACCAGGGCAGCGAGCAGCGAACGCATGCCGTAATTCTCGCACCCGGCAGCAGTACCCGGCAGTTGCTAAGATAGCTAAGCTTTTCTATCGGTCGCGGTTCGTGGATTCCACCGATTTGCAGACAGTCCTGGCCGCTATCGGCGGTACGCTCAGCGAACTTGCCCCCGGACAGTGGCAACTCGAAGCGGAAAACTGGCGCGTGCTGGTCCTGACAAGCGTCGAGCGCGACTGGCTCCGAATCATGGTCCCGATCATGCCCCAGGCAGAAGCGCTACCACTCATCCAGCAGCTACTGGAGGCCAACTTCGACCGCACCCGCGAGACGCGCTTCGCCCTCGGAAACGGTCTACTTTGGGGCATGTACCAGCACCGGCTTTCGAGCGTCAGCGCTCCTGACCTCCACTCGGCGCTCGAACAATTAAAAGTGCTGCACAGCCGCGGTTTTCAAGACGCCTTTGAAGAACTCGCCGACGCAAAGCTGCACGAGATTGCCAGTGCCCTGAGCGAGCAGGGCAAGGCCCTTGGCGATGCCATTCAGCTATTGGAACGGCTCTACGAGGAAGGGGTGCTCGGCATGTTGCAGGCTTCGCGCGAGGACCGCGAGTTGACCTTGCAGATCTGGCGGGCGAAACTGACGCGCATCTGGTCTGAAACAGTCAACCCCCAAAATTAGTCTTCAGGGAATGATCACTCATCTGAGCAGGCTGGTGCTGGCCGTCACAGTTGCGCAACTGTCCGGACCGCCGCCGATCCCAACTGAGCCTGCCGCCCGCTCGGTGACCCCGAGTGATGTCCCGGCATCCGTCGGAGCACCGACCCCAGGCGAGCCCGGCTGCGAGGCCCGGCTACCCACCGTGCACATTGCCCGCTCCGGTGAGACGACCGCTGTCATTGCCCGTACCTATAAACTCAGTCCGGCGAGCATCCTTGGAGCCAACCCCGCAATTCAAAACCGTCCCGTGCGCCCCGGCGACCGCCTGGCTATCCTGCCGGGCGACGGCATTCTTTACAACCCGCAATCGAAAGAAGGGTTCCCGGAGGTGGCCCAGCGCTTTCGGGTGCGCGCCGAGATTCTCTTCGAGGTGAACGGCTGTCAGATGCGCGAACGCCTGTGGATACCGGGCGTACTCTGGGTCGCGCCGCCCAGGCCCAAGCCGACACCAAAACCCCTACCTAGAGCGGTTTCAGCCCCGCTACCGCCTCTGCCGATTTTCCGTCTACCGCCGCCGCCGAACCTGCCGCCGGTGCCGCCGCCCACCAGGCTGAAACCGCGCAAAGCGGCGGTGCGTCCCTGAAAATATGGTTTGTGCCACTGCATGTTAAGATCTGGCCAACAAACCTGACGGCCTGCTCTTCGTAAATCTCATGGGTAAGGTGCTCGTCCTTAATGCTTCCTACGAACCGCTGAATATTACCAGTTGGCGACGGGCCGTTGTTCTGCTGCTCAAAGAAAAAGCGGAACAAGTCGAGCACAACGGCAGAGTACTCTACAGCAGCTTCCCACTACCGACGGTCATCCGCCTCCGCCACTACGTCCAGGTTCCTTACAAAGAGATTCCGCTCACGCGCCGCAACGTGCTCCACCGCGACAGCCACACCTGTCAATATTGCGGTTCAAAAGAAGACTTGACCATCGACCATGTCATCCCGCGCTCAAAGGGCGGACTCGATGCCTGGGAAAACGTAATCACCGCCTGCGTGCGCTGCAATATCAGAAAAGGCAACCGCACCCCCAAAGATGCCGGGATGCCCCTGGTCACCACTCCCAGACGTCCACATTCCTCACTCCACTTCGAGATTACCAAGCACCTGCGCGGCGGTATCAACGAGGAGTGGCGCAAGTACGTGATCGGGCTTTCTTAAGACAGCGGCTCTGGCCGGGCAACTTCAAGAAGGGGCGCGGGTCAATGAGTACCCCTTCCCGATACACCGAGTAGTGCAGGTGCGGTCCGGTCGAACGCCCCGTACTGCCCAGGCGACCGATCAGTTGGCCGTACTGCACAGGTGCGCCCGGCTCGACATCGATTGCATTCAGGTGTCCATAAAGCGTCTGAATCCCCTGGCCGTGGTCAATGATGACCCGTCGTCCATAACCGCCGGCCCAGCCTGCGGCCAGCACTTTGCCGCGGGCTGTGGCAAAGATGTGAGTTCCTGATGAACCGGCAAAATCGACGCCGCTATGAAACTGAGCAATGGCCGGGTCGAGCGGATCGACCCGCGTCCCAAAACTAGACGTGATGCGGGTCTGAGCTTTGAGCGGCAGCCCCTGAGGCCGGGTAACGAGCTTCGGTTTTGGCCTTGGCTTTGGGCGAGGGGCGGCTTTTGAAGCGGGTAGTTTTAAATAGGCTACCGAGAACAATAGACCCGTCTCCTCCGGGAAGCCGGACGGCAGGATGGGTGCGTCCAGGACTATGGCCTGTGGATCGCGCCACTCGATCTGCGCGAAGGTCGCCGCACGCGCCAGGACTACCTGGGGGGAGACGTTCACCTTCTCAGAGGCCGTACTGAGGGGAGCACCGCTCAAGAACACCAGAGCCGCCAGCAAGAATCCGACCATCGTGCCCTTCGCTGGCGGCTTGCGAACGGTGCGGACGGCCTCTGCACAGCGACTGCTGCACGGCTTGTGCATGCTCTTTGACTCTCCTTTCTTCCCCAGGTGAGGATGCCACAGAAACTCTAAATGGGTCAAGGGTTCAAAGACTCTGGTCAGCTTTAAATTGCGTTTCTTGAAGACTTATGAAGCGCTCAGGGTAGTTGCGGCGACCCAGACGCTATAGTTTGAGGCTGTAAAGGCAAGAGGCATCCCGATGCAGCAGTACAATGTCTACCCGTGGCTGGTTGTGATCACGACCCTGGTCGTACCCTTTATGGCCTTCGCCGCCTTGCTGTTCTGGATCGAGCGCGATCCCGCCAACTAGAGGGCTTTCACCAGAGCGCGGAAGCATTCGCCGCGCTCTTCAAAATTGCTGAACTGGTCATAACTGGCGCAGGCAGGTGACAGCAATACGTTGCCACTACTGCTGGTGCGGGCCAGTTCGAAAGCGGCCGGGACTGCTCTTTCGAGTGTTTGGGCGCTGACGACCGGTGCATAGTCTCGTTCGCGTAGCCACCGGGCAAAGAGTTCGCTCGCTTCGCCGATGAGTACGACTGCTGCACAGCGCTCCTCGATAGCAGCAAGCCAGCGCTCGGCATCGCCCGCTTTAGCCTGTCCTCCGCAGATAAGCACTGCTCCCAAAGGGGTAGCCTGCAAGCCGACCTCGGCGGCATCGTAATTGGTCGCCTTGGAGTCGTTGATAAAGGTGACACCCTCCCGCGTGGCGACTTTTTCGAGTCGGTGGGCCACTCCTTCGAAAGTTGCCACCCCCTGGGCAATGGACTCGATGGCGATTCCGGCTTTGTAGGCGGTAGCTACGGCGACCAGCACGTTCTGGAGGTTGTGGTTTCCCGGCAGCCGGATTTCTGCTACCGGCAGCACTACTTGCCCTTCGATGTAGACCTGTGCGTCCGCGATGTAGACCGGTGCAGGAGCATGGGTCGAAGTCCACAGCAAATTCGGCCAATCCGCAGTGCGTTTTAGCAAGTAGGGGTCGTCACCATTGATGACCTGTGATGCTGAGCGGTCGAGCAAGCCGGCTTTAATAGCGGCGTAGTGCTCAAGGGTACCGTGGCGGTTGAGGTGGTCGGGAGTGAAAGTCGTCCAGACACCGACGGTCGGCCGTACAGACAGGGCACTTTCAATCTGAAAGCTGCTCAGTTCAGCAATGATCCAGTCAGGAGGCGCTTTCAGGTGTACCAGTTCGCTCACCGGACGACCAATATTGCCGCAGACCGGGGCGTCAAGACCCGCCACGGCAAAGATGCGCCCAATCAAAGCCGTGGTCGTCGTCTTACCGTTGGTGCCGGTGACACCGACCCACGGACAGGTAGGTAATAGTTCCCAGGCAAGCCCAACTTCGCCGGTGACCGCGATCCCCAGTTCCCGAGCGGCGACAAGTCCCGGATGGTCCCAACTGACACCAGGACTCACGACAACCAGATCCGTTGCCTGGGCAGGCCGGTAATCTGCCGCCAGTTGCAGATCAATTCCTGAGAGACTCAGCTGTGAACGGGTGGCACGCAGCGCGTCGGTGTCGCCCCGATCGTAAATTGTGACCCGCCACCCGCGGGCCTGCAGTGCGCGCGCCGCTGCCTGACCAGACCGGCCTGCACCAATAACCGCTACTTCCGACATGCGCCCTTTCAATTTGCTCAAGTGCTCAGTGTACGGGAAGTCGTGTGCTCAATGCTTGACGATATCTCAGATTAGATTTATTCTAAATGTAGAAGATTCGCAACATCCTCCGCCGACCGTATCAATTTTGGTTGGGCAGTCTGGAGCTACCGGCAAGGGCATGACGATGGTTGATCCTTCAGTTTTACTCGAACGCAAAGGCTTGAAGGTCACGCCCCAGCGCTTTGCAATTCTGCGTTTTTTGCAGCAGACGGAGGACCACCCGACTGCCGACCAGCTTGTCGAGTTTCTAAACCGCGACCTGCCGATGACTTCGCGGGCGACCGTCTACAACACGCTCGGTACCCTCAAAGATGTCGGCCTGGTGCGCGAGGTGACCCACGAGGCCGGCGTCCTGCGCTACGACGCCAACATCGACCCCCACCACCACTTCATCTGCCGCACCTGTGGCCGGTTTGACGACCTCGACTGGAACCTGTTCGGTTCGCTCGACTTGCAACCGCTCGCCGGACGCTACCCGCAAATCGAAAATATCGAAGTGATCATTCGCGGTGTCTGCCGCGAATGTCAGACGCCTTAGCGTCCGGTTCAAATTGCCGGGGGCAGTTCCTGGGCGTAGGCCGTCAGTAGAGCGTGCCGGTCAACGCGGCTACCGGGGCGCAACAGGTCGTGGACGCGCTGCAGCAGCAATTCGAGCCGATCGACGCGCTTGAGTAACAGGTCAGTACAGCCCTGTTGCAGTGCCGCTATGCGCTCCATCGGTTCGATCGGTTGGTCGCGCTCCAGTAGGACCAGCACCGGCAGCCACGGATAGCAGGCCTGGCAGTACTTCATCGGGAGGTACGGATCTGATCCGGTGAGCAGAGTGCCGACGATGAGCAGGTAGGGCGTTTCAAGCTGAATCACTTCGTCGAGTCGGTCAAGCTGAGCATGGTGCGCGACTATGTAACCCTGGGATGTCAAGCTCGTGCCGATCCGGTTGCGATAGAATGCATGGTCTTCGATTAAAACAATCTTTTCAGATCGCATCTTGCTTGAGTACCTGTACTGCACCTACAACTCAGTTTACAGACGGGTTTGCCGCTACACATCCGGTAGATGCACGGAATTATTTACTTCATGGCGCGAGAACACGGAGATTCAGAGTAATTTTTCAAGCCCATAGATCAGGCTCTTGAGCGTCAGCACTTTTCGGACGGCAAGCAGTACCCCCGGCATGTAGGCTGTCCGGTCCGTGGTGTCGTGGCGCAGGCAGTAGCTCTCACCGGGGCTACCGAATATCACTTCTTGATGGGCAAGCGAACCGGGCAGGCGCAATGAATGAATGCGAATCCCGTTTTCGAGGTGGCCGCCGCGCACGTGCTCCAGCAATTCGGTTTCCTCCACTTCTGGCGGATTAAAGCGCTTCCCTGTGCTGTTGAGCATCTGAGCTGTCTGTAGAGCAGTACCGCTCGGGGCGTCCGCTTTCTGGTTGTGGTGCCGTTCGATGATTTCGACGTGGTCGAAGTATTCAGCGGCGCGCAGACAGGCTTGCTGTAGAAGCAGCACACCAATAGCAAAGTTAGGAGCAATCACACAGCCGGTACTCGCTTTGTCGGCAAATTCGGCCAGGTCGGCAATCGCAGCGGGGTTGAGGCCGGTCGTACCCACCACCGGCCTGACGCCGTAGGCAATCGCGGTGCGCACCCGGTCATAAAGCCCGCGCGGATGGGTGAAATCGACCATCACACCGGCCTCCCGCCCCTGGGCCACCAGGGCACAGGCGAGTTCGAGGTTGTCGCTCACGGGCACATCGAGCGCACCGATCCCCGCAACCTCACCGGCATCGGCATCGATCTGGTCGCGATCGACGGCCGCCACCAGCCGCATATCGCCCGCAGCAGCAATTGCTTTGACGACTTCTCGACCCATCTTGCCTGTACAGCCCACCACGACTACCGGTATCGCCATCGACGCCCTCCTAAGATTTGCCATCGGTTTTACCGTAGCAAAACGGATACTGGCTCGCTTGTTGGGAACAATAACCGGGAGCCCCAACCCACCAGCAATGTGAAAGCTCAGATTTTAATCGTGGATGACGACCCGGTCCAGCGCAAGTTGCTGCATAAGTGGCTATCGCTGGACGATTATCAGGTCATTGCAGCCAAGGATGGCACCGAAGCATGGCACAAAGCGCTGGTGGACCCTCCCCATCTGGTCATCTCTGATTGGATGATGCCCGGCATGACCGGTCTTGCGCTCTGTGAGAAACTGCGCACCACCCCCAAGACCAGCCACTGTTACATCATCTTGTTGACGGCCCGCGACGACAGCGACTCCCTCTCAGTCGGCCTGGAAACTGGGGCGGACGAATTTTTGACCAAGCCGATTGACGGGGCACGCCTCAGAGCACGGGTGAAAGCCGGCCTCAGGCATTACCAGGAGCGCACGACGCTGCTTGCCGCCAACGCCCAGCTCGAATCGCTCGCCGTGACCGACCCGCTCACCGGCACCGGTAACCGCCGTGCCTTGGGCAGTGCTCTCGATTCACTCCTTGACTGCTGGACAAGCAAACGTCCCGTGAGCGTCCTGCTCATCGACTGCGACCACTTCAAGCGCATCAACGACCTGCACGGTCACCACACTGGAGACGAAGTGCTGATCGGTTTTGCCGAGCGGATGCGCGCCTACTTGCGAGACCGCAATGCTCTTTTTCGCTATGGCGGTGAGGAATTTGTCGTGCTGCTCGATGCAACCCACGGCGAGCAAGCCTGGCAGGTAGCAAACCGTCTATGTGCTGCGACGCGCCTCGCCCCTATCCAGACGACCGGCGGTCCGATTTCGCTCACGATCAGTATTGGTGTCGCCCAGGCGCAATTTGGAGATGAACCCGCGAGTGTGCTGGTTCGGGCGGACGGTGCTCTCTACCAGGCCAAGCACAGTGGCCGCGACCGGGCCGTACAGGCCCAGCCCCAGGAGCCAAACCGGGTCATCGAACTGATGAGTGAAAATCTTCCTTACGGCGGCTACTTTCTATTTGACCCGTACTATCAAAAAGCCCAGCAACTGGCTGACCTGCTCCCGGACCACCGTCAACTCACCGTGATCGATACAGTCGCCCTGCACAGTGCTGCTGCTTGCGACTTCAGCCACCTGAAGCTGCTCTTCGAAACCCTGCTCACGACCCTCGGTCCACAGCGGGTCAAACAGCTGCGCATCTTTGCAACGACCGGTTTGCCGACAGCTGAGAGCCCGATTAATGCTGCCCTGCGCTCATTGCCGCTCCAACAATTCCTCTTGCACACCGAGGTATGCGCCTGTCTTGAGGCAATGGACGCTCGGCACCTCTACAGCGTTTTTCAGCCCATCTTCTCCCTCAAAGACGACGCCTGTCTGGGTCATGAGATGCTGATTCGTGCCCGTACCGTCGGCGGCGTCGAACTAAGTGCGGCAGACATCTTCGAGTACATCGAGAGCACCAACCGGCTTGCCGAGTTTGACGAGTTGAGCCGCATGGTCCATCTAGAAACAGTCGGTCGAAGCAAGCCGGACGGCCTAATTTTTTTAAATATGGTACCAGGCGTTCCGCAAGTGGCGGCGCGCGAGGTACCGAGGCTGGTTGCGACTATTGCCCAACTCGGCCGACCGCTCTCGCAGTACGTGCTCGAAGTGACGACAGCCCAGCAGCAGAGTGTCCAGACTCTCGAAGCATCCCTGAGGCTCTACCAGGAAGCCGGGTTTCGCATTGCCCTCGACGACCTGGGAGCCTCTTCTGTGCCGCTTGCAAGCCTCATCGACTTAGAACCGGCTTTCGCCAAGCTTGACCGTTCACTGATCAGCAGGCTCGATACCGACCCCAGTCGCCAGTTTCTCGTGCAAATGCTGACCGAGCTTGCCCACCGGCGCGGTACCCTGGTCATCGCCGAGGGGATCGAGCGCACTGAGGAAATAGCTTGTTGCCGGAAGCTCGGCATCGACTACGCCCAGGGTTTTTTACTCGGACGCCCGCAAGAAAAGCCGCTGCAATCGGCCCTCAAGCAAAATCAGTTTTAGTTATTGGGCGAAGCAAATTCTTCGACAGTGAGCCAGGGCGAGATGCGGGTGACCCGGCCATAGATTTCTTTGCGCTCGGCATCGTTTTTAGCCACCAGATAGCGAGCGCGGAGGTTAGCGAGCTTTGCTTTACGCTGGCGGCGACGGTCGATTTCTTTAGCGCGATTGATTTTTTTATGCATGGGTTGTGACGAAGACACAGTCGCCCAGTATAGCAGCTCTTAAGTGGTTGCCCAAGCTTCCGCCCACTGTAAAGTCCGAGTGACACTCTGCGGGTCAGGCCCTTCGCAGTAGAGCCTCAAGAGCGGCTCGGTGCCGCTGAAACGCACAATCAGCCAGCGGTCGTCTTCGAGCCTGAACTTATGCCCGTCGATGGCGGTGTGCTCGATCACTTTCAGCCCGGCTATTTCAGTGGGCGGCTCAGTCTGGAGACTGGTGAGCAGCTTTTGCTTGAAGGTATCGTCGGCAAGCTTCAAGTCGCGGCGATCGTAG
>JANNPH010000159.1:0-38260 GCA_031399965.1 Gloeobacteraceae cyanobacterium SOY_34_metabat_159 | reverse complement strand
GGAAGACCAGCTGTGATCGGTTTGAGGCTGCCGGCAATCGTCGTTGTCAGCAGGGCTGCGAGGATAGAGCCAAAGACACTACGCAACGGGCATCGGGAGGCAATGGCGGCAGTGGCAGATCTCAAAGCACAGCTTCCAGGCATTCCCCGTCAACTGGAATCAGAGGTAGACACCGCCATCAAAAACGCCTTTGCTCTGAGTGTGCCGCGCATTTACAGCTATGCGGCGGTCTTACCGTTCGTGGCCCTGCTGCTGGCTTTTGCCATTCCCGAACTGCCCCTGCGACAAAGCAACCAGGATCCGGTCCCTGAGCCGTCAAAAACCGCCGATCTCACCTGAATCTGCAGCCATATCCTGACTTGCCTCGATAATTAATAAAGTTCTGTTGCGAGCCACCGATGAATATAGACGAAGTAGCCCGCCGCCGAGCGATGCTGCGCACCGAGGCGCGCTACCCCTTTCGCAAGCTGCGGCTTGGCATCTATATCGCTTTTGGGGTGAGTGGGGTAGTCGGTTTCGTCGTCAGCTTTTTCCGGGTGATTGCTGGGCGCGAATTGCCCAATAGTCTTGTCAACCTCGCCATCCAGACTGGGCTTATCGCGCTGATGGTCTTTTTATGGCGCATCGAGGCGCGCAAGGATCACAAGCTCTTCGAGCGCTACCTGGCCCAGGAGAACGCCCGTCCCCCCAGCCAACCATGAGACCTTACCAAGCACCCTGGTACTATCAAAACGGCTTCGTGCAGACGGTTGCCGTAAGCCTGCAGCACGGCAATGCCTGGCTCGAACAGGGCGAAAAGTCGCCCCTCGCCCCGCCGCTCCCGGTCCCGCCCTGGCAGGATTACGTATTTAAAGGAGCAGAGGACGTCCCAATTGCCGGTCGTTACGCCTGCCATCCAGGTGGTGGGCGCGGCACGGTAGTCGGCTGCTATGGCATCACCGGCTCGATGCAGACGAGTTGGTACGTGCATTATCTGGCCCGCAAGGCTTTTGACCGGGGCTACGATGTCGTCATCTTCGATTGGCGGGGCCACGGCAGGACGGCCGAACTCTCGCCAGTGCCGCCCTCAGACGGCTGGCGCGATGGTGAAGACATCGTGCGCATTGCCGAGCAGGCTTTCACCCTGGGTTGCCGGGCTCCAGCGGTGGCGGTCGGTTTTTCACTCGGCGGCCAGCTCGTGCTCTGGTCACTGAAGGCAGCCCGTACCCTCAAGAGCGCGGCGGTTGTCGGGGCCTGCACCATCTGTCCGAACCTCGAATCGAACTGGTCGCTCGCCAACCTGCGCACGACGATGGCCGGGCGAGCGATCGAAGATGCTCTCGTGCGCGAACTGCGCCTGGAAGTGAAGCGTCGCCTGGAGCGCTATCCCGAGACGGTGCCGGTCGGTGTACTCGACCGCGTCCACTACATCAGCGACTTCGACCGCGAACTGGTCATCGACTATTACGGCTTCCCATCGGTCGAGGAATACTACCGCAAGACCAGTGGCCTTTATCTACTTGCAGATCTGACCCTGCCTCACCTGCTCCTGTATGCCGCCGACGACCCCATGTTTGACCCACGTATCGTCGGCGAACTCGAGCGGCGGTGCGGCCCCAATCCGCACGCCAAACTCGTGATCACCAAGCAGGGTGGCCATGTGAGCTACATCGGCGTTCCAGGCGATGGTGAAGATGAATTCTGGGCATTGAACCGGGCAATCGAGTTTTGTGACAAATTACTCGGCTCATGACCGCTCTTAAACCCGGCACTTTTTCTCGCGCTAAAGTGTGTATCCACTCGGTGAGACACACATGGTCGGGTACTGGCTCGCGCTGTCGATGGCTCTCTGGTTGGCAGTCGGAATTTATCTACTGATCAGCGGTCAGGCTGTCGAGCAGACACTACCCCTCATGCTGCTCGCCGTCCTGTGTTTCGTATTTGGCGTTTTCTCTGCCTTCTCGACCCGGACCCGCTCCTAGCCGGGATAGAACTCACCATTGCCGGTAAGTGAATACCAATCACGCCGAGCGCGGCAGCGGTGCGTACTCGGTTTCGTGGCACAACTGCCGTTCGCTTGACCCCTCGCCCTCGCTGATCCGCCAGAGCCTGACACGCACCCCGGCCCGGCCTGGCTGTGGGCGCGACCCCTCGATGAGCGGTGGAGACTGGCTTGCGACCAGTTCGCGGCTGAGGCGGTGGCGTTGGGTAGGAACGAACGCCATCCGGGAAACAAGCCGACAGATAAGCTGGTCCCTGGCGACGGCACACTCGACGCTCAGGGCGACAGGGAGCGGATTTTGGATGCGCAGGTCGGCAAGATTGAAAGCAACCGCCGCATCCATACCGGCCGGGATATAAGCGGGAGCAACCTCGTGGGGGTGGCGCTCGCGGATCATCAGTCCGGCCAGGAGCGCTGCACAGTAAAAGGTCGTCGAGACCTGGCAGACGCCGCCGCCCCAGGAGGGCACCAGGATGCCCCCATAGCTCACCGGGGCGCGCAACACTCCTTCATCGCGAGTCCAGGGACCGACCTGCCGGTTAAAAGAAAAGTCGGCACCTGCCCCGATCACAGCTCCATGTAGGCGGTGCACCGCCCAGCGGGCGTTGTGGGCTTGAGCGCGGGTGCGCCCGGCCAGGGTAGTCCGAAATTCGGCGAGTTGCCGTGGCTCGTCCGCCCCCGGCCAACGCACCAGAATCGGGACGGCAGCTGCCGCGAAGGGTACCCAGGCCAGTGAGAGCAAATGTCTTCTAGTCAGCACAATCTCCCTCACTCGGGTCTAATTTTAAGGCGCATCTCCAGGCCCGTAAGCCGCCAGTCAGAGTACATGCTCCACAGACGTGAGGGTAGGACATGATAGTCTCCCGGCACCTCGGCGCGCAGCAAATATTCAAATTCGAGCGTTTTCCCATAGACCTTGCGGTAGTAGCCGATGACCCGGTCGTCGCGTATCTCAGTGGTGTAGTCGGAGTAACCATACTCCGCTTCACCCGAAGATTCGGTGGGCAAGCTGGCATCGGTGGTCCGGAACCCTCCCGGCAGAGGGTCTTCAAGGATAAGGTGACTGATGTTGCTATTCGCACCCCAGCCGGTAACCCGGACACGGACGCGCACGAGTGCCCCGGTCCCGACCGTCTCGCCGCTCCTGAGCGGGGTCTCGTCAAACCTGGGGCTACCGTTAGGTCCGGTGCCGCTGCGCATCAGTGCGTAGGTGCGCTCCAGCTTGAGTGGCCCGCTATTGACCGGAGAAGCCTCTTCTTCAAGACGGAGAGCCTGGACAAAATTTACCCCGGCATAAAGGGGATTCCCTTCGACTTCAAATTCGAGCTGGTTTTCACCGACTGGCAATCGGACTGGTAGCTTCATAGTCACTTCCGGGAGCCAGGCGGAACGGGCATCGAAGCGTTGCTCGCCGACCGGTTCGCCGTTGAGCAGCACGCGCAGGGTGGTTGCTGTTGCAAGCGGCTCACCGCTGCGGCTTGCGTAGGCCAGCAACGCTTCGAGGGCGGCAGCAGAATCTTTGGTGGACTCCCAGCCCTGGGCCTCGCGGTGGGCAAGCAGCCAGTTGACGACCGATTGCTGTTTTTCAAGATCCAGGGACTCACCGTTACTGTGGCGCAACAGGGCAAGCAGCACCCAGCTGGTGGTCTCCGTGTCATTGAGCCAGTTGTGGTCGAACCAGCCGGGCTTGAGAGTTTCACCGGGGACGCGGGGCTGCCAGAAAATACCGGTGTCGCTCTGTTGTTGCTCAGCCAGCAGTTCGGCTACCAGTGGCTCCGCCTGGGCAGGAGAGCCCCAGCGGTTAAAGGCAAGGACCAGCATCGCTTTACCGTAAGGGGTGAGCTGCTTTGTGAGAGTGCGCAGTTCTGCTGACTTATTGGGCGGCGGTGCACCGGTGAGCGAGAGGGCGTAAAGGGCAAAGGCGTAGGTGTCGCGGGCAAAGCGTTCTTTTTTGGCAAACCCGGTCTCCCAGGTAGAGCGCACCTGTTCTAAGAGAGATTCGCGGCCGAGGCGGTAGACTTCCTCGTTGACTGCCACGCCCGAAGAGCGGCTGACGGCAAGACCGTGCATGACGTAGGCGCTCATGAATAGATCGTTGTCGTCGTCCTCCCACCAGCCCCAGCCGCCGTCGCTGTGCTGGAAGCGGTAGAGTCGGGCGAGTCCTTTTTCGATCACCTCGGGGGTGCGTTGCTCAAGCTCCGGTAGCGCAATTGATTTTTCCCGGAGTACCCGCATCACAGCCAGGCTGGGCAGGAAGCGGCTCATCGTCTGCTCGGTGCAGCCGTAAGGGTAGCCGACCAGGTAATCGAGCGTGCCCAGGAGCTGCGAGAAAATCGACGGGGCGAGGCGCACCTCCAGACGACTGGCCGAGGCAAGAAAATTCGGCGCAACCGTGAATGGGTACCCGGTCTTACCGGGTTTGAGGAGCAAGTTGCGGGCAATCACCTGCTCGGTGGCGTGGGGCAGCACGGTTATGGTCCGCTCCTCGGCGTCCTTGCGGCCGTCATCGCTCTCGGCCCTGACGGTGAGCGGTATGCGCCCCACTTGCTCGGCCCGGTACTGCCATTCGACCGTCTGGGACTGGCCGGGGGCAACCCGGATCGAGCGCGTGTCGCCCGCGAACTGCACGTTCGCCTGCTGCTCGGCGGTGCCGTTGTTACTCACGACAGCACTCACGCTCACCGCATCGCCCTCGGTGAGGACCGGCGGCACCGAGAGACGCACGGCGAATTGCCGGGCACTCGTAAAGCGCTGCACCCCGAATCCGACATCGGTCGCCTGACTTTGAGCGATGGCTGTCACCCGCCACTGGGTCAGGTTGTCCGGCAACACGAAACTCAAAAGGGCAACGCCGTTGCGGTCGGTGACGACCTGCGGCAACCAGAAGGCCGTGTCGGGAAAGTCGCGCCGCACAGAGTCGCCACTGCCTTTGTCGCCCTGGAGTGCTATCCAGGGAAACGAGTACTGGGTCTCGACCTGGTTAGGCCGCCGCCGGTAAAAGCTGTCGAAAAGTGCCTGCGGCTTGTCCTCGCGGATGGCGTAGAGCGATTCGTCCACGACGGCGACTGATAGCTCCGTGCTCAGCGGCTTACCGTCTGCTGTGCGGGCAACAATGCGCATCTGCACCCGTTCACGCGGCTCATAACGGGTGCGGTCGGTGGTGACCTGGACCTGCAACTGCCGGGCCTCGGTGCCGACGCGCAACGGCACGCTCTGCTGCACAAAGCGCTTGTCCTGCACGAGTGCGGCGCTCACGTAAGCGGTAGGTACGTAGCCCGGCTTCACCGGCAATTCGACCGTGGCGCTCCCGCCTCGCAGGCGCACCAGTTGTGCTTTGTGCAACTTGTCACCTTCTACGGTCAGCAGTACCGTCGCCTCTGGAATCTGACTGCGCACGGCCACTTTTGCGCGCTCGCCGACCCGGTAGGTGCGCTTGTCGGTAATCAGTTGCAGTGGCGGCGCACCGGGGCCACGTGGGATTGCCTCGCCGTAACTTGAGACCCAGACACGACTTTGAGCTGTGATCGCGTTACCTTGCTCGTCACGGGTTTCGACCTGCACGATCCAGTCTCCCTGCCTGGGTGGGGTAAATTGCCAGGTCGCCTCGCCTTTGATGTCACTCTTCACTTCGCCGGACGGCGACTGCCAGTCGATGCGCGAGCGGTCGCCGTCCCATTCGTAGATGCCTGTTCGCCAGCGCACTACCACAACCTGGGGAGCCGATTTCGCACGGTCGGACACAGCGAGTTTTACCCGCACGGGTTGATTGGGCTGGCTGAAGTAGGGTTCGGTATCGAGGTTGAGGCGCAGGTTGCCCTGGACGACCGGGAAATTTGCTTCGCTCTCGGCGTACTCGTTACCGGCGGCCTGTACGGACACCGAAACCGAGTAGCGGTAATTTGTTGGCCCACTATCGCCATAGCGCGCATCTCCAGCAGGGACATCGCCGGGCTTGAAGTCAATCGTGGCCTGACCGCCGCCGTCGGTGCGGGTCGTGCCGTCGAGCACCAGTTCACCGTAGTTGCCGTAGCTGCCCTCGCTCTCAGAATCCTCTTCTTCGGGGCCGGTTGATTCGTAAAGCGGTAGGCGGTAAACGGTGTAGCGCACGGTCGATTCCCCGACCGGCAGCCCAAAGTAGTAGCGGGCCTTGAGGTCGAGCCGCACAGATTCACCGGCAGTAAAGAACTTTTTTCGCGGCGCGAGGCCAATCTGAAACGTCGGCTTCCGGTAAGTGGCGACTTCAAAGGAGCCGGTCGCTTCCTCGCCCGCGACCTCGGCTGTGACGCTGTAGGTGCCGGTTTTAGCTTCGTCGTTCAACTTGAGTCGGGCCGCGAACGAACTGAATCCACTGAGGACGGTCTCGGTGCGCAGGACAATGTTGTTGTCCGGGTCGCGCACTATCAGGGCCACCTTTGCCCCACGGCTTAGAAGCGCGTAGCCCTGGTCACTGTGCAGGCGCAGGATGCCTTTGAGGTAGACAAGGTTACCGGGGCGATAGACCGGTCGCTCTGAATAGATGTGGCCGGTAAGTGGTGAAGGTAGCTCCGAGCGACCGTCCAGGTTTTGAGAGACCCAGGCGAGCGGTTCGCGGGTCTCTCCTTTCTGGGCGACTACGTAAATCCGGTCTACTCCGTCCAGTGCCGGGGGCAGCCGCAGGCGGGCAAGACCGTCAGGGCTACTCAGAGCAGTGGCAAGCAGGGTCGAGCGGCTGCGTCCGGCGAGGCGTCTATCCCCCCAGGCTTCGAGCTTCAATCCGGCCTGTGAGGCACCACTTTTGAGCTGGTTGGTCCAGGTCAGTAGCTCGCGCCCGTTCACGGTCTTCACCACGAGCCCTGTGTCGGTAATCACAACGAGGGCTACTTCCTCCAGAGCCGCGGCCCGCAGGCGCATCAAGTAGGTGCCCGGCGTCATCACCGGAAAAGTGACGTACTGCAAAAAGACGCCTTCCACGTCGCGCCCGCTCACCGGGATGCTCTCGCGCCGAACGGATTCAAAGGTGCGCCCGAGGGCCGCAATCTTTTCATTCAACCGGCCCTCGCCTCGCCACCAGCCAAGCCGGATGTCGTCGAGCAGCCCGAAGACTTCACCAGTGGCAACGTTCGGGTCGGCCCCAATCCGCACCCGCAGGACATCCGTCTGGATGCGGTCGGTCTTTACGAAGCCGCGCAGACCAATCTTGGGGGTCTCGGTTGGTAAAAAGACCGGCTGCGGGTGGATTAATTCGAGGAAAGGCTGGGTGGGTGGGAGGGCAAGGACGAGTGCCTTCTGCTCGCCCTCGAAGAGAGTAAACGAACTTTTCTCCAGCCGGTGGGCGCGGCTCTCGGCGGTGGCGACATAGTCCCCGGCGTTTAGAGAGGCAATGATGAACCGGCCGTTTTTGTCGGTGGTGTAACTGCGGCGCTCGTCACCCCGGTTGAAGTAGACGCGGGCACCGGCAAGCGGCACACCGGTCTCTTTGGCGACCACCTGTACGCTGAGTCGGCCCACGGGCGTCTCACCCTGAACGAGCATGGCGAAGGTAAATCCCAACCAGCCGAGCAGCAACAGGGCGATGAGTGCTTCGCGCCAGCCCGGCCTTTGTTCGCGTATCGGTGTGATCTGTACCATGCCCGTTTACCTGGAGTGGTGGGGTGATGCCGTTCAGGGCTTTGAAGCTTCAAGCACTGGTCCTGGCGCATTTTTGCCGGTTGCCCGGTTGAAGAAAAATTCAAGAGCGAGACTCAAAGCGCACCCGAGCCCGATAGCAAGCAAGACCCAGACCCGCGTTGCCCGAGGCGCGTCGGACAGTGGGTCTACGAGGGCCACTAGAGGCAGGGCCGCCGCCACCCCGGTAAACACCAGCGGCAGGATACTCGAAAGCCAGTTTTGCTTTTCGCCTGCCAGGACAAATACCAGCAGGGCAGCGGCCAGCCCCCCGCCAAGCCAGCCAGCTGCCGCCCGTACTCCCCAGATGGCGGCGAGTGCGACCGGTGCACCCGCTGCCCAGAAGCCGACCACGAGGGTGCGCAAGGGCGACGCTTCGTCGTTCCACCAGATGGTCAGGTTGGCAAGCACGGCCACAGCCATCAGGACACCGATAAGAGTGTAGTGAGTATAAAGGTCAGCTCGGGGTGCCCGCAGCGGATAAGACTCGACAAAAAGGCGAAACAACCCGGCGAGAGTCAGAAGGGCTGCACCGCTCAGAAAATTGTCGAGCTTCACTGCGGCTACGGTAGCTGTCGGCTGACTCGCCATTACCACGGTATAGAGGCTGAGCATCAGGGCGGCAAGTGCCGTCCCGTAGCCCCGGTCGGCTGTAAAGACGAGGGCAAAGACCCCGATCCAGACGAGCAGGGCCAGGCCGGTCACGGGCTTCTCCCAGGCAAGTAGACCAACCAGGGAAGTGGAAACCGTCACCGCGAGTGCTACTTGCCAGAGGTCGATAGCACCGCAGAGCACCTGGGCTGCGAGTGTGCCGGCAATCAGCCAGGCGCAGGTGACGAGGTGTGCTCCAAGCCACGGTAGGCGGATCCAGGATTCTGTGAAACGGGCTGTGAGCACGGCTCCATAACCGGCACCAGCAATGAAGACCGGTGCCAGGTGCCAGACCTCGGGCAGCACTCCCTTAGGCGGTACGGTCTCAAAGACGAGCCCGAGAGCGGCGACAAAAGCAAACTGGGCGATGGCAAGAGACGGCAAGACCGGCCAGAAGCGCCCCAGACAGCACCAGGCGAGGGCGGCGGCAATCAAGATGCCCATCAGCATCGGCAAAGGACCGGCCGGAACCAGTAATAGAGCAAGGCTGGGAGCCAGAAGTGGCAGGCCGACTGCCGCCCACTGAGCGCGACCGCCGGCACCGAGGAAAGTAGCGATAAGCCACAGCCCGCTACCGAGCAGTAGACCGCTGCCCAGTTGCCCGCCCGCTGTAAAAGGCGGACTCGGTTGAGCAGGGAGGGTCGCAGCGAAGGCAAAGAGCGTCACCACCCAGACGGTGATAAGGGCGCTTGCTGCTGGCGAACGGCCGCGCAGGGCGATACCGGTGGCAACGAGTCCACCTGCAAACGCGCCGCCCGACAAGATCCATCCCACGACACTCATCTCGGCACTCCTTACAAGTGGACCGTAACTCCAGGGAAGACAGGCACCAATTCTGAACCCGGTACGGACCGGACTATCCAGGAATCATGCTGGATAAAATTTCAGCCGCCCGCTGCGGATGCTGAGTATGCTATCCCAGTTCCACCTGGCGCACCTTTGTTTAGGCGTCGGGACGCCAGGATTAATAGTCGCCAGACACAAAAGCGGTTCGGTAGCCACGCTTCTGCTCGGGGCTTCAGTTCTACTACCAGGGTTAAGAGGAAGGCTTTGACTTCATGGGCCAGGACATACCGGCCGGTGAGGAAGCTTTGGAGTGGAGGAACAAGTTCAACGAACTCTACGAGGTCGCCCACAGTAAAGCCCTCGACAGAGAATATAACTTTCTGGCCGATCAGGTGAATAAAGCAACAGGAGGAGCGTCCGTACCGGCAGAAGTGATTGCCGCAATTGACCCCACCAGGGCGGAAGGACGCAATTACATGCAGATAGACGGTAAACCCCTGAAGGAACACCCGGACTTTGAGGATTTCCGGCAGGAGGGAGCCAAGCCGGTCCAATTAAATGAAGAGACCCGAGAATGGCTAAAACTCGGTGACGGCGTGGACAGCGTCATACTTCAAGACCTGGTCAAATTGATGAAGCAGGCGCCGCTTTCCTCGGCACCGGAACAATTTAAGAGCAAGCCATGAACAAGAGGACAACCATGCTGGAAGAAAACGATCTGGAAAGCCTCGTTCAGGCTCTACAGAACGACGACAACAACAAAGTGGCTACCGCGCTCTGCGTGCTCATCGAGCGCCCCACCGCGGACGTGCGGCTCCTGCCTCATCTCGAAGCCTTGCTAAGCCGGCGCTTGGCCTGTATTGTCGCCAGGCCCTTCACCTTTGGCGAGTTGCGGTTGCTCGCCGCCCGCGCACTCGCGGAAGAACGAGGAGCATCTGGGATCTTCGAGCCGGTACATATTGAAGAAGCGGCGCAACCTCTGCGCACGACCGATATCGAGCTCCTGAGCGAAGAGGTGGGCCTCAAGACAAAGGGGGGTGTAGTTGGCACCCTCGACGCCTACGACCGACTGAACGCTCTCAAAAAAATCCCTCGCAAAGAAGTCAACTACGATCCCCAGGTACTTGCCCGTGATGCCAGGATTCGCCGGGAGTTTAGAGAGAAGCGGGCAAATTAAGCACTTGTACCGAATCCTGTTTCGTTGCTCCCCTGACAGATGCCCCTAGAAGATGAATCAAAATATTCTTACGCGCCTCCAAAAAAATCTCTCTTTACTGAAAAGTTTAGAAGGCAACTTCAATTACGCCGAGGTAGAAAGCAAATCGTGGGCATTCTTTAAGTTCGCCTTCGACCCCCTTTTGCTGCTTGAGCGCGAACCAAAATTAAAACAGGATTCGGCTCTCCTCGAACTCTTGTCTGACAGTGCCCGGTCTATCAAGTACTTTAACCATTGAAGGCTATCCTTTTGCCTCTGATGCATTTATTTTCTTCATGCAAATACCTGGTGCAGCTAACGTCACTGAGATAAAATAGCGGTTGCATTTACTGTTGCCGGGGGCGGCCAAATGAGTGCAAATAAGCTCTACGAGTTTACCGCCAAGATTAGCCGGGGCGAGGGCAGTGATATGCCAGATAGTATGACTTCTGCTTTTGTGAATTGCTACTCCGCCGAAACCTCTTACGAGGCGGCAGTACGTCAAGGCGTGTTGGTGATGGCACAAAGGGGCTATATTTTCCAGAATTTAGTTCAGCAAGTACGTGAGCTTGCTCCTGGAGACTGGTGCGAATACATTCAAAAAGCCTGGCCTGAATTCGTCGAGGATCTGCCTTCACAGGCAGACATCGTCAAGATTACCAAGGAGGGCGGTGTTTTGTTCGGTCCCTTCATTGCATTTTAAGGCGAGTTCGGGTTGTGCCAGAGGCAATTCGGCATCTACTGCTACGCAGGACCGAGGGCTGCGGGATTTTATGTGTTTTTGGCACTAGAGCAGTGCTCTGAGCACTTGTGGGTAAAATCAACAAGACGCCGCGAGAGGAACCAATGTCCACATTTACTCCAGAAGTCGAAGCGCGTGTTCTCACCCTGCGCACGCTACTGCACCGCTGGGGCTATGCCTACTACGTCCTCGACGACCCCGAGGTGAGCGATGCTGTCTACGACCAGCACTATCAAGAGCTAAAAGATCTCGAAGCCCAGCATCCAGAGCTGTTGGCGCCCGATTCCCCTACTCAGCGCGTCGGTGACCGTCCGGCGGCCGGGTTTGTGAGCGTCACCCACCGCGTCCCGCTCTACTCGCTCGAAAACGCCTTCGGCTACGCGGACTTAGAGAAGTGGGGGGAAAGGCTCGTCAAAGAAATCGGTCCCGACATCGAATTTGTCTGTGAACTGAAAATAGATGGCTCGGCTACTGCTCTTAGCTACAAAGACGGAGCCCTGGAGCAGGGAGCGACCCGTGGCGACGGCAATGTCGGCGAGGAGATTACCCAGAACCTGCGCACCGTGCGCTCGATTCCACTGAAGCTGCAGAGCCAGTATCCGGTCCTGCTCGAAGTGCGTGGCGAGACCTTTATGCCCAAGGACGAGTTCTTGCGCCTCAACCA
Source organism: Gloeobacteraceae cyanobacterium SOY_34_metabat_159 (assembly GCA_031399965.1). GTDB lineage: Bacteria > Cyanobacteriota > Cyanobacteriia > Gloeobacterales > Gloeobacteraceae > JANNPH01. The sequence goes on along the minus strand of JANNPH010000159.1, from coordinate 26,598 downwards.
CCAGCGCCAGGCGGCAGGAGAAAAACTGTTTGCCAACCCGCGCAACGCCTGCGCAGGGACTCTCCGGCAACTCGACTCTAAGATGGTCGCGGCCCGTCGCCTCCATTTCTTTGCCTACGCCGCACACTTTGCCACAAGCCAGACCCAGGCCGAATTACTCAATGAACTCGAAGACTACGGTTTCCATGTCAACCCGCACCGCCAGCTGTGCGCCGACCTGGAGCAGGTACGCCTCTTTTGCGACCACTGGGAAAAAGCGCGCCACACACTTGCTTACGACACCGACGGCGTCGTGGTTAAAGTCAATTCTTTTGCCCACCAGCGCGAGGTCGGCTTCACCAGCAAATTTCCGCGTTGGGCCATCGCCTTCAAGTACCCGGCTGAGGAAAAGACAACAATCGTCGAAGCGATCTCGATCCAGGTCGGACGCACCGGGGCACTGACGCCCGTCGCCGAGTTGCAGCCGGTGCTTATTGCCGGGAGCACCGTCAGCCGCGCCACCCTCCACAACCAGGACCGCATCCGAGATCTGGACGTGCGCGTCGGCGACTCGGTGGTCGTGCGCAAGGCGGGTGAGATCATCCCTGAAATCGTACAGGTGATTGCTGATCTGCGACCAGTGCAAACGGTCGCCTACCAGTTTCCCGAGTGCTGCCCGGAGTGCGGTACTGCTGTCGTTCGTCTACCCAAAGAGGCCGTCACCCGCTGTCCGAACGTGCAGTGTCCGGCGCTCATCCGTGGCCGCATCGCCCACTGGTGCGCTGCCCTTGAGATTGACGGCATCGGCGACAAGCTGATTGCCCAACTGGTCGCCACCCAGGGGGTGAAGTCGGTGGCTGACCTCTACGCCCTCGATATCGAGCAGTTGGGTGCACTGGAGCGCATGGGCAAGCGCTCGGCCACTAAGATAGTCGAGCAATTGGAGCGCTCGAAAACCCAGTCCTGGAGCCGCGTTCTTTACGGTCTGGGCATCCGCCATATTGGATCGAGTATCTCGACTGTGCTCGCCCGCGCTTTCCCAGGTGCCAATTTGCTGGGCGAGGCGACCCTCGAAAAGATTGCCGCCCTCTATGGCTTCGGGACCGAGCTTGCTCAGTCGGTCGTCGATTGGTTCGCGAACCCGAGTAATCGTGAACTACTGGCTCAACTAGAAGCGCGCGGTGTGCAACTGGCGGGAGCGGCAGAGGCTGCCCACTCCGATATCCTCGCCGGTAAAACTTTTGTGATCACCGGTACCCTCCCGACTCTATCGCGCGAAGCATGCACCGAGCTTATCGAGCGCAACGGCGGCAAGGTGACCAGTTCAGTCACCGGACGCACGAGTTATCTGGTGGCGGGCGAGAAAGCTGGATCCAAACTATCCAGGGCGGAGACTCTGAAAGTAAAGGTTCTTAGCGAAGCGCAGCTTTATATGCTAGTTGGGGCACGTTGAGTTGTCCGAATTACAAACTGGCTGGTAGCATGGCCCAATATCTGGCTCTCGCTATGAATAGTGGTCTACCCGAGGTCGAGGCACCTCTTGCACCCGACAAGCTTCGCAACGCTGAACCTGGCGAAATTCGTCTGTACGATCCGGCCCGCACCCCTGATCTGATTGCACTGAACGGGGCAAGCGATGACCAACTCGTTCAGTTACTGCGCACCGATCGCGGCAGTGCCGCTTACCTCATTGCTTTTTTTGACCGTTATCGGGGTCTGGTCAAAGGTCTTTTAGAGCCGGAGGGCAGTCCGCCCGGCCTCACCCAGCGCACCTGGTTCAACGCTTTTGACGTCCTGCTGCATCAAAAGCGTTCGGTTACGCCTGCGGCCGGCTGGCTTGCCGGAGTGGTCGCTCAGAGTATCGTCAGCCCGGACCGCGAGCCGGTGGCAAGCCTGCTGCCGGCACCTTTGAGCTGGTATCTATACCGGTCGCTCGACCAGATGCCGCCGGTGTTGCGCATTACCCTTACTCAGGGCGAGGTCGCGGGCTATAGCGACCTCCAGCTTGCCGAATTTTTCAAAGCGTACCAGCTCAGCTTCAGCACAGAAGAAGTAGCCAACGTCCGCATCGAGGCGAGACGGCTCTTCGTAGTCGGACTCTCGACAGAGGTGAGAAGCCTCTACTTCGGCGATCCGCTCGACGTCGCGACCCCGCTGCTAGCCCTCAATGCGCTTGGCATTTATCTACCGCAAGAAGTCGAGCGCTTCGAGCGCTGGAGCGGTCAGCAGTCAATCCAGGCATCCCCTGTGCCGTCCGCCCCCGGCACTCCTGTACCGATTGAAACGGAGCTTTATACCGCCGACCCGTCTCCTGCCCCATCTCGCCCACAGCTGCAGCCGCTTATCGGGCTATTCTGTGTAGCCGTCGGGCTCGGCGCACTGCTCACCTTTGCATTTCAATCGGGATGGCAGCCTCTTGGGAATGATGGTCAATCCACTGCAGGCAGTCCGGTCGTTTCTAGCCCCGAAGCTGCCCTGAGTGAGCCCCCGGCAGCCATCATCGAGCCTTCCCCGTTGCCCCTTGAAGCTTCAGTACCGTACCAGCCTGCAGTGTCTCCAGAAGTGCCTGTGACTCCTGCCAGTCCGGTTCCACAGGTCACTCAGAGCGGCGAACTGACAGAACCGCTCATCGAAGCTGCCCTTCAAAAGAAGCGTTATGTCACTGTCCTGGTCGCCGACCCTGCCGGGCAAAATCTGGCCAAAGTCCGGCGGCTGCAAAGCGGTGCCTTCTACCGCAAAATCGAAGGCCAGTCCTTTATCCAGTTCGGAGCTTTCAAGAGCCGCAAGCAACTTGATTACGCCCTCAACCTGCTCAAGAGCGCCGGGTTTACCGCCACCCTGAGTATCAGTTAGGCAACGGTGAACTCCGATTCCTCCCCGCCCCTCCTACCGGGAGAGGTGGGGTTTCTCTTGAAAAAAAGCTGGTAGATCATTATTTTCCGCTAGCCGGCTTCACCTACCAAGGGAATTCGCTCACGAAGACTTGGTCGCCGCCGGAACAGCTGTTTGCCGTTCGCGCCACCAGATGAGCAGGGCGCTTGCGTTGAAGATGCTCGAATAGGTGCCCGATAGAAAGCCGATGACGAGCGCCAGGGCAAAGTAGCGGATGTTTTCGCCACCGAAGAAGCAAAGCGGCAGCAGCACGAGCTGGGCGGTTATCGTCGTGTTGATCGAGCGCACGAGAGTCTGGTTGACCGAGTCATCGACAATCTCGGCAAAGGGCTTTTTGCGGCTGATGAATTTCAAGTTCTCGCGGATGCGGTCGTAGACGACAACAGTATCTTGCACCGAGAAACCGATCACAGTGAGCAGGGCGACGACGAAGAGGGTATCCACCTCGATGCCGAAGGCCAGGCCGAGGAACGAGAAGATGCCCAGCAGGACGATCACGTCGTGAAAGAGGGCAACCGAGGCGCAGACCGCGTAATCGAGCTGAAAGCGAAAGGCGAGATAGGTCAGGATCCCGGCAAGCGAGACGAAGAGTGCCAGTAAGCCGTTGGCGAGTAGTTCCTGGCCGAGGGTGGGGCCGACCGTTTCGACTCGCTCGACTGTACCGCCGAGTTCAGCTTTGAGCTGGTCCTGCAGTTTGACCCGGTCGGCCTGGCTGAGCGGCCTGGTGCGGATGGCGACACTGCGGTCTCCTACCTGCTGCAGGTTTGGAATGCCCAGCTTATCGGTGACCGAGCGCACTTTTGCCAGGTCGAGTTCTTTGTCGAAGCGCAACTGGACGAGCGTACCGCCGGTGAAGTCGAGCCCGAGGCGAAAAGGGCTGCCGAGGGTGATCTGCGAGATGATCATCGCGATGACGCCGAAGGCGACGAGGGCGGCTGAGATTGCAAACCAGATGTTTTTAGTCCGGGAGATTTCGAGTTTCATCAGCGTACCTTGGCCGGGACATTGGTCACTCCAAACAGCGAGGGTTTGCGCAGGTTGGAGAAGTTGAGCAGGGTGAGCAGTAAAGTGCGCGAACAGGTGACGGCTGTGAAGAGGTTGACCAGCAAGCCGATGGCGAGGGTCAGGGCAAAGCCTTTGACCAGCCCCGTACCCAGAAAAAAGAGCACCGCACAGGAGATAAGTGAAGTGATGTGGCTATCGAGGATGCTCGAAAAAGCGCGCTGAAAACCCGCCTCGACCGAGGTAAAGAGCTGCTTGCCCGCCCTCAGTTCTTCTTTGGTGCGCTCGAAGATGAGGACGTTCGCATCGACGGCCATCCCGATGGAGAGGATGAAACCGGCGATACCCGGTAGGGTGAGCGTCACCGGGATCAGCTTGAAAATCGCGAAGGTGGCAAGCCCGTAGATGACGAGTGAAACGTCGGCGACAAAGCCCGGCAACCGGTAGACCGCGACCATGAAGATGAGCACCAGGACCGTCCCGGCAATACCGGTATAGAGGCTCTGGCGCACCGAGTCAGCGCCGAGCGTCGCTCCGACTGTCCGGTTTTCCAGGATTTCGATGGGTACGGGCAAAGCACCTGCTTTGAGCTTGATGCCGAGTTCGGCTGCTTCCTGAGCGCTGAAGCTGCCGGTAATCACGGCTTTGCCGCCAGAGATGCCTCGCCCCTGAAATTCGACGCCGACATTCGGGGCGCTAATCTGGCGCTGGTCGAGGTAGATGCCCAATCGGCGGCCAGTACCGCCCAGTTCGCCGGTCAACTGTGCAAATTTTTCGCCGCCTGCCGGGGTAAATTCAATTGACACTTCCCAGCCGTTGCCATTCTGGAGTGCCTGGGGGGTCGCGTTGGTCAGGTCGGCTCCAGTCAGGTTGGTGGGTACAAACTGGTTGCTGCCGGGTACCACTTCTTTGCGAAATTCGAGCTGGGCGGTATCTCCCAGGAGCCGAATGGCAGCCTCCGGGTCCTTGATGCCGGGCAGTTGTACGAGCACGCGATCCTGACCCTGTAACTGGACAATGGCTTCTGAGACACCGAGGCCGTTCACGCGCTGCTCGATGACGGCCGCGACGCCTTTGAGCACTTCTTGATTAATCGCTTTGACCTTGTCGGTCGGTTTGGCCAGCAACGTCAACTGTGTGCCGCCCTGCAAATCGAGTCCGAGCACTGTCGGCCGGGTGGCGATGATTAAAATCGAGCCGACGATGACCAGTGCCACCAACAGTAATAGAAGGGTCCTTTGACGCATTTAGCTATACCTGCACAGTATTCATTCACAGCAGGGCGCACTCCGACGCTCATCATCGTAGCTTGCCCAAAATCGAGCGCACAGCCGGCTAATCGCCTCTAGTTACCCGGCCAGAGCAGTGGCAAGATTGCGCAGACGCCACTGAAACATCGCCTCGAGAGCTGGCTTGATGAGTATACCGTCGATGAGCGCGTTGCTCTCGAAGAGCACCTGATCGACGACGAGGGTAGTTGTACTATTCAGAGCGCTGAACTGGTGGGTATGTTCCCAAAACTTGAATGGACCGCTCACCTGGCGGTCTACAAAACGGGTCGGCGGCTCCCAGCGTACGATTTCAACCTGCCAATCGGTCAACACAAGGCCAGGGAGCGCTTCCAGGCGTACGGTGAAGCGCGTGCCGAGGGTGCACTCGGAGGCCGGATTGACGAGGCTGACAATTGGATAAGGAGGGGAGATGCGCTCTAGAAGCCTGACGTCTTCGTGGGCTTTCCAGACGTCCGCGAGGGTCCGCTCGACGGTGATATTGACTTCAAAGCGCTCCACAGGACTTTCCTCGGATATTAAGAGACGCGCAACTGCCTGGTCTGCTGGAGCCGCCGGGTATACCAGCGCATTAGTGCTCGCGACAGGCGACGAGAACTGTGGCGGATGGTGGCACCGGTCGCATCCTCCTCCATCACGTTGGCAAGCACCAGTTGCAGGCCCATTACCGCGAGCTTTTCGCGGTCGATAACCACCGGCAGTGACTGATGGGCTTCGTAGCGCGCAAGGTTCTGGCTGGGGGAATCTTTGTGGACCATCACCGCCTCAAAGAAAGGCCCGCCCGCCGACACTTCCAGGGCACGGACGTGATCGCTGACGCTATAGTTATCGGTCTCGCCGTACTGGGTCATCACGTTGCAAACATAGACTTTGAAGGCAGTACTCTCTTTGAGGGCACGGGCAATCTCTGGGACGAGCAGGTTCGGGGCGATGCTCGTATAGAGCGAACCTGGACCGATGATGATCAGTTCCGCCTCCTGGATGGCGGTCACCACCTGTGGCAGAGCGCGCGGGGCAGTCGGCAGGCAGCCGAGCTTGCGGATACGGCCGCCTGCGTGGGAGATATTCGATTCGCCCTCGATGTGGCGACCGTCATCGAGGTCTGCCCAGAGGGTCATGTTATCGAGGGTGGCAGGCAGGACGCGCCCACGAATGGCGAGCACCCGCGAACTGGCATCGACTCCTTTTTCAAGGTCCCCGGTAATTTCGGCCATCGCCGTCAAAAATAGATTGCCGAAAGAATGCCCGGCCAGGCCCTCACCGGTTTTAAATCGGTACTGGAAGAGTTCGGTGAGCAGCTTTTCTTCGTCGGCGAGGGCTGCAAGACAGTTGCGCAGGTCGCCGGGTGGCAACACGCCAAATTCCTGGCGCAATCGACCGGAGGAGCCACCGTCGTCGGCCACGGTGACTACGGCCGTAATATTCGAGCTGTAGCGCTTTAAACCGCGCAGCAGAGTCGAAAGACCGGTACCGCCGCCGATGGCGACGATTTTCGGACCACGACTGAGGCGGCGGTGGCGAAAGAGTTTTTCAACCAGGTTGTCGTCGCCCTCCGGTACCAGCACTTCGGTAATCGAGCCAAGCGTCAGGCGCAGGCCCAGCACCATCAGCGCCAGACCGCTCAACAGCACAATCGGCCCGCTGATATCGTTGGGAACGGCCTTGGCAATACCCTGCACGATGCCCCAGAGGAATTTGCTGCTGACCAGAATCGGTCTGAGGTCTACCCAGATGGCAAGCCCGAGGCTGATAAAGACGGTGCCGATGAAGACCAGGGCCAGCCAGCGCTTGACGCGCATGCCCGGATAGAGCCATTTGCCGGCTTCTTGCGTAAGGCGTCTGAAACGAACCGGCGTCATCGGCGCAGCTCCTGCAACTGAGCTGCCAGGTCGCGGTGGTTGACGGTGCAGGTAAAGCCCTCCAGGCTCAAGTCAGAGCGCAGGCGCTCGACGAAGGCGACCGAACGGTGCTGACCGCCCGTACAGCCGATGGCGATCAGGAGTTGGCTGCGGCGGTCTTGCCGGTACTGGATGAGCATAAAGCGCAGAAACTCGATCAATGCCCGGTAAGTCTGCTGAGACTGCTCAGAAGCAAAGACGTAGCGGTGAACCGGCTCGTCGCGGCCAGTGAGCGCTTTTAGTTGAGGATCATAATAAGGATTGGGCAAAAAGCGGATATCGAGCACGAACTGCGCGTCGGCCGGGATACCGTGCTTGAAGCCAAAACTCATAATCGTCACCGGCAGCTCGGGCAGGGTGCCTTCGACCAGTGCTTGCAGCCGGGCGCGCAACTGGGCCGGGGTCAGAGCGCTCGTATCGATCAGCTCATGGGCCAGTTCAATCGCTGGGGCCAGGGCCTCGCGCTCGGCGCGGACAGCCGCGAGCATCCCGCCGGTTTTTGCAAACCAGGGGTGCGGGCGGCGCGATAGGGCGTAGCGCTGCAGCAAAACCTCATCCGAACAATCGAGGGCGACATGGAGAGCCGAACGGCCCAGCCGCTTCAATTCCAGGTGCACCGCAAGCAGGTCTTCTCGAATGGAGCCGGTCCGCGGTTCAAGGCAGAGGACCAGGCGCGGGCTGTAAGGCGTATAGGTCTGAATGAGGACGGTCGCAAGCTCCGGCAGAACATGGCTGAAGCCTACGAAGCCCAGATCCTCGAACGCCCGCAGGGCCTCGGTCTTGCCCGCTCCAGAAGGAGCAGTGAGCAAAATGGTATCCGGCAAACTGAACGCGGTCATTGCTTGACCTACTAACACGCAAGCCATTGTACGGTATTTGTCCCTCCCTCCCCTGGTGGGGGGACCATCATGAGCAGTCGCTCTCGGGAAAAGGATATATTATGGAGCATGGTATAGCTGAATGAATTTAAGTAACGAAAGGTTACAAAAGCAAAGGATGTGCCCATGCCTCGCGTGCTAGTGCTTGACGACGACCCATCCATCCTGGAACTGGTCTCGGTCAATCTGGAAATGTCCGGGTACGAGGTTGTGGAGGCACCGGACGGCATCAAGGGCCAGGCCCTGGCCCTGCAGCTACTACCTGATTTGATCGTGCTTGACTTGATGCTGCCTCAAGTTGACGGTCTGACAATCTGCCAACGCCTGCGGCGCGACGAGCGCACTGCCGAGATTCCAATCTTGATGCTGACGGCCCTCAGCCAGATCAAAGACAAAGTCAGCGGTTTTAACGCCGGGGCTGACGACTACATGACCAAGCCCTTCGAGATTGAAGAGTTGTTGGTGCGCATCCGTGCCCTGCTGCGCCGCTCCGACCGGATGCCCCAGGCGGCCAAACACGCCGAAATCCTTTCTTTTGGTCCCATCACCCTGATTCCAGAGCGCTTCGAGGCGGTCTGGTTCGGCAAGACCATCAAACTTACCCATCTTGAATTTGAGCTGTTGCACTGCTTGCTGCAGCGCCACGGCCAGACCGTCTCCCCAAGTGAAATCCTCAAAGAAGTCTGGGGTTACGACCCCGACGACGACATCGAAACGATCCGGGTCCACATTCGGCATCTGCGCACCAAACTCGAACCTGACCCACGCCACCCGCAGTTTATCAAGACTGTCTACGGAGCGGGCTACTGTCTTGAAATCCCCCAGGATCGCCAACTCCCCCGGATAGCAGAACCGGCTGAGTAAGGCCGGGCAATAGCCGCCCGCGGCGTTCCGATACAATAGGATTATAAGGCTGCTCGGCAGAGGGACACCTGAGGAAATTACTTTAGTATTTTTTCCGCACGGCACTCGGACTCCCTGTGTTAATCAATTGAAGGCCAGATGCTTGCTTATAAAGAAATCCTAAACTGCCTTCCTTTTGGTATTGTCCTGACGGATGCAGAGGGCACGGTCCTGCTGTGGAACGAGGCGATGGGAAAGATGACGGGTGTAGCCGCCGTGGAGGCGGAGGGTCGGTCGGTACATCGGTGGTCACCGGACCTCACGAGCGTCGAGGAGCGGGGCAATATCTTCTTTCAAACGCCCGACCAGGGTCTGAGTCTGAACGTGCAGGCCTGTAAAACGAGTCAGGGCCTGGTCTGGACATTCACCCCGGAAGACCGCCAGGAACTTGACCAGGCCCAGGCCGACTTCGTCTCGACGGTCTCCCACGAACTGCGTACCCCGCTGACCAGCATCAAGGGGTTCGTCGATACGCTGTTGCGCTCGGGTTCACAGCTCAACGAAGACCAGCACCGCAAATTTTTGCGCATCGTCAAAAACCAGGCCGACCGGCTGACACGCCTCGTCGAGGACATCCTGACAGTTTCGAAGATCCAGTCGGGGCGGCTCAAGAACACGCCACAGCGGCTGGATCTTGCCGAGATTATCGACCGGGTGCTGGAGAACCTTTCCCAGAAATTTAGCTCCCGCCGCATGGAAATGCAATTGCCGGTTGGGCTGCCGGCAGTCTGGGCCGATCAAGACCGACTCGAACAGATTCTCACCAACTTGATTGACAATGCCCTCAAGTACTCAGCTGTCGAGACGACCGTCACCGTCGACGCTAAACTCGACACCGAGGATGCAAACGTGCTCTGGATCGCGGTACGCGACCGCGGCATCGGCATTCCCGAAGAACAGCTCGACCAGATCTTCAACCGCTTCAGCCGCATCGATTCACCGCTCACGCGCGAGCGAGAAGGCACGGGGCTCGGGCTCTACATTACCAAGTCGCTGGTGGAGAGCCTGGGCGGCACCATTTTAGTGGAGAGTTGCCACGGCGAAGGCAGCGTCTTCACGGTTTGCCTACCGGCTGCCCCACCTGCCACCCGTCACGGCCCGCTGGGGGAAGTCGATGCCTGAACCCACCGTCCGGCCTTTTGACCCGGAAAACCTTGAAAGTGAACTAATTGAGCAGTTCAGCGCACGCGACGATTGGGCTTTGCTGTACATCGACCTGCGCAACTTCCGGCTCTACAACCAGCTCTACGGAAGGGTCGCAGGTGAGGAGATGCTGCGCACGCTTACCGCCACCGTCGAGTACTGCACCGAGCAGAGTGCAAGCCGGCTCTACCGCATCGGCGGCCACGAATTTTTGATTCTCACCGGCACAGACAGCAGCGAAGCACTGGCCCGCGAAGTCTGTGCCCATTGGGACAAAGATTCACTCAACTTCTATACACGCCAGGATCGCCAGCGCGGTTTCCTGCTCGGCACCGACCGCCACGGCATCGGGCGGCGCTGCCCACTGGTTGCCGTCAACATCGGCATCGTACCCTCGACTTTACCGCTCAATCACCACTCACTTTCCGATATTTTTTCCAGTGCCCTGGAGACCAACTTGCAGGCTCAGGCCGACCAGGGCTGCAGTTACTCAGTGGCGACCGGCACAGTCGGCACCTGGCCGGAGGAATCCCATCCGCACCGGGTCCTGGTAGTCGAGCCGGATGCGGCGCTCGCCTATTTATTGCAGACCACCCTTGAGATGAAAGGTTACGAAGTGGCGGCCACCAGTTCCGGCCAGGAGGCGTTCAAGCTCGCCATCACCAACCCACCGCGCGTGATCATCCTCGACCAGTTCACATCCGACCTACCGGCGGGGCCTTTTTTGTGTCAGGAGCTGCGCCGACAGCACGAGCTAAAAAACACACTGCTGATCATCGCTGCGACAAACGCCGACCGTGAAGAATCCCTTGCAGCCGGAGCCGACCTGTTTATTCCCAAACCTTTTGAATTGAGCGACCTGCTTGGCTGGATAGACCGACTCATCGAAGAATCCGGCAAAGCGGCCGACTTACCGACTGTCAGAGATTTTCGCGGCTTCAGGCGCTGAACGTTCGGGTATAAAAGGGTCTATCAGGTGTTGACTTGAAGAGGCTGGGTGTCGGGCCGAACCAGGACTCGGATTCTTAAGCTCTATCTATTGAGGAACAGACGTCTCAGCAGCCCAGTCCGTCGGAACCAGGAAAACTTCGTAGAGTTCTGCCTCGGGAGTACCTGCTTCGGGCTGGTAGTTATAATCCCAGCGCACCAGGGGCGGCAGTGACATCAAGATGGACTCGATCCGGCCACCGGTCTGGAGGCCAAAAATCGTTCCCCGATCGAAGACGAGGTTGAATTCGACGTAGCGGCCCCGGCGGTAAAGCTGAAATTGCCGCTCGCGATCACCGTAGGGAAGGCCCGAGCGCCGCTCGACGATGGGCACGTAAGCGCTCAGGAAAGAGCGTCCGCAGGACTGGACAAAGGCAAAGGTTTTTTCCCAGTCGTCGTCGAGGTAATCAAAGAAGATTCCCCCCACGCCGCGCGGCTCTTTACGGTGCTTGAGGTAGAAGTATTCATCGCACCACTTTTTAAAGCGCGGGTAAAATTCGGGGTCGTACTGGTCGCAGGCCGCCTTGTGCACCTGGTGGAAGTGGGCTGCGTCCTCGCGAAATCCGTAGTAAGGGGTGAGGTCGGCACCGCCGCCGAACCACCAGACCGGACCTGCCTCGAAGTAGCGGTAGTTGAAGTGGACGGTCGGGACGTAGGGGTTGCGCGGATGGATGACCAGTGAGGTGCCCGTTGCGTAGAACGGGTGTCCTTCCGCCTCCGGGTGCTGCTGGAGGATAGAAGGCGGCAGGTTGGGGCCAAAGATTTCAGAAAAACCGACCCCGCCCCGCTCTAGCAGGCGTCCTTCGCTCATCACTCGCGAACGGCCGCCTCCGCCTTCTTCCCGCTCCCAGCTGTCTTCTTGAAAACGGCCGACCCCGTCGAGGGCCGTCAGTCGCGTACAAATTTCGTCCTGCAGCGACTGCATAAAAGCACGAACGCGCGAACGAGTGGTGGTGGCAACAGCAGTCATCGCTTCATCCACTACAGAGATTTGACAGTTTCGATAAAGAAACGGGCGTTTTCCTCGGGCGTCTGCGGCAGGATGCCGTGGCCCAGGTTCATGATGTGCCCCGTCGGTCCGGCCTTCTGCACGATGTCGAAGATGCGCGACCGAATTTGCTCCTGGTCGCCCAGCAGCAAGCAGGGGTCGAGGTTGCCCTGTACTCCCATTTCAGGCCCTAAAATAGCGCGAGCCTCTGCCATATCGACGGTCCAGTCGAGGCTGATGATATCGACGCCGCTCTCGCCGACGTGCTTGAGCAGCCCGGCCGAATGGTTGATGTAGAGGATAAGCGGGGTCTCGGGATGCACTTTGCGGACTGTATCGACGATCTGTCGCTCGTAAGGAAGCGCAAATTCGCGGTAATCCACCGGATTGAGCTGCCCGGCCCAGGTGTCGAATAGCTGCACAATCTGTGCCCCTGACTCGATCTGGTAGATGACGTAGCGGGCAATCGATTCGGCGAGCTTGCCGAGCAGGTCGTGCAGCAGGGCAGGCTCACTGAAGGCCATCTGCTTGATCACAGAATAATCTTTGGAACTTTTGCCCTCGACGGCATAGGCGGCGAGCGTCCAGGGCGCACCGACGAATCCGAGAATCGTTGCTTCGCCTGCAACTTCGCGCTTGAGGGTCTGCAAAATTTCGCGGACGAAGGGTAGCGACGCCTCGGGGTCGAGCGGGCGCACTGCATCGACCTGGGCGCGGGTACGGATGGGCGGGTCGATGATCGGACCGCGACTTTCGACCAGTTCAAAGGGGATGCCCATGCCGTCGAGGGGCGTGAGGATGTCCGAGAACATGATCACGCCGTCGGGCCGGAAAGCATGAAAGGGTTGCAAAGAAATCTTGACTGCCAGTTCCGGGTTTTCGCAGCGCTCTTTGAAGCCGTAGCGGTCGCGCAGCACGCGATATTGCGCCATGTAGCGGCCTGCCTGTCGCATCATCCAGACGGGGGGACGCGCCACGGGCTTACCCTGGGCGGCTTCAAGCAAGAGTAAATTGGTCACTCAGTCACATCCTGTTCGCACACGCAGACCCGATTATGGCTCTTTGAGCACAGATCCTCAAGGGTGATAATCCCTTGAGGATCTGTGCTCAGGAGCTAAGCGTTGACGAGCATGGGCAACTTATAGATGTTTTGAGCGTACTGGTTGACCATGCGGTGGGTATTGAAGAAGGCAGCGGTCGCCACGGCTTCTTTCATGCGGGTCTTCCACGTCTCCGGATGATCGTAGAACTCGGTGAGGATCTGCTCTGAGAGCAGCTTCGCGATACTCGAAGCGTCGTACTCGTCCTCATCGGTGGTGCCGTCGAAGTCTTCGCCGACTGCCCAGCCGTTTTTGCCGTTGTAGCCCTCGACCCACCAGCCGTCGAGCACCGAGAGGTTGGGAATACCGTTGAGACTCGCCTTCATGCCGCTGGTGCCGCTCGCTTCGAGTGGACGGCGAGGGGTATTCATCCAGATATCGACGCCCGCAGTGAGCAGGCGGCCCACCGACATGTCGTAGTTTTCGAGGAAGACAATCCGAATGCGCTTTTCGCCCATCAGGTGATGAATCTTCTGGATGTATTGCTTGCCGCCGTCGTCGCGTGGGTGAGACTTGCCGGCAAAGACGAGCTGGATGCGCTGACCGACCTCGACCGGCAACTTGTCGATGGCGCGCACAATCAGGTCGCCGCGCTTGTAGGTGGCAAAGCGCCGCGCAAAGCCGATGGTGAGCAGGTTTTCGTCGAAATCGACGCCGTGGTCGTGCTCGTTGATAAAGGCCATCAGCCGGGTCTTGGCCCGGTCGTGGGCTGCCTTGAGCGCATCGCCGTCGAGATTGGCGACTGCTCCTGCGAAGACGTCGGGGTCCTGCTGCCAGTTGGGCAGCGCTTCATCGAAGATTGGCCGCAGTTCGGGGTTGGCCCAGGTGGGGTGGTGGATGCCGTTGGTGACGTATTTGATTTCGCGGTTGGTGAACATCCGCGCCGAGACTTCCTGGTGTTTCTTGGCGACAGCGTTTGCTGAAGAAGAAAGGACGAGGGCGAGTTCCGTCATCGAGAAGCGTCCCCGGCCACCAAGGACCAGCAGGTCAAACTGTGAGATGTGCAGTTCGTTTTGGCGGTAGGGATCGAGACAGCGCAGCAACAGGTCGTGGTTGAATGCGTCGTGGCCGGCGGGTACGGGGGTGTGGGTGGTGAAGACACAACAGCGAGCAATCTCGGTCTTGGCCTGCTCGAAATTGAGGCCGCCTTCTTGCATGCGTTGACGCAACAGCTCAAGGGTCAGAAAAGCGGCGTGGCCCTCGTTCATGTGGAAGGTTTCAATCGGCAGACCCAGGGCCTTCAGCAGGCGCACACCGCCGATGCCGAGCACGATTTCTTGCTTGATGCGGGTGTCCTGGTCGCCGCCGTAGAGGTGGCCTGTGATCCAGCGATCCGTCTCGTTGTTCTCCAGGACATTCGTATCGAGCAGGTAAAGCGGCGTGCGGCCAATCTGGGCAAGCCAGACGCGGGCGTGGACCTGACGGTTTTCTACCGGCACGACGATATCGAGGGGACGGCCCTTGCTGTCGCTCACCAGACTCATACAGGTGAGGTCCATGTTGAGGTCGGTGTAGCGCTCGACCTGCCAGCCCTCGGCGTTAAGGGACTGGTTGAAGTAACCCTGGCGGTACATCAGACCGATGGCGGCGAGGGGCAAATTGAGGTCGCTTGCCGACTTGACGTGGTCGCCTGCGAGTACTCCGAGGCCACCCGAGTAGATGGGTAGAGTTTCATGGATGCCGAATTCGGCGCTGAAGTAGGCGATGCGGCGACCGTCGGCCATCGCAAGATAGCTGCGCTGCAGTTCGAGGGCTTCGCGCAGGCGGGTAAGAAACACCGAGTCCTGACTCAGGCTCTCTTTTTGCGCCTTGCTCAAGTCGGCAACGGCCTGGTTTGGATGCCCCTTAAAGGTGGGAAGCGACTCGAATACCTGTTGCAGCTTGTCCTGCCACGCCCACAAATAGTTGGTTAGTAATTCTTCGAGCCCTGCCTGCAACTGCTTTACGCGATTCACTTCCATGTTCATTCCTGTACCTTTCTGGTTTGAAAATAGTGCAGCTAAACGCTCTTGAGGCTGCAAATCAAATCTCGGCTGTAGAAGTGCCAGTATTCTTAAGGTTGCGTGTCTAACTCAAGAAGCGCACGGAGCGTATGCGCCGACTCCCTCCGACTTGCGGTGATTATATTCCTAAAAACTGCTGTCTGACTACTGAATTGTTTCGTACGACACCGGTCAAGGGCGGCATTGTACGCCGCTAGAAGCGGGATCGCTTCGATAGAGCGTGATCCCCGTCCTGGGCGAACGCGAACGGTCTTAAAACATTGAGAAAGCTCTAATATTCAGACTTGAGTGCTATTGGAACTCTCGAATTTGACTTATTTGTATCTGTCTGAACTTTTTTGTCTAACGATTACTTTTGTCGCCCGTCAGGCTGACGACCGATTCGCCGAGCCAACTGCGCAGGCGTTCGCGCTCTACCGGGGTAGCATCGTCTCGCGCTTCGACTGTAAAACCAGTTGGTACTGACGAAGCGAGTTTAACCGTTGCACTCATCAATTCTTCGCGCCGGAAGAAGGTGACAGGTACCACTGCACCAACTCCCAGGTCGGCCAGACGGTCTTTGAAGTTGCCGTGAGTCACCTTCCAGATGCCGATGGCGAGTAACTCGTCGCCGCTGCTGAGGCCGGCTTGCTGGGCGGGGGAGCCTAGTTCGACGTTTTGGATGATGGTGCGGCCTTCTTTTTCCTGGGTGCGGATGCCCAGGTAGGGGGCCTCGGAGTCGATCTGGGCCACAAGCTTGAGCCCGAAACTGGCGAGGTAGTGGTCGAAGTCAAGTTCGTCAGTAGAGCGCAAGTAGCGGTCGAAGAAGTCCGCAAGCGAAGTCCCGGCCACCGACTCGATAATGGCAAGCAAGTCTGATTCGGGGAAGCTGATACCCTGGGAGCCGTAGTCGTTCCAGAGCTTGCGCAGGACATCGTCGAGCGAGCGCTCGCCCTCACTCAGCAGACGAATCTCCAGGTCAAGCAGACAGCTGACGAGCTGGCCTTTCAGGTAATAAGACACCTGAGAGTTGACGCTATTTTCGTTGGGACGGTAGAGCTTAATCCAGGTGTCGAAGCTTGACTCTTCGAGCGGTTGCACGAGCCGGCCGGGGGTTGTCTGTAACCGGGTGATGTGGCCGGCCAGCAACTTCAGATAGTGGGCCGCATCATAAATTTCGGCCCGCAGTGGGAAGATTTCGTCGTAGTAGCTGGTTACTCCCTCCATGAACCAGAGCGAACGGGTGTAATTTTCCTGGGTGTAGTCGAATCGGTCAAGGGTGTCGGGGCGGATGCGCTTGACGTTCCAGAGGTGAAAGAACTCGTGAGCGGTCAGGTTCAAAAACTTAAAATACTTCTCATCGGCCTTCAGCTCGAAGCGCGGATAAAGTAGCGTCGTCGAGTTGTGGTGTTCGAGGCCGCCATAGCTGTCGGCGAAGTGGCAGAAAAAGACGTAGTGGTCGTAGGGCAGGCCACCAAAAAGCTTGGCCTCGGTGGCGATGATGTTTTCGAGATCGGGCAGGTAGCGGTTGTAATCGAGGTTGCTCTTGCCCCAGATAGCCAGGGTGTGGGATTTGCCGAGCACTGTGAACGGGATCACCTGATGGGTGCCGATCTCGAAGGGGCTGTCGATCAGTTCGTCGTAGTTGGCGGCGCGGTAAGTGTAGGGTGTTTCAGTTAAGGCCAGGGGCGTTGTGACGCGCCAGTCGGGGCGCAAGGGAACAATCGTCACTTCGTGGGGTACGGACTCAAGACCTGGCACGTACAAAAATAGAGACGCTCCATTAAAGTAGCCGTGGGTCGAATCGAGGTGACTGGTGCGTACAGTCAGTTCGTTTGCATAAATACGGTAGCGGATGCGCACGGGGCCGCCACCGGCTGTCTCCACCTCCCAGGTCTGCTTGGCGACTTTTTGCCAATGCAGGGGGCCTTCGCCCGTCGCCTCAAAGTCTTGCAGGTGGCGGCTGTATTCGCGCACCAGATAGGATCCCGGTGTCCAGACCGGCATTTGCAACGTGATACGCCCAGTCGAGTCAGGCTCTAGAAGCATCTCGACCGCGAAAAGGTGAGCATGGGCATCGTCCATGCTCACCTGGTACCGAATCGTCAATGGCATCGCCGCTGTGCTCTTGTCGTGACTTCCGCTATCTTAAACCGGCAGGGCCTGGATGCTTGCGACCAGTAACTGACCGCCAAATTGCAGGGCCAGAAAAGCGAGAATCGGCGAAAGGTCGATGCCTCCAAGGGGCGGCACAATCGACCGGAAGAGATTGAGATAGGGGTCCGTCAACTGGCTGAGGATTGCCCAGGGGTTGCTCGACCAGTCGATATTCGGGAACCAGCTGAGCAAGATCCGTACAAACAAAAGAACAAAGTAGATCTGGAGAAAGTTTTCCAGTGCTCTTGCCAGAGACTCAGCGATCATTGCTACCGTCCGTGAGTGTTTCTACTTCCAGGGTAAATCAGGAAAGGGCCTCCGGGGGAGTAGAAGCGCCCGGCGGGGGAGAATTCACATAAAGTCGATTGCGCGTCTCATCGATAGCTTGATTGAGTTCGGCAATTTTCTGTTCGAGGGTGCGCCGGGCATCTTCGAGCCGGCCGGGCGGCATCGGCTCGTCGGGTACACTCTCGACCGGCAACGGCATGCTCTGCTCGCGGCGGAAGCGGCGCGAAATGACGAGGCTTGCAATGACGCTACCGACCACAGTACCGATGACAGCGCCGACCACCAGCCCATCTAGAAAACCATCCTGCTCCTCGGCCTTCAGTTCGCTCATCACCTGGCCCCAAGACTTCTTTTCAGATTAGCGTTTCCAGGCCCCGTCGAGATGGATTCTGACCGGTCCGGTGCGTCGAAGCGCGCCACAGAAGCTATTCTGATTGAAATTTAGCGACAAAAAGGACCAGGACGATGATCAGCGGCCATCCCGAGATTGAACTGGCAGGATTCATCGAACAGACCTGCTTGAAGCCGACCACGACCGCCGACGACGTACGCCAGGTGTGCTACGAAGCCCAGCGCTACCGCTTCGCCGCAGTCTGCGTCCCACCTGTACTCGCCCGGCTTGCCGTCGAACTGTTGCACAAACAAAAGCCCCAGGTGTACACGGTCGTCGGTTTCCCGATGGGCGTGAACACGGCGGCCGTCAAGCTCTACGAAGCCCAGGAAGCGGCTGCCTCGGGAGTGACAGGCCTGGAAGTGATGGTCAACATGGGAGCGATCAAAAGCGGCGATTTCAACAGTGTCTACCACGAACTCGGGCAAATCGTGGACGCAGTCAACTGCAGTGTGCGTGCCACCCTGGAATGGAACCTGCTCGATCAGGACCAGCGCAAACACATGGCCGAAGCCTGCCTCGACCTCGGTATCAGCGCCATCAAAACTTCAGCCGGCTGGTCGGGACCGGCGACGAGTGCCGACATCCAGGCCATGAGCCGACTCCTGCGAGGCCAGTTGGGCATCAAGGCGGCGGGCAGCATTCGCAACCGCCACCAGGCACTCGAAATGATCGTCGCCGGGGCGACCCGGCTGGGTACCTCGCGCGGCGTCGAAATCCTGCGCGAACAAGAGCAACTGGGAGAGTCCGCTTGATACAGTCGCTGATTGGTACCGTCTTGCTCATCGGTGCCCTGGCCGGTGCAGTCGCGGCCGAGGAACTGGCGCTCAAGCGGCGCTTCGGCATCTACGAAGTGCCGGTGCTGATCGACAACGCGCTCACCCTGAATTTCATCCTCGATACCGGTGCTGCGGAAGTGGCCATCCCTCAGGATCTGGCCGACAGCCTCGCCCGCACCGGTGCACTCCTGACCCAGCGCCTCAACGACCGCGTCTTCACAGACGCGAGCGGCAGGTCTACCCGGCGCAAGCGCGTGCTGATCCGCAGTATGCAAATCGGCTCCTACGAAGTCAGGAACGTGGCAGCAAGCATCGGCGGCCACAGTGGTCTATTGCTTTTGGGCCAGAGTTTCCTGGCGCGTATCCCAACCTGGAGCATCGACAACCGCCGACAGACCCTGACTATCGGGGATCTAACCGTCAAGACCGCAGCGACCGAAGACGTCAATACTGCTGACTCCCTCGGCCAGACGGCGTTGATGCGCGCCTGCAGTGCGGGCGACATCGCGGCTGTCCGTGCCCTGATTGCCCGCAATGCCGACCTCAACCGCAAAGACAACGCCGGTTGGAATGCCCTGATGATCGCGGCCTCCCGAGGCGACGTGGCGACAGTCCAATTGCTGCGTGGCTCCGGTGCCGACGTCAACGCCAAAAATAGTGCCGGCTGGACTGCCCTGCTTGCGGCGACAGCGCGCGGCGATACCTCGATGGTGCAGGCGCTCATCGAGGCGGGGGCCGACGTCAACGCCCGCAACAATAGCGGCTGGACAGCTCTGATGAGTGCCCAGTCGCGCAGCGATGCCTCGATGGTGCAACTGCTCAAAAAAGCTGGTGCCGTCAACTAGCGTGCATTCTGGTCGCCCTGCACGGCGACCGGGAGCGCAGAGCAGTGTGACTGTCTTTGCTCCCCGAATTGCTCACGCGCACAAGGTGAGCACCGCTTCCACCGCCTCGGCTCCGATATCGCGATGTTCACCCAGGGCAATCGGGCCACGGCTTTCGAGGCGCTCGACTACGACCGGGATAGTCTCCGTGCCGACACCGTAGGCAGAGAGGCGGGTCGGTACGCCGACTGCTTCAAAGAAGGCCCGCGTCTTTTCGATTGCTCCCTGAATCCGGGTCTGCTCGTTACCCTCGGTGAGTCCCCAGACGCGCCCGGCGTACTGGAGCAACTTCTGGGATTTGGCCTCGATTTTGACGGTGAGTACGCCCGGCAGTACGACAGCCAGAGTCTGGGCATGGTCGAGGCCGTGCAGGGCCGTCAGTTCGTGGCCGATGGCGTGGGTCGTCCAGTCCTGGGGGACGCCTACGCCGATGAGGCCATTAAGCGCCATCGTCGCGCACCACATCACGTTTGAGCGGGAGGTGTAATCGTGGGGGTCGCTGAGGGTCTTCGGGCCTTCCTCGATCAAGGTCTTGAGGATCGACTCCGCCATGTAGTCCTGTAGAGGCGCGTCGGCCGGGTAGGTGAGGTACTGCTCGATGGTGTGGACGAAGGCGTCTACGATGCCGTTGCCCACCTGGCGGGGCGGCAGCGAGAAGGTCGTCTCCGGGTCGAGTACCGAGAAGCGCGGGTAGACGAGCGGACTTTCACCGCCGAGCTTTTCGCGGGTCGCTTCTTTGCTGATCACAAAGAACGTATTCATCTCTGAACCGGTGGCCGGGAGGGTGAGCACTGCTCCGAGGGGAACCGCCGCTGTGACCGGTGCCTGCTCTGAAAGAATTGTCCACGGATCGCCCGTGAACGGGATGGCTGCAGCAATAAACTTGGTCCCGTCGAGTACCGAGCCACCGCCCACGGCCAGCAGAAAATTGATTTGTTCAGCGCGGGCAAGTTCGACGGCGCGCATCAGCGTCTCGTAGCGCGGGTTGGGCTCGATGCCGCCAAATTCGAGCACTTTGCGGCCGACGAGGGCTGCTTTTACCTGTTCGTAGACGCCATTGGTTTTGATGCTGCCACCGCCGTAGGTCATCAAAATCCGGGCATCCGCCGGGATCTCAGCTGCCAGACCCGAGATCTGGCCTTTGCCGAATAGAATCTTGACCGGGTTGTGAAAGCTGAAATTTCGCATAGAACACTCCCAAGGCTGTGCATTGTCTTCAAAATAGCCCCGTAAATCCCCAATAGCAGGAGGAGACCGGCGGGTCGGCACAGGATGGCCAAATGCCGGTAAGTTGGTGGCTGAAGCTCGCCTATCACCCGATGCAAGTCAACGCTTTTTTGCACAGCGCCATCCTGGTCACCGATCTGTCCCGCTCGGAGCGATTTTACGGCGAGGTTCTGGGCCTGAGCCGTGTCGATCGCAACTTACGCAACCCCGGTGCCTGGTACCAGGTCGGCGCGGCCCAACTCCACTTGATCCTCACTGCTGCTTACCCAGACGACCGGGTCGATAGCGAGCGCTGGGGACGCAACCGCCATCTCGCCCTGGCGGTCGCCTCCCTGTCGGCTGCCAAAGAACGGTTGCTCGACCACGGTTGCCCTTTCCAGATGAGCGCATCGGGACGACCGGCACTTTTTACCGAGGACCCCGACGGCAACATCATCGAATTGGGTGAGGTCTGATTCCTGGATTCTCACTTTCAGGAGGGTGGAAGCCTACAGCAAAGCAATCAACCCCAGGTTTTCACGACCAGGCTCGCCACTATCCCTCCTTCTGTAGATGTGATGACTACCCTGGTACAGATGAAAACAACCAACCAGTTTCAGAATAATAGGAGACACCAGCTGTTCTCAAAGCCGTGAAAAATCGCGTTCTTATCATCGGCGGCCAGGGCAGGATCGGCAGTAGCGTGGCGGCCGACCTGATCACCAACACTCAGTCAGAAGTGATCATTACCGGCCGCACTGAGAAGACCGGCGAAGCTTTCTGTGCTGAACTTGGACCGCGAGCACACTTTCGACGGCTCGACCTCGATGACATGGTGGGCATGCAGGCGGCCATGACTGATGTAGACCTGGTTATCCACTGTGCTGGACCCTTTCATCACCGTTCTACGGCCGTACTCAAACTCTGTATCGAAAATCGAGTTGATTATCTTGACGTCAGCGACGACCGTGGTTTTACGATCGACGCCCTTGCGTTGCGCGACGAGGCCAGGGCGGCCGGGATAACTGCAATCGTCAATTCCGGCATCTTTCCAGGTATTTCCAACAGCATGGTCCGCCAGGGCATCGAGCAACTGGACGTACCCGAAGGGATTCACCTGAGCTACATCGTTCAGGGTTCGGGCGGGGCCGGAATCACGGTGATGCGCACCACCTTCCTTGGGCTACAGCATCCCTTCGATGCCTGGATCGACGGCAAGTGGAAGCAGGTGGCGCCCTATAGCGAAAGAGAGACGGTCCACTTCCCCGGTAGCGGTCCTGGACATGTCTACTGGTTCGACATGCCCGAGAGCTACACCCTGGCCAAGACTTTCCCAGTCAAGACCGTGGTCACCAAGTTCGGCGTCGATCCGCATTTTTACAATCGCCTCACCTGGATGGCCTCCCACTGGTTTCCGAAACCGGTGCTGCGCAGCCGCAACGTGGTCGAATTTCTCTCACAGGTGAGCCACCGGATGACCTCGGTCACCGATAAATTTAGCGGTATCGGCGTGCGCATCCGGGCAAAAGTGACCGGCCTCAAAGACGGCAAACCGGCCACTCACACTTCGACACTGATTCACGAAAACACAACGGTTGCCTGTGGCATCGGCACGGGTAGCCTGGCTGAGCTGATGATCGCCGGTCTTGTACATCAGCCGGGTGTCTGGACTGTCGATGAAGCTCTACCAACTTCACTCTTTGAGAAGGTGATGGCCAGCCGTAATTTGCAACTTCTCTAGCAATATCGGTCGCAAAAAAGGGAAGGATTGATTTCCTTCCCTTTTTGATTGTGCAGGTGTCAGGGCTTGCGCACGAGCGGCAATCGATACCAGGGAACGAGTGGATACTCGTGGTGTTCCCAGTGGCAGCCAAAGTGATAACAGCTCAAAAAGGACCATAAATTTGATAGACGAATGCTCTTGGCCCGATGCCGATTGTCGTAGCCGCCGCTCGGTTGCTTGTGAGGCAGGTAAGTACCAAAATAAAACAGTTGAAAAGAACTAATCACAAAGGGCAAAAACCAGAACAACAGCAAGTTGAGCGGGTTCGTTCCGAGTAGGCCGCTGCTAACTCCAAGCACACTCCACATCCCGGCTGAGATCAAGAGCAGCTGCTTCGGCTCCATATAGTTCTTCAAGAATGTAAAGTACCACTCGACAAAGCCGGCATGCTGACCATCATGATAGTCAGGGTCTTTTTCAGTTGCCGGGAAGCGGTGGTGCATCTGGTGCTTGAGGAGCAATGCGCGATAGGGCAGCAGGGCATAGAGGCCGACAGCGACTGAGCCGACCAGGTCATTAATTTTGTGATTACCTGGAAATACGGTTCTGTGCATCGCGTCGTGGGCCGTGATGAAAAGCCCCGTGTGGAGCGAAGATCTCAGCAGCACACCACCGACCACCAGCCAGACCGGCATTCTGGTCAGATCGGCCGGCATCAGCACTACGAGGCTGGCGGACCAGGCTACAAAGATCGTGAGCGCAGTCGCAAGGCCCGTGTAGTCTTTTTTGGTTGCAATAATGCCTGGTGGTAATTCGCTAGTGTAAGCTTGCTGGTTTAATGTCGTTTGCATGAGAAGTCTAGATAGACAGAGTGAACTGACTCGCTTCTGAAGCGCAGTTTTACCTGCAACTTTTGAAATCTTCAATCTTATCTAGATCTTATGCTCTCGACTCCGCTTCACAGTCTGCCTGGGGTATGGGCCTGCTGCCTATCTGCTAGTAGAGCCAGGTGATTGGATCAAGCGAACGCGCCTGGACCTGTGGAGCAAGGCACCTCGGCAAGCCTCAGTGTATAAGTCTCTTTGCCCATAAATGAGGAAGTGTAGTGGGCCGCTAACTCAAACTTCTGTGCTTGATATTCGAGCGTGCCGGGCCAGGGTTCGATGCTGTCGTCCCCCATTGAGATACGTGCTTCGCTGAGCCGGTAGGTGCCAGGCTGCTCGATACCAAGCACTTTTAGCAAGCAGGGGTCGATGAGAATAAAAGGGTTGTCGATGCCTGAAAGCGTCGCTTTGCCCTGGCCGTTCCATTCGATGACGAGTGCTGTGCGCATGATGCCAATCCGGTGTTTTACTCAGTATGCCCAGCAGATACTGGCGCTCAACGCACCGGGCAGGCATACTAATCTCTATGATTTTTGAGATCGTGCATGCGGGTGAACCGGTCCTGCGCAAGGTGGCGCAGCCGATTGCACCTGAAGAAATTCTCGGTGAAGAGGTGCAGGTGCTGATTGCCATCATGCGCGACTTGATGCGCGAGGCACCGGGCGTCGGCCTCGCCGCCCCACAGATCGGTGTCTCTTTACAACTCGTCGTGATCGAGGACCGGCCTGAGTACCTTGAGCGGCTGACGCCTGACGAGCAGCAAGCCCGTGGGCGCAAAGCAGTTCCGTTTCATGTGCTCATCAATCCCGAAATATGCGTCGAGGACCCGACCCCGGCCACTTTTTTCGAGGGCTGTCTGAGCGTTCCCGGCTACCAGGGGTTGGTGACGCGGGCCTCAGCGGTACGGGTCAGAGCGCTCGATGGGCAAGCCCATCCGGTCGATATTCGGGCACGCGGCTGGTATGCGCGCATCCTCCAGCACGAAATCGACCACCTTTACGGCACGCTCTGTATCGACCACATGCACCTGCGCACCCTGACGACCCACGAGAACTACAGCCATTACTGGCAAAAACTCTCAGCCGACGCAGTGCTGAGTGCACTCGATGATGTCAATTTGGGGGACGGTCGAGGAGCGCTATAGTTTGAGGGCAATCGTCTGCGGCTGAACAATGTCCCTCAAGCTTGTACCCAATCAACTGGTCTGCTTGCGCACGAGCACGCAGGTGCTCCTTGCCGAGGTGAAGGAGATTGCTCTGAATGCACGCGGCGAACTGCTCTGCTGGGCACGCCCGCTTGTGATCTCGACCCAGACGCAGGTGGAGGACGTGCGGCAGGCTCCCGACCTGCTCTGGCCTGCCATCGAACTAGAAGCAGCCCTCGATGTCGAGGTGCTCTCGATGCTGGAAGTGCTGAAAATCGAAGCCCTCTTCCCAGATCCGGAGCGCACTGCCCGGCTCTGGCAATTTATCCGACATCTCAATGCCGAGCGCGCCCAGCCGCCCTGTGTACCTCAACCGGGCGCTTGAACCGCTAACTGAGATTTGAGGGTTCAGGCTCGTGCCCATCGCGTTCGAGTTCGGCGAGGGCCGCTTTGCCGGCTGGGGTGAGCTGCACTTTATCGACATCGACTGCGCCGTCAATCGGTGTTACGTCGCCCAGGTCAGGAGCCGGTTCGACCCTTGGCCGCTCCTCCTCCGACACTGGTCCGGGCGGCAGCTTGGTAGGGGTATAACCTTCGCCGACTTTGTGGTCTTCGCTGAAGACACCCTTTTCGAGTCGCCGGTCGCCGTAGGAGCCCGGTTCAAAATTGCCCCGGTACATCCCTTTTTGAAAAAGATAGTCGATGTGTCCGATAATCTCGGCGGGTGTTGCATCGAGGTTGCCAAAGTCACGCTCGGACATCGCGGGCACCGGCTGAACCGGTTGTTCTTCGATCGAACGGATATGCGAAAGAATTGCGTACATCAGGTCTCTGCGGATTTTGACAGGCATGGCTCGCTCCTGAACGTCGTACCTGAGCGTACAGATAAAGCACGGGCCGGTCATCTTTCCCACGACAGAAAACCGGAGGCACTTTTTGTGTCAAAAGCTACCACTATTTTGCGCGTTGAAACTCTTGCTTTAGGGGTATGCTGAGCATAAGTGCCATCTGCTTTGCCCCTAGCATCTCCTGAATTTGGGGCTTCGAAAGGGTCTCTCCTGTGCCTACTGTCAAACTTTTCTGCACAACCTTCGGAACCGTTCTTTTTCTATACCAGGGTGAGCGCGTTCTCACAGGTACGGCCTGTCATAGCTGGCAGGTTGGCGTCCAGGGAACCCGCGGTCCTCTGCGCTTGAGCTATCAGGCAATCCCCTGTGAGGCCGAGCGCGAACCGGAGTTGTGTGATGCCGAGTCGATTGCAATGATCCTGGTGCGCCGGGCCGGCCGCCTCTAAAAGCGGTCCTTGAGCGCTCTGATTTCAGCGATGACCCGTACTGGGTCGCAGCTACCGGCCACTGCCTGCAATGTGTGACTATCCCAGCGCATAAATGGATTGGTTGCACGCTCGACTGCCATGGTTGAAGGGATAGTCGGCTCGTGCCGTGCCCGCTGCCGCTGAACGGCTTGAAAGCGTTCCTGCAGGCTCGGGTTGTCGGCTTCGACGCTCAGGGCAAAGCGCAGATTATTGAGCGTATATTCGTGTGCACACCAGACGCGGGTCTCGTCCGGCAGAGTGCGCAGTTGGGCGAGTGAAGCCTGCATCTGGGTGGGGGTTCCCTCAAAGAGCCGTCCGCAACCGCCTGCGAAGAGCGTGTCGCCACAGAAGAGGTTGCCTGAAGTGTGAAAGTAATAGGCGATGTGACCGCGCGTATGTCCGGGGACGAAGAAGACGGTGGCCTGCTCGTCTGCGAAATGAACGGTATCTCCCGCATCAAGAGCGACGGTCTGCCCCGGAATGCGCCCCTGGTCCTGCCGAGAGCCGTAGACTTCGGCTTCAGGAAAAGCGTCGAGCAATTCGCGGTTACCGCCCACGTGGTCTGCGTGGTGATGGGTATTGAAGATGGCCAGCAGTTTGAGCCCTAGCGACGCAAGCTTTTCGAGTACGGGACCAGCCTGAGCTGGATCGACCACGGCGGCTGTGTGGGTCGCGGGGTCGGCCAGCAGAAAAATGTAATTGTCATTGAGAACCGGCAAGCGGTGGATCTGCATGGTAGGCGTACCCGATAGACCTGACGCGATCGAGAGTGAGGTTGCGTTAAGA
>JANNPH010000158.1:0-9084 GCA_031399965.1 Gloeobacteraceae cyanobacterium SOY_34_metabat_159 | reverse complement strand
CGAGTTCGCCGCCGGCCTGAATGCCTGCCTCGAACGCGTCAACGAACTGATTACTGCTTCGACCGGCAACCTCGCCACCAAAGAAGACCTCGCCACTCTGCAGCGTCTACAAGAAGAATTTAGAAACGAGCTTGCGGCTCTGCGCGGACGCGTCGATGCCCTCGAAGCGAAGACCAAAGAAATCGAATCGAAGCTCTTCTCGACCACGGCCAAGCTAGACGCCGAAGTCATCTTCGCAGTCAGCGGTCAGGGTGCCGACAGCAACGTGCTGATCCGCGACGGTGCGGGCAACGTACAGCTACCTGGGGCCGGTGCCAACGTCAACTTTCTCACCCGCACCCGCCTCAACATCCGTGCCAACTCGCTCATCGTGCGCGGCTACCAGTTGCGCGTCCGGCTTAACGGTGTCGCGGGCGATTCGACCCCCTTCACTTCCGGCCAGGGCCGCGTCGGCCGTATCGACTATGCCAACGCGACCGGTGGCGTGACGACCGGCAACGCGCCAGTTGATTTCGACAAAGTCTACTACGACTTCCCGCTCTCGCTCTTCGGCGGCGTCGATAACGTCCGCATCCGTGTCGGCCCCACCATTCAGAACATCGACCTGCTTGGCCGCAACAAGTACACAGTCAACGAAGGCCAGAACTTCTCGCTGCGCAATATCCGCCGCGACCCGCTGCTCATTCAGATCCAGGACGGCAACCGCCCCGGTGCCCATATCGATGTGCGCTTCAGCCGTGAACTGGCCCTGCGCCTCTTCTACGCAGCCCAGGATGGCGGCTCGGCCGGTGCCGACGCCGCTCCCCTCGGCAGTGGTGGCGATGTCCCCTTCGGCGGCTCGGGTCTCTTTGGCGGCGGCACCCAGATTGCAGCTGAAATCGGCTTTCGGCCCTCGCCTTCCATCGACATCGGCCTTGGCTACAGCTACGTCAACGTCTCCTCGCGCGGCAACACCGGCGGCTTTATCTTCGGCGGTGCTGCCGGCAACGGCGGCGGCGACGCCCGCCTTGCCTACCAGACGGCCAACGTCTCCAACGTCTCTCACTCCATTTTCAACGCCCACATCGACTTCGACATCACCCCCGGCTTCGGCATCTTCGGCCGCTACACCTTCGACACCGCCTCGTTCTACGGACGTCCCGGCATTTCAAACGTCGGCGGCTCCCTCGACGCCAATACCTGGATGGCAGGGGCCGCCTTCCCGGACCTGCTCGGACGCGGCAACTTACTGGAGCTTGTCTACTTGCAGCCCATCAACATCACCAACAACGGCGTCATCTCCTTCCCGGTCACCGGTGCCAACAGCAACGCCGACCCGCGCGGCTACAGCCGGGTGTTCACCGGTGGCCCGGCGGGCTTGAGCGGTGCAACCGGTTTGCCGAGTGCGCGCAGTGCCACCGAGGGTACGGCTGGTGTTGCCTATCGCTTCCGAGTAAACGACAAGTTGAGCATCACGCCTGAGGTGTACTTCATCATCGGTGCCAACAACGTCAACCAGAACGGCATCACGATCGGCAACCTGCGTGCCACCTTCGAGTTCTAGTCCTACCAGCTAAACCCGGTGGTCGCCGACCAGTTTTTGAGGGCCAGGACCTCGACTGCCGGTCCGACTGCGACCACCCGTCCTTCTGAAAGGCGCACGACTGTATCGGCCAATTGCAACGCCTCCGAGCGGGTATGGGTCACCATCAGTATCGGCAGATCCAGTCGTTGCTGCAGGCGTCGCAACTCGCCGCGCAACTCCTCACGCAGTTCGCTATCGAGGGCACTGAAGGGCTCGTCGAGCAGTAACAGTCGCGGCCGGGGAGCGAGGGCACGGGCGATGGCCACCCGCTGCTGCTGGCCACCTGAGAGTTGGGTAGGTAGCCGGTCGGCCAGTCCTTCCAGGCGCAACAGGGTGAGCAGTTCCTGGAGCCGTTCGCGCTGCTGCTCAGGAGGAGTGCCGTCGATGCCAAAGCAGATGTTGCGCCTGACATCTAGATGCGGAAATAGAGCATAGTTCTGGAACACGTAGCCTACCTGCCGCGCCTGGGTGGAGAGATTAATCCCCAAACGAGCGTCAAAGAAAACTTCGCCTGCGAGGGTAATCTGTCCTTGCTCGGGCTTAATGAGACCGGCCACGGCGCTGAGCGTACTCGACTTGCCGCA
Source organism: Gloeobacteraceae cyanobacterium SOY_34_metabat_159 (assembly GCA_031399965.1). Classification (GTDB taxonomy): domain Bacteria; phylum Cyanobacteriota; class Cyanobacteriia; order Gloeobacterales; family Gloeobacteraceae; genus JANNPH01. Next base: position 6,936 of record JANNPH010000158.1, on the reverse strand, counting down.
GCCGCTTGGTCCAAAGAGCACCGTGAGGCCGCTCTCGACCGTGAAATCGACCGACAGCGCGAAGTTGCCGAGCTGTTTTTCAACCTGCACGGATAGTGCTACCACGTTCTTCCCTGGCTGAGGTGGTTGGTGACGAGCAAGATCGCGAGGGATGCGGCAGTGAGCAGGGCAACCATGGTGAGGGCCAGTGCGTCCTCACCGGACTGGGTTGCCTGGTAGATAGCAAGCGGCATCGTCTGAGTCTTGCCGGGAATATTGCCGGCGACCATGAGCGTCGCCCCAAATTCACCGAGGGCGCGGGCAAAGCTCAGCACCAACCCGGCAAACAGCCCCCGCGAGGCCAGCGGCAGCGTCACTTGAAAAGCCGTCTGCCGTTCGCTTTTGCCGAGCGTATAGGCGGCCTGTTCGTAGACCGGATCGACGCTCTCGATGGCGGCGCGGGCCGTCTTGACCATCAGCGGCAGTGCCATCACCGTCGAAGCGATCACCGCCGCCTGAAAGGTAAAGAGTAGTTCCAGGCCGGTCCAGGCGACCAGGTACTGCCCCAGCCAGCCGCGCTTGCCGAGCATGCCGAGTAAATAAAACCCGACGACCGTCGGCGGCAGCACCAGGGGCAGCGTCGTGAGCGCATCGAGCAGTTCGCGGCCCCAGAAGCGATACCTGGCGAGCAGGTAGCCAATCGCCGTACCGACGATGCCGACGATCACGGTGGCACAGCAGGCGACCGTGAGCGAGAGACGCAACGAAAACCACAGATCAAGCATGACTGTGACTGGCCTACGGGTACGAGTCTATTATCCGGGGCTCGACCTCCGCACTGAGAGTTTTTGAAGACCTGGGCTACCCAAGAACCCGGATGAGCGGGCTGTAAATTCCCCCGCAAGCGAGGAAGACGGCAAGTGGCCTGTGCGCTTAGGCTTGGGGCAAATTTGGTCCTCTGCATGCAAGATTGCCTGCGCGAACTGTTCGTGTTCACCGTGAAGCAGGTGAGAGCCTGTATTTTTCCGGCCATCTTTTTTGCGGTGCTCTTACTCTCCCATCAGGTTCCGCTCTTCGGGATCGCCCGCTACGATTTTCTATTCGTTGCCCTCTTCACAGCCCAGGTGCTGTTGCTGGTGACGCGCATCGAGACCAAAGACGAAGCGGTAGTCCTCTGTCTTTTTCATCTCATCGGCCTTGGTCTTGAGCTATTTAAGACCCACCCGGCCATCGGCTCCTGGAGCTACCCGGAGGCCGGGGTCTTGAAACTGGGTTCGGTGCCGCTCTACAGCGGCTTTATGTATGCGGCGGTGGCGAGTTATATGTGCCAGGCCTGGCGGCTCCTGGACCTCAAATTGCACCACTATCCCTCCTACGCGTGGAGCGTGCCACTCAGCGTCGCAATTTACCTCAACTTCTTCACCCATCACTTTCTGCTGGACCTGCGCTGGATTTTGATCGCCTGCGTGATCGCGCTCTTTTCACCCACCAGCGTCGAATTCGCAGCTACCGGCACCCGGCGTCGCATGCCGCTCGTGGCTGCTTTCGTACTCATCGGCTTTTTCGTCTGGGTAGCCGAGAATTTTTCGACTTATCTAGGTGCCTGGGTCTATCCCGAGCAGGTGCAGGGCTGGACATTTGTTTCTCTGAGCAAGATCAGTTCCTGGAGCCTGCTTGTGATCGTGAGCTTCATGATCGTGGCCGACCTCAAGCACGTCAAAAGCAAACAGAACAAACCGCTCGCCCTCGTTGGACCGGAGGACCGCGAAGCCTTCTGAGTGCTGGGAGTATGCCACGATATGGGAGCCTGTTTCTTGTCGGTCTGGAAGAACAAACTGATGACGACCCGCGACCTGTCCGCTTTCCCGATGCCCGCCGACAGCCCGGCTATTCTGCCGAAGGTGGGGTTGCTCACGATGTTCCGGCTCGGTCTCTTTCAGATGGGACTGGGCATGATGTCCATCCTGACTTTGGGCGTGCTCAACCGCATCTTGATCGACGCCCAACTTCTTGCTGTCCCGGCTACCCTGGCAGCCGGTGCCCTCGCGATGTACCAGTTCGTCGCCCCGGCCCGCATCTGGTTTGGCCAGCGCTCCGATTTCAGGCCGATCCTCGGGTACCACCGCACCGGCTATATCTGGATCGGTTCGGCACTTTTTTGCACAGGCTCGTTTCTGGCCGTGCAGGTGATCTGGAAGCTTGCCGAGAGCCTGCGCCTCTACGGCTGGACCGCACCCAGCTACAGTTGGCTGGGAGCACTGGCCCTCTCGTTTGCGCTCTACGGCCTCTGCATCAGTTGCAGTTCGACACCCTTCGCCGCACTTCTGGTTGATGTGTCGGACGAGGACGACCGCTCGAAACTGGTCGGTATCGTCTGGTCGATGCTCATGGTCGGCATCGTCGTCGGTGCCGTCGTCAGTTCCCGGTTACTGGCGGGCCTGACTATCGACACGCTACAGGCAGTCGTCAACAAGCTCTTCATGATCGTCCCCGCCACGGTCTTTTGCCTGGCTATCTGCGCCACCCTCGGCATCGAAAAAAAATACTCGCGCTTTACCACCCGTTCGACCCTGGTGGACCGCGAAGACCGCATTACCCTCGCTAGTGCTCTGAAGGTGCTGACCGCGAGCCGTCAAACGGGTTTATTCTTCACTTTTCTGCTCGCGATGACCGTCAGCCTCTTCATGCAGCAGCCGATCCTCGAACCCTACGGCGGCGAAGTCTTCGGCATGACTATCTCCGAGAGCACTGGGCTTAACGCCTTTTGGGGAATGGGCACGCTCATCGGCATCCCTGCCACGGGCTTTTTGATCGTGCCGCGCCTGGGTAAGCAGCGCACGGCGCGCCTCGGCTGCATGCTCGTGGCGATCTGTTTTGTGCTGGTTATCCTCGCCGGGTTCACCCACGCTTCACCGGTACTACGGGCGGCGGTCTTCTTGCTCGGTCTCAGCTTTGGGGTCACCACCAACGGAGCTGTCAGCCTGATGCTCGACCTGACCGCCGCCGAGACCGCCGGTACTTTCATCGGTGCCTGGGGACTTGCCCAGGCTCTATCCCAGGCCTTCGCAACCCTCGCCGGAGGAGCCTTACTCGACCTGGGTCGCCGGATCTTTGTTGATCCATTCCCGGCTTATGCCCTTGTCTTCAGCCTGGAGAGCCTTGGTATGCTCGTTGCAATCACACTCCTGAATCGGGTGAGTGTCGAAGCATTCCGCAAAGATACCCGGCGGGCGATTACGGACATCCTGGCGGCCGAGGTCGATAGCTAATCCCAAAGTCCACGGCATCCAAGCACTATCGGCAATCCCATAGCTGATGCGAGTGGCAGGCTATCTGAACTGCCTTTTGCGGCTCACCCGCGACTGAGATAGGTAGCTTGGGCCAGTAACTCGCACACTTGTGCGTCCGTAGTCTGCGCAAAGTTCTGATACCAGGACCCGACCGCTTCAAACGACTTGGGTCGAACCAAGCAGACAGTCTCGTCTACCCTGGCACTGAGAGCTTCGCAGACCGATGGAGCACCGACCGGCACCGCGATGATCAGACGGCCAGGCTGCTTCTGGCCGAGAGTGACGATCGCTGCTTCCATCGTGGCACCGGTTGCCAGACCGTCGTCTACAACGATCACGGTTTGACCGGCGACAGTAAGCGGTGTCCGTCCGGCCCGGTAGGTATGTTCGCGACGCTCCAGTTCGCGCAGTTCATGAGCGACGGCGCAGTCGATCATCTCATTCGTAATTCTCCGGGACTGGATAATCGGGTGATTCAGAACTCTGACCCCGTCAGGACCGAGTGCGCCCATCGCCAGTTCTTCAAATCCGGGTACCCCCAGTTTGCGTACTACCAGGACATCAAGCCTGGCGCGCAAAGCGACCGCCACCTCAAAGGCGACGGGCACTCCACCGCGAGCCAACCCGAGCACCAGTACCTCCGGCCGGTCGGCGTAAGCCTGCAAGCGGCTGGCCAGTTGCTGCCCGGCATCGGCCCGGTCTTTAAATTTTTCTACCATGGCTTTGTCTCGACGAGCGTCCATGGGCCACAGGCGAGAGCCTTATTTGTCGGACACTCTATTTTTAGCCCCTGTTGACAAAGATGATCTGTTCTCGCTCCAACGGCATCAACTTCTACAATCAAAAAATTCAGGTCAGCATTTCTCTTGGCAGATCACTGGGAGCACGGCAACCGCCTACAAGGTTGACCGGTACACCACTGGCCGCAGAGGATGACTGATTAATTCGCCAGGAGTCTTTTGCGCAGGTCTGCCATCTCCTGCTTCCAGGCTTCTGCATCTGCTTCTGCTGCTTCTTCCCACAGTTCTTTGAATTCTGAGTCGTGGGTGACTCGCTCCATTGCCTGGATGGCGAGTTCTACCAGCCTGTCCGTTTCTACCAGAGGATGCGTCTCTATCCACTCGGTTACCTCCTCGGGTAGGTCCGCCTTCCCGTGTCCTCTCACTGCTGCCACTACCTCAGCCGCTGCCACGGCACAAGTACACACTGAGTTGTCGAGGTATTCGCCCTCGCCCGCTCCTACCACAGCCCTTAGAGCAGTCAAGAGCACGCCCGCGTCCTGACTCTCTTCGAGTTCCCACACCCAGTCGAGGGCATAGTCGTTCTCAAAAGCGCTTACTCCCCATGCACCCATTGATTTCTGAGTCCTCTCAACATTTTGCTGGTGCCTTTATCAATGCCTTTTTGCACTAATTCTTGAATGAGTTCAATGACGGCCAGGTCAGGAAAAGTTCGGCTGATGATGCTCTGTACGTACTTCCCGTCCTGAAGCAGATAAATCTTAAGTTGGCGGTTTCGGTAAATCCAAACTTCTGGAACAACTAGCGCTTCATACGCTTCTAGCGTTGTGGTAGGCGTGACATCAGATTCAATTGCTAAATCAGGAGGTGGATAAACCGCTAAGTTCAGATCCGTGCATCCCTGCACCTGATTGGCGTTCTGGATGTAAAAGCACGTATCCGGTTCCACACCAGCAATATCGGGGCGCTTGATCGTAGTTGAACCGAAGTCTTCCCAGTCCCGTTCTTGAACATCCAGAATCGCTTTTACGATGTCGGCAATGATCCGATGAGGACGCTCATGCTGGGTGAGCGGCGACATGATCTCCAGGGTTCCTTGGTAGTAGGCCAGTCGAGTATTGCGATGTTCGCCCAGGTCAGCCAGGATCGTTTCAAAGTCTTGCCAGGACAGATTGGGGATGCTGACCGAGCTGCCAGGGGCTAATCGAATCGAATCGACTGGGATCGTGACACTCATCTAGAGCTTGGCGATCACGGCGAGAGTCTTCAAATGGCGCTCAATATTTCCCTGTTCTTTAAAGAGCGCTGCCGCTTTTTTCAAATCTTCCATTGCGTTAAATTTTTCTTCCAGACGGCCGTAGGCAAGACCCCGGTTGTTGTAGGCTTCGGCGTAAGTGACATCAACTCGAATCGCCTCTGTATAACCGTTGATCGCTTTTTGCTGCTGCCCTAATCTATAGTGGGCATTTCCCTGGTTGTAGTGAGCCTTGGCATCTTCAGGACAGAGTTGTACGACCTGGGTGAAATCTTCGAGGGCTCCCTGGCAATTTCCAAGGCTGGAGCGGGCTGCACCCCGGTTGTAATAGGCTTCACTGAAGTCAGGCTGAAGACCGATTGCACGGGTATAGTCTTCTAAGGCTCTGATTTTATTCTTGAGTCTATAGAATGCATTGCCGCGACCGTGATAAGCCTTGGCACAGGTAGACTGCAGCAAAATTGCCTGATTGTAATCAGTGATTGCCCCGCTGTAATCACCGGCTTGAACTTTTTTGATTCCTCGCTTGAGGCAATTCTGAACGGTCATCTGACTACACACTCAGCGATAGTACCTACACAGTAACGAGAAAATTACTAAAAATTAGAAAATCGGAGTTTAACTTTACGTATCTAAGCCCCGCTCAAGATAGCTGCTCACCCAGATAAAACAGGTGCAAAGCATCTTCTTGAAAAGTCTGTCGTGGGCCTGTAACCCTGACCCACCAGTAGCATGAACCGTGCTGGATGTCTGGTCCCCTAGCGCAGGAGTGCTCGGGTCAGTATGCGTGACAGCCTTTTAAAGGGCAAAATGCGCCTTAGAAAAGCAACTGCCCGCGCCTCCCGGCCGACCGCGTAGCGCAGCGCCGGCTTCTCTGTGTCGATGACCCGCTCGATAAGACGGGCAACATCTTCGGGTTCGCCCTTAGCCCGGCTCACGCGCCGGTCGGTGGCCTCAAGCAGTGTTTTTGAGTAGTCCTGGTAGTGTGAATCGGGGTGAGCGATGCGCGCTGCCAGTTTGCGGTTTTGCTGCACCTCGGTACGGTAGGAGCCGGGCTCGATCAGGGTTACGGCGATTCCAAACAGGCCGAGTTCGTACCAGAGTGCTTCTGTGTAGCCTTCGAGGGCAAACTTGCTGGCACTATAGGCACCGATACCGGGAATGCCGCACAGGCCGGCAACGCTTGAGATGTTGATGATCTGGGCTTTTTGTGAGCGGCGCAACAGCGGCAGGCACTGGTTTGTGACCTTCAGGACGCCAAAAAAGTTGGTCTCCATCTGGGCACGCACTTCCGATTCGAGCAGGTCTTCAAGTGCACCGCCAAGGCCGTAGCCTGCGTTATTGACGAGCACATCGAGCCGCCCGCGCTCGCGCTCGATAGCGGCAACTACCGGCGCAATCGACTCGTCGTCGGTGACGTCGAGGGGCAAGACCGTGACACTGCCACCCTGCCTGGCGACTTCCTTCAGCAGGCGCTCTTGCTTGCGGATATCGCGCATGGTCGCATAGACCACTTCGCCGCGAGCGGCGAGGCGGGCAGCGATGAGCAGACCGAAGCCGCTCGAACAACCGGTGATCAGGACAACTCGGCCAGCCATGTCGGTCACTCCAGACGATGCCACGATTTTGACCTGTATCGGCGAGATTGAAAGTGTCCGGCATGACGGTGGGG
>JANNPH010000147.1:0-3577 GCA_031399965.1 Gloeobacteraceae cyanobacterium SOY_34_metabat_159 | reverse complement strand
CCCTACCCCCCACACCCCCCGCCCCCGAGCAAGGGGCGGCGTCCGCCCCCTGCACCCCCTACAAGGGAAGTCTGGTGGTGCGTCAAATGGGATTGGTTGGGGCCTGCTACCGGGCGGGCAGAGTGAATAGCGATAGCGGTGGACAAAGGCAGGACTTGAGTGACGTGGCGAATTAGGGGGGCTCGGCTCCGAGGCGCTCGGCAAGGCGGGTGTAGCGCTGCATGGCTTTTACTTCGCGTACGGCAATCGCGACTGCTTTGCGGGTGCCGACCAGGACGGCAAGCTTCTTTGCGCGGGTGAGGCCGGTGTAGAGCAGGTTGCGCGACAGCATTGGGAAGTGCTGGGTGTGCATGGGGATGATGCCGACTGGGTACTCGCTGCCCTGGCTTCTGTGGATGCTGATGGCGTAGGCGAGTGACAATTCGTTTAGGTCGGCAAAGTCGTAGTCGATTAAGCGCTCGAAGAACTGGACTCGTAACTTTTGATCCTCGAAGTCGATGGCGGCGATTGTGCCGAGGTCGCCGTTGAATACGCCGAGGTCGTAGTTGTTGCGCAGCTGAATGACGCGGTCGCGGGCTCGAAAAAAGCGGTGGTTGCGCTCGACTTGTGCTTCGCCGGGACGCAGCGGGTTGAGGGTCTGCTGCAAAACAGTGTTGAGGTTGTTGGCACCGACCAGGCCCCGGTTCATCGGGCAGAGGACCTGGGCGTCCTGCATCGGTTGGAAGCCGAGCCGGGGGAGTTCTTGGACGATAAAAGTGCGGATGCGCTCGACTACCTGTTCGGGTTCGGCTGCGTCGATAAAAAGGCAGTCGGTGTCGGCCGGTGCGAGGATGGGCAGGTGACCGCGGTTGATGCGGTGGGCGTTGGCTACAATCAGGCTCTCGGCTGCCTGGCGGAAGACTTTGCTGAGCCGGACTGTTGGAATTTGTGGCGAGCGTACGAGGTCGCCCAGCACGTTTCCTGGTCCGACGCTCGGTAACTGGTCCTGGTCGCCGACAAAAAGGACGCGGGCCTTGGGTGGGATCGCCTTGAGCAGGTTGTAGCCGAGCACCAGGTCGATCATCGAGGCCTCGTCGATGATGACGGCGTCGGCAGCCAGCGGGTTCTCGGCGTTGCGCTTGAAACCCATCGTGGAGGGGTCGAATTCGAGCAGGCGGTGAATCGTTTTTGCCTCCTGGCCTGCGACCTCCGAGAGCCGCTGGGCCGCCCGGCCGGTGGGCGAGGCGAGTAGTACGTTTTTGCCCATCGCTCTCCACAGAGCGGCAATCGCACGGGTGGTGAGTGTCTTGCCGGTGCCTGGTCCACCCGTGAGTACCAGAAATGGGTGGCGGGCGGCGAGGTGGACGGCTTCGCGCTGTTCGTCTGAAAGCTGTAGCCCTGTGTGCTGGGTGTAGCGTTCAAGCCATGACTCGACGCGCTTTAAATCGACTGCCTCAGCCTCGGGGCGTGCCAGGAGCCGCCGCACAAGACCTACTTCGCACTGAAAGAGCGATGGCTGAAAGCAGGCTACTGTGTCCTTGCCGTCGAGCACGATGCGCTCGGCTTTGATGAAGTCTTCGCGCACCAGATCGCGGGCGACCTGCCGCAGTCGCTCCTCGATATCGGCAATGTCTTCGACTCGCAGTAGTGCTGCTGCCTGTTCGATCATCAATTCGAGCGGCAAAAAGCAGTGGCCTTCCTCGGTCGCGGTCGAGAGGGCGTAGACGAGACCGGCCTTGAGCCGCTCTACACTGTCGGCGGCGATTCCCATGTTTTGGGCGATGAGATCGGCGGTGCGAAAGCCGATGCCCCAAATGTCCTGGGCAAGCTGGTAGGGGTTGTTTTGGACGCGGGCAATCGACTCGTCGCCGTAGGTCTTGTAAATTTTGACGGCGTGGGTCGTGTTGACCTGGTGAGACTGCAGAAAGACCATGACGTCTTTAATCGCTTTTTGCTCGACCCACGCCCGCTCGATGATTTTGACTTTGTAAGCGCCGACGCCGGGCACTTCTTTGAGGCGGCCACAGGCAGTTTCGATGATTTCAAGGGTCTCAAGCCCGAAGTGGGCAACGATGCGCTTTGCCGTCACCGGACCGACGCCTTTGATCAGTCCTGAGCCCAGGTATTTTTCGAGACCATTCAGGGTCGCCGGGCGGGTCTCTTCGTTGCGGCGGGCAATAAACTGCGGACCGTACTGTGGGTGGTCTTTCCAGAAGCCCCAGAATCGCATCGTCTGGCCGGGCTGCAACTGCGCAAAGTCGCCGACCACCGTGGTCAGATCCGCAAAGCCGCGCACCGCCACGCGGGCAACCGTGTAGCCGTTTTGCGGGTTGTGGTAGGTTACCCGCTCGACCACTCCCTGCAGCGTCTCAAGCGATTCGGTATCCACACCCGCGATCGTCGCCTGTTCAGTAACACCCATACTGTTTATTGTAGGCCAGGGACAATTGTCCACTGCGGCTGGCGGTTTGCGCGCCGTTCAGGCGCGTTCTAGGAGGGCCAGCTGTGGGGATGCGGTTTGAGGACTGGCTGGTGATGAATATGATGAAAGAGGAAGTCTGAAATATGACACCTGGTCTGTAGTGCCTTGAAATCCTGTTGAAGGGAATATTGGCACCGACCATTTTGTTTGGACACGTCGCAGGAGGCGCAGGTTACGGCCCATGTGGGAAATGCTTTACGAAGGGCTGGGATTTGACCAGGGCATTGAGGCCTGGGACTTTGCGATTATTTTTGCGCTCGTGTTCGTTGAAGGAGCGCTCAGTGCCGACAATGCCGCCGTCCTCGCCGCGCTGACACGCTCGCTGCCCACCCTCGAAGAGCGCCGCCGCTCACTCCGGTACGGCATCATCGGCGCTTTTGTTTTTCGATTTATCGCGGTGCTTTTTGCGGCCTGGCTCATCGACAACTGGCCGCTCAAGCTGGCCGGGGCTATATACCTGGTGTACCTCGCCGTCAGCCATTTTCTAAAGGGCAAGTCCGAACTGGAGGAAGAACACAAGATTCCCACCTCGACCAATCCCCTGTTTCGGATGACCCTCGGTAAGCTGTCGCCTTTCTGGCGCGTGTTGGTGCTGGTCGAATTAACCGATATCGCCTTTTCAATTGACTCGATTACTGCGGCCGTCGCCTTCAGCGATAAAGCCTGGGTCGTGATCACCGGTGGTATCCTCGGCATCATCACCATGCGCTACGTCGCCGAACTCTTTATCAAACTGATCGATGTCTACGTCCGTCTCGAAACTGCGGCTTTCCTGGCAGTCGGTTTTATCGGCCTGAAGATGATGACCGAGGTCCTTTCAGAAGTCGTCATCCGGCAGCACTTCGAGACCCCGGAATGGTTTGTGCTCTCGGGAGTGGCGCTGATCTTTGCCTGGGGTTTCACGAAAAAGAAGCCGGATCTTGCCGAATCTTGAAGACGCTTGCTTGCACTCCTGAACTGCGCGCATAGAACAGCGCACGGGCGGTTTGACTGGTCCGCCCGATCCTGCTATCTCTTGACCACTGGTGTCGGAGGTCCGCAATGAAGGTTGCTGTCAAAAGTGCTGTGTTCGCGCTCCTGATCCTTGGTGGAGTGAGTGCGATGCCGTCCGCTCGG
>JANNPH010000222.1:0-9301 GCA_031399965.1 Gloeobacteraceae cyanobacterium SOY_34_metabat_159 | reverse complement strand
ACCCGTCGCACCGAGCAAGGTCTGATAGGGAACGCCGTGCAGGACACCGGCGCTCAGCTTGGCGATGGCCGCCGGCTGGTCACCAGTCGGTCGATAAGGAGCGACGACCTCGAAGTGATCTTCCATGGGGTGTGCTCAAAGGTTCACATCGCCACTATTGTAGCTTCTACAGATCGGATTCAGTACAGAACAGATGGCGGATCATGAAGCTCTTATGTGATCCGTGACGGGTTCATGTTAACGTTTTGGGTGCCAAATCTCCTGATGGACGCAGCCACCCAGTTATGAGCAATGTCTTGGACCGCTTATTTCAGCAGGCGGTACGCAAATTAAAAACTCAGGGCTTCACAGTCGAGCCGGACAGCAGCAATCCGCTCTACCATGTCGTGTTGCGTTCGAATGGCTTCCCGGTCGATTCGCCGTCGGGTAGCTGGCAGTTTTCAAAAATGGAAGTCATCCAGTTTTCTGAGCGCGACAACAATCGATCTCAGTAATCAATCAAACGGGTAGTGCTATTGTGAGGGGCAACACAGTGCCGGGGCGGTGATGCCCGAAGACGCGATCGGAATTTTGATCGATCTGGCTCGCCGGGGTGAAATTGACCCCTGGGATATTGATGTCGTCCAGTTAACAGACAGATTTTTGCGATCGCTCGAACGCATCGACGCGAGCGATCTCGCCCGCTCCGGTCAGGCGCTTTTCTATGCCTCGGTCCTCGTGCGCATGAAGGCGGAAATCCTCGAAGGGCAGATGCAGGAGACTCCCCCCGAGGAGGATTCTGCCGACGATTTTGAACTGGCTCCCGAAGCGGTCTGGCCGGTGGCACTTGAGCGAGTCCTGCGCCGTCGCTCTGCAGCTCCGGCGATGAGCGAGCGACCGCTTACCCTCAACGACCTGATTGCCCATCTGAAAGAGGTTGAGCACCTTGAACGCCAGCAGGGACGCGAACACCTAAAAGAGCGGCGTCCGGCCCTGAAAGGGGTCTCAGTACAGACCATGGAGCAAATCGAGCACCTTGCCCACCACGAAAACCTCGAAGCGCTCGTCGCTGAGCTCTGGGAGCTGCTTTCGGCCGCCTGGAATGCCGGTACGGCAACTCGCCTGGAACTGCTGCTACAACAGTTTCCAGACCGGGTCGGCGCATTTTTGGGATTATTGTTTCTAGCCCACCGTTCGCAGGTTGTACTGAGCCAGGACGAGTTTTATCAGGACATTGCAATCTATGCAGCAGTTGAAGATGCGGCTGGAAGCCGTCTTGTATCTCAAAGCCCGCCCACTCACGCTTGAACAGATCAGTCGCTACGCGGAGTGCTCCAAAGACGACTGCGAGTCGGCCCTGCTCGAATTGCTCGACGACTATGCCCACCGCGAGGGCGCGCTCGAAATTGCCGACACCGTCGAGGGCTACGCTCTGCAACTGAAAGCACCCTACGCTCACCTCGTACAGCGGCTGGTGCCCAGTGAAATTGGCGTCGGCGCACAGCGCACGCTGGCACTCATCGCCCTCAAAGGCCCACTCAGCCAGAGCGAGCTGGTCGATTTGCGCGGGTCGGGAGTTTACGATCAGGTGCGCGACCTCGTTCAGAAGGGCTTTATCTCGAAGCATGTCGAGGGCCGCTCCTACAAGCTGCGCGTCACCGAGAAATTCTTTCAGTACTTTGCCATCGAAGATATTCAAGCCCTGGTGGGGTCGTAATGGAACTGCAGCGTCGGGCCAGTGTTCAGTTTTTAACCATCACCGCGCTGATTGCGATGCTTGGGGTGGGTGTACTCGTCACCGTGCAGCTGACAACAACTCCCGAGCCTACGAAAAACCAACCGACCGGCGGCGCCAAGGTCGCAGCACTGCAACAGTTGCTGCGGCAAATCCCTGACCAGACGCAGCTTGAAGCGGCCCGTGCCCAGGCTTCAAGCGGGCTCGCCGCCGACCTCGTTGCAGCGGTCAAGCAAGTCGATACGCTACCGGCCAAGTCAGCGGTCTACCCGATCGCCCGCGCCGAGATTCGCCGCTGGAACCAGCAAATCATCGAACTTGCCCGTGCTCTAGCAAAACCTGAGACGCCCACCACCATCGAAGCGGGCATCAATCTACTGCTGCAGATTCCTGAAACGACCAGTGAATACGCGGAGGCCCAGGCTCAAATCGAGAAGTGGCGTCCGCTCCTGGTCGCGGCACCACCGCCCGTAACCGTTGCCCTGCCGCCGCCGGTTGCCGTCGCACCGAGGCCGACAGCAGCGCGGGTCAACGAACCGACCAGTTTGTTCAGCGATATCGCCCTTGACGACGAGCAGACAATCGATAGTGTAACTTTGCGGGTGCTCTCGGCGCGCGTTCAGAACGACGGCAGTTTCCAGTTGAATGCGCAACTGACCAACAACTCCGGCCAGCGCTATGTGTTTTTGCCGGGGCTGGTCAAGCTCACAGACAGCAACGAAGTCGATCGCCTCGGGCGCGTCGAACTGAGCCTCGATCGCGGCATCGTGCCTCCGGAGGGGGTTGTGCAATTGACCCTCAACGGCCGCAGCAAGTGGCAGCCGCCCTACCGGATTCGCTTTGAGGAAAACCGGATCTCCGGACAGCGCGACTTCAATTTGCCGGTCGTTCCCTGACCGGGGTTTGAAGTGGTGGTAAAATCTTGTTGATTTGTTAATGGAATGCCCGTGCTGCAGAATCTGGCAAGCTCCGTGCCAATCCGTGTCGGGGTAATCGGTATCGGCAACATGGGTCAGCACCATGCGCGGGTGCTGAGTCTCCTCAAAGATGTCGCCCTGGTGGGGGTCGCCGATGTCAACCGCGAACGGGGCATCGACACGGCCAGCAAGTACCGGGTGAGCTACTTCGAGGACTACCGCGAACTGATCAAACACGTCGAAGCGGTCTGCATCGCCGTCCCGACCCGCCTCCACCACATGGTCGGCCAGGATTGCCTCAAAAACGGCGTGCACATCCTGATCGAAAAGCCGATCGCAGCCGACATCATCGAGGCCGAGGAGCTGGTCAATCTGGCTGCTCAGAGCGACTGCATCCTGCAGGTCGGGCATATCGAGCGCTTCAACCCGGCCTTTCGCGAGATGCGCAATGTGCTGCTGCACGAAGAGGTGCTCGCCATCGAGGCGCACCGGATGAGCCCTTATTCTTCGCGGGCCAACGACGTCTCGGTCGTCTTCGATTTGATGATTCACGACATCGACCTATTACTCGAACTGGTCCCCCACCCGGTAGTCAAGATGACCGCTGCCGGTAGTCGCGCCCACCACTCGGGCTACCTCGACTACGTGACCGCCAATATCGTCTTCAGCAACGGGACCGTCGCTACCCTCACAGCGAGCAAAGTCACCCACCGCAAGATCCGTACGATCTCGGCCCACTGCAAAAATTGCCTGGTCGAGGCCGATTTCTTGAGTAAAGAAATCGACATCTACCGTCACTCCGACTCCGACTACACCACCCAGTACGGCCAGGTACTCTACCGGCAGGCAGGGCTCATCGAAAAAGTGCAGACTAGCAACATCGAGCCGTTAAGCGCCGAACTCGAACACTTTATTCAATGCGTACGCGGCGGCAAGCCGCCCTCTGTGGGTGGCGAACAGGCCCTCAACGCTCTTAGAATGGCGGCCTCCATCGAGCAAATCGCCCTTGACGGTAAGATTTGGCACGGTACTGACCCAGATTTGGCGGAGATCCTCGCTTGATTCCGATTCTTGACCTTTCCGCTCAGACAGCAGCCCTGTTGCCCGAAATTGAAAAAGCTGTCCACGGTATCTTCAAAAGCGGCCGGTTCATCCTGGGCGAACACAGCCTCGCCCTCGAAGCAGAACTCGCCCGCCTGACCGGTACCTGCTTCGGCATCGGCGTCGCCTCGGGCACAGACGCTCTACACCTGGTCCTGCGCGCCCTCGACATCGGTCCGGGCGACGAGGTGATCACCAGCCCCTTCACCTTCATCGCCACGGCCGAGGCCATCTCCTACTGTGGGGCGACGCCGGTGTTTGCCGACATCGACCCGGTCACTTTCAATCTCGACCCGGAGTCGGTGGCCGCGCAGGTGACACCGCGCACCAGGGCACTTTTGCCCGTGCACCTGTTTGGTCAGGCGGCCGATATGGACCCGCTTGTGACCCTGGCAGACCAGCACAAACTTTTCATCGTCGAGGACTGCGCCCAGTCGATCGGCGCGCTCTACCGCGATCGCCCGACCGGTTCAATCGGGGTGGCGGGCTGCTTGAGTTTTTACCCAACTAAAAACCTTGGAGCCTTCGGTGATGGCGGCATGGTCGTTACGACAGACGAGCACCTGCGCGAACGTCTCATGTCCCTGCGGGTGCACGGCTCCTCCCGGCGCTACTACCACGACGAAGTCGGCTATTGCTCCAGACTCGATGAAATCCAGGCCGCCATCCTGCGCATCAAGTTACCCCACCTGCACCAGTGGAACCACCGCCGCGCTCAGATTGCGCAGCGCTACAACGATCGGCTCGGTAGCGTGGCAGCACTCAGTACGCCCCAGACGGCGCACTATTCAACCCATACCTTTCACCAGTACACCCTGCGCTCAGAAGACCGGGACCGATTTATAGCCGCGCTCAGCGAACAGCAAATCGGCCACGGCATCTACTATCCGGTGCCCCTGCACTTGCAAAAAGCTTACGCCGACCTGGGCTATCGGCCTGGCGACTTGCCCGAATCCGAGAAGGCGGCGCGGGAAGTGTTCTCGCTACCGATGTTCCCAGAATTGGGCGATGAGCAAGTAGACCGGGTCGTTGACACTCTGCACCGCGCCGCGCCGGTCGCCTGGGCCTGAAGCCGCCCCTTACGACAGGTCGGCTGTGAAATCGCCAGGGTTGAGTGTGGTCAGAAAGTCGCGGAATGCCTCGCGCTCGGCCTCGTCGGCTTCTTGATCCACTGGGATCGAGGCCTCGGCAATCACTTCTTCCATGGCCCAGATCGGAGTCTCGGTTCGCAGAGCGAGTGCAATCGCGTCGCTCGGGCGCGAGTCGATTTCCTTGCGCAGCTTGCCGCGACGGACCGTAATCATTGCGTAAAACGTATTGTTTTGCAGGGCATGTATTACAATTCGCTCAACCGTCAGATCCCACTCTTTGCAAAAACCGGCCAGCAGGTCGTGGGTCATCGGGCGGGGAGGGCGCTGGCCTTCGAGGGCCTGCAAAATGGCGTTCGCTTCAGATTTTCCGATCCAGATAGGTAGTGCCCGGCGGTCGTGCAGGTCGCGCAGGATCACTATTGGTAGGCGGCTAGCCGCGTCGAGGGCAATCGCTGCCACCTTCATCTCCACCGCCATGAGCTACCCCTTGCCTGGTTGGGAACTGCTGCTATTTTGTGCCCAATCCTACTCGATCGGCCACTGGGTTTCACAAGCTGACTTATCGGGAAATATCGGTATCGAGTTACCGGGTTATGGTAAGCTACCACAGTCGCGCTAGGCTTGGCTGGTTAATCTGGGGATGTCTATAATTTCCCAGTCATCCATCCAGGCAAGGCTGATCTCTACAGGCTTTCAAGGCATGGCACCATCCAGAAAATTTCGTGCTCCTCTTTTCACCGCTTCCATTCTGCTGGTCAGCGGCCTCGTCGCCCCGATTGCCCGCGCTCAGGAGAATACCCCGGCCACTGCTCCGGCTGTTGCTCCTGCCCCAGCTGAAGTGCCGACAGCAGCCCCGGCTGCAACCCCAGCAGCCCCAGCTCAGGGTGAGAAACCGGCGACTCCGGCCCAGGGTGAAAAACCGGCGGAGCCGACAGCCGACAAGCCGGCCGAGCCGCAGGTTCTGGTTGCCGAGGTCAAAGTGACGACCACCAAGGGCAAGCTTGGTATCCCCCTTGAAGAAAAAGTCTACAGTGCCATTCGCACGCGGCCCGGTCAGACCACCACGCGTTCGCAACTTCAGCAAGATATCAATGCCGTCTTCGCAACCGGCTACTTCGCCGACGTGAAGGCAACTCCCGAGGATACGCCGCTTGGGGTACGCGTCACTTTCGATGTGTCACCAAACCCGACTCTCGAAGGGGTGGCAACCGAGGGGGCAACGCTGTTACCCGAACAAGTCGTCACCGAGACCTTCAAAAACCAGGTTGGTCAGACCCTTAACTTCGGTGAGCTTCAGCGCGGCGTCAAGACCATCGAAGAGTGGTACGCCGAGCGCGGTTATGTGCTCGCCAAGGTCTCCGACGTGCAATCGAGCCCTGACGGTAAAGTCAGGCTGACGGTCACCGAGGGCATCATCGAAGACATCCGCGTCAAGGGCAACACCCGCACCCGCGACTTCATCGTCACCCGCGAAGTTGGGCTCAAGCCGGGCGATGTCTTCAACCGCAACATCATTCAGCGCGATCTGCAGCGCGTTTACGCTCTCAACATCTTCAAAGACGTCTCGCTCGATCTGGCCCAGGGTTCAGGCGACGCTCAAAAAGTAGTCGTCAACCTCAAAGTCGAAGAAAAGAGCACCGGCTCGATTGCCGCCGGTGCGGGCGTCAACTCCGCTTACGGCTTCTTCGGCACCCTATCGCTCCAGGAGCAAAACTTCGGCGGCAACAACCAGAAGCTCTCCGCCGACGTCCAGGGCGGCGGACAGTTGCTGCTCTTCAACCTGGGCTTCACCGATCCGTGGCTCGCGGGCGACCCCAACCGCACCTCGATGTCGATTAACCTATTTAACCGTCAGGCCTTCAGCTACGTCTTCAATGGCGGCGGCATCGGCGTCGGCCCGAACAACGAGACCCCGCGCGAAAATCGCCTTGGCCTTGGGGTCGTCTTCGGTCGCCCGCTCAACAACGAGTGGCGCGTCTCGGCCGGTACCCGCATCGAGACAGTGCAGTTGCGCGACTACCTTGGCCGCTCCTACGCCACTGACAGGGGCATCCAGGACGCCAACGGCAATTACATCATCAGCCCCTCCCCGCTCACAATCAGCGGCACCGGCACCGATACGTTGCTATTTCTGCAAGCAGCGGCAATTCGCGACACCCGCGACAACCCGACCACACCGCGCAACGGCTCGGTCCTGCGTATCAGTGCGGACCAGTCACTCGGTCTAATTGGCAGTGCCTGGTTTACCCGCCCGACCGTCTCTTATAGCCAGTACATCCCGGTAGACGTCCTGCCCTTCGGCAAAGGCAAGCAGGTAGTCGCCTTTAATAGTTCGGTCGGCACGGTCTTTGGCGAACTTCCGCCCTACGAAGCCTTCACTCTGGGCGGCGGCAACTCGGTGCGCGGTTTCTTCGAAGGTAGCCTTGCAACCGGCCGCACCTATATGATCAACACCGTTGAGTTCCGGACGCCGGTCTTCGATCCGGTCGGAGCGGCATTGTTCGTAGACTACGGTACCGACCTCAGTTCGGCGGCGAGTGTGCTGGGCATGCCGGGTATCAACCGCGGCAAACCCGGTGCTGGGCTTGGCTACGGCCTCGGCCTGCGCGTGCAGTCGCCCCTTGGTCCACTGCGCATCGACTACGGTATCAACAGCATTGGACTGCCCAGTCAGGTTCACTTTGGTCTGGGAGAGAAGTTCTAGATGGGTGAGAAGCTTCGGGCGTCCGCCCTCGCGGACTGTGTCGGCGGCAAGCTCGTGGGCGACCCCGAACGCCTGGTACTCGCCGCCCGTTCACCTGAGGAGGCGGAAAGCACCGATCTGACTTTTGCACTGGACGCGCAGGCCGAACAGCTGCTCGCCCAGAGTCGTGCCGGTGTTGCCATCACTCCCCAAGCCTGGGCGATGCCGCACCTCACCCAGATCGTCGTTGAGAACCCGCGTCTGGCGATGGCCCAGGCCCTTGCCTTGATGTACCCGCAGCCGATTGCGCTACCGCCGACCGGCATCGACCCGGCAGCTGTAGTGCATCCGACCGCCATCGTCGATCCGACCGC
The DNA here is from genome assembly GCA_031399965.1 of Gloeobacteraceae cyanobacterium SOY_34_metabat_159. Classification (GTDB taxonomy): domain Bacteria; phylum Cyanobacteriota; class Cyanobacteriia; order Gloeobacterales; family Gloeobacteraceae; genus JANNPH01. Next base: position 1,421 of record JANNPH010000222.1, on the reverse strand, counting down.
TTCGGTGGCGGCCCTCGCCTATATCGGTCCGCGTGCCCAGATTGGAGCCGACACACACCTGTTTCCAGGGGTCTACATCGGGGCTGAAGTGATCGTCGGGTCCGGCTGCCTGCTCTATCCAAATGTCGTCCTGATGGATGGCGTGTGTCTTGGTGACCGGGTTACTATCCATGCCGGGAGCGTCGTCGGTGCGGACGGCTATGGCTATGTCCCCATCCCGGTCGGACACCTGAAAATCCCGCAGGTTGGTACCGTTCAAGTCGGAAACGATGTCGAACTGGGTGCAAATGTCGCCATCGACCGCGCAACTCTTGGCAAGACCTTAGTTGGCGAGGGCACCAAAATTGACAATTTCGTTCACATCAGCCACAACAACCGCATCGGTCGAAACTGCATGATCGTCTCTCAGGTGGGGCTTGCGGGTTCCGTCGATGTTGGCGACCGGACTGTAATCGCGGGCCAGGCCGGGGTGTCAAACCACACCACCATCGGAGCTGACTGCTTGATCCTCGCCCGTTCCGGCGTCACCAAAAACCTGCCGGACCACGCAAAGGTCTCTGGTTTCCCAGCCCAGGACCACCTGCAAGAATTGCGCCAGCAAGCAGCTCGCACCCGCATGCCGCAGATCCTGGAGCAGATGCGCCAGCTGCAACTCCGCGTTCAGCAACTAGAAATGCAATTGGGAAGGCGGTAGCGTGCAGCGCACTCTTACCTCCACCTTCGAGCTTGAAGGTACGACGCTGCACCGGGGCATCTCGACCCGGGTTCGCGTATCGCCGGCCCCGGCCGGGTACGGACGCGTATTCGTCCGTACCGATTTGCCCGGCGAATCAGCACTCAAGGCGAGTGCCGAAAATACCCGACCGACCGCTCTCTCGACCTCTCTCGTATTCGAGAGCATCGTCGTGCAGACCCCTGAGCACCTGCTTGCCGCACTTTACGGGCTTGGCATCGACAACTGCCGGATCGAGCTTGACGGACCAGAACTGCCGATCCTCGACGGCTCGGCTAAACGCTACGTCGAGGCGATTGTGGGAGCCGGTATCGTCGAGCAAGACCAGCCACGGCAGCGATTGACCCTGCAACCGCTCACCGTGCACGAACGCGACACCTTCGTCGCCGCCGTACCCAGCAGTGAGCCTGGACTGCGGGTAAGCTACGGCATCGACTTTCCAGAGCCAATCGGCCAGCAATGGCTCAGCCTGAAAGTCAATCCAGAGAACTTTACCCGCGAAGTTGCCCCGGCCCGTACTTTTACCATGCTTGCCCAGATTGAGCATTTGAAAGCCCGTGGACTGATCCAGGGCGGTTCGCTCGACTGTGCCCTCGTCGCCGGCCCCCAGGGTTGGCTCACACCGCCCACCTGGAGCGACGAACCCGTCCGCCACAAGATCCTCGACTTGCTCGGCGACTTGAGTCTG
>JANNPH010000031.1:0-21130 GCA_031399965.1 Gloeobacteraceae cyanobacterium SOY_34_metabat_159 | reverse complement strand
ACCCGATTGCCTCAGCCTGGTTCAACAGCACGACTTTTAGGGGGGCCATTGCTGCCGCCCTCGACCGACAGGCGATGGTGAGTGCAGTCTGGCTGAATACGGCCGTCGCCGCAGAACACCCTTACGACCTGGAGGCGGCAAAGGCGAGCCTCAAAAAAGCCGGGTTCAACCTGGGAGAAGACGGCAAACTGCTCGACAGCCGCCGCAACCCGGTGCGTTTTACCCTGCTCACGGACGCTGACGACCCGCAAATCCTGGCCACTGCCCGCCGCGCTCAGGGCGACCTGCAAGCGCTCGGTATCGAAGTCGAAGTACGTCCCCTGCCGCGCCTTGCTCTGCGCAACCGCGTCCTGCGTACCCTTGACTGGCAGGCGGTGCTCACGAGCCTGCCGGACCTTGGTGCAAGCCCGGTCGAGTCGGCCTCCGTCTGGCGTTCCGATAGCCCCTGGCACCTCTTCAACTTGCAGAGCGAGGCCATCAAAGGCCGCAAGGCAAGCGACTGGGAAGTACAGCTCGATGAGACCTCCGCTGCGACTGCGGGTGAAGGCCAGGCCGGTCCTGACGAGCGCAAACAAATCATCAAAGCCCAGCAACCGCTCATCGCCCTGGTACGGCCCCTGCTCATCGTTGCTGTCCGCAACGGCATCTTCGAGAGGCGGGTGAATGCTGTCGAGACTGAATACTACGGCCGCGTCTTCGGCAACATCTGGGAAGTCCAGAAAGCGCCCGCCGCAAATCCCGAGGAGCCCGTGTCCACTCCTTGAGACGCCTGATTGCCGAGTACCGGCAGGTATGCGTTTAGGAGTGGCTGTTCTATTTCAACGGCGCTTGCGGCTGCACTTTGAGTTTGTCCTGAAGCTGCCTTTTCAGATGGCTGAGTTGCCCTTCACTCAAAATAGGCAACCGGTCTAAGGTCGGCAGTTCATCCGCCAGGGTGACCCAGGAGTGGCAACCGGCGTACTCGGACAATTCTTTGACCAGGACAGTTTGCGGCAGCCGAAAGACGCGCAGCAAGACGACTTCGAGCCAGGGATTTCCCCGGTAGTAATAGCGCGATTCAACAGTTGCAGGTTCAAGAATATGCATCCCTCTCAAGGCTTCAAGCCGGTCGAACTGCTCGACGCGCCAGGATTCGATCACCTCGGCGTACAGTGCGATAGGTACAAGTCCTGTTGGTGGTACCGGTAGCTCGGTCAACCGTCCTCGGGCAGTCGGCACCAGTTCTAACGGGTTCTGGTGAAAAGCGGTCGGGTACAAAAAGAAATTGCGGTGCTCGACGGTAAAGCCGGGGCGCTTTTCGCGGATACCGCCTTTGCGCAGCAGGAGACTCTGTTCACCGCGCTCAAGCGCGTCGCAGACGATGGCCCACTCTTTGAGTGCCGTCGCCACGGCTAGGTCCGTTCGGTGCGTCGAGCGGCCTTTTCAGCCCGTTCGGTCCGCTCGGCGCGGCGATCAGGACGGTCGGTGCGGTCGGGACGGACTGTCTCGCGCTCAGGTTTACCCCGGAAGATAAACCGGATCGGTGAACCGTCGAAGCCCAGGGATCCTCGGAACTGGCCTTCGAGGTAGCGACGGTAGTTGTCTTTGAACAACTTGGTGTCGTTGACGAAGAGGACGAAAGTCGGCGGGTTGGCCGTGATCTGGGTTCCGTAGTAGACCCGGCCCTGACGACCCTGGCGGGTGGCGGGCGGCGAACGCCAGAGGAGCGCTTCTTGTAGAGCTTCGTTGAGCACTGAGGTCGAGACGCGGCGCTGGTGCTGCTCGGCGGCGGTGTCGATCACCTCGAATATCTTATCGACTCGCTGGCCGGTGAGCGCACTGGTAAAGACGATCGGTGCCCAATCAACGTAATAGAGCCCTTCGCGCACTTCGTCGCGATAGGTGTTCATCGTGTAGGTGTCTTTTTCGATGGCATCCCACTTGTTGACGACGAGCACGCAGGCACGCCCCTGCTCGGCAATCTTGGCGGCAAGCTTACCTTCCTGGTCGGTGACGCCATCAATTGCGTCGATCACGAGCACCACCACGTCCGCCCGCCGGATGGCGCGGATTGCTCTTGAGACACTAAAGGCTTCGACGCCGTAATCGACTTTCGATTTCTTGCGGATACCGGCTGTATCGACGAGCCGGTAGCGCTTGCCGTTGTGCTCGACTAGCGTGTCAATCGCATCGCGGGTGGTACCTGCCACTTCTGAGACGAGCACGCGGGGGTCGGGGCCGCCGACCAGGGCATTGAGCAGGCTCGACTTGCCGACGTTGGGCCGACCGACAATGGCAACGCGCAACTCGGGAAGTTCTTTTTGTTCGCCGTCTTGTGCGGGCAGGACAGCGACGAGGGCGTCGAGCAAGTCGCCCGTCCCCGAGCCGTGAATCGCGGAGACCGGGTAGGGGTCACCCAGCCCGAGGGCATAAAATTCGGCCGTCAGGCTCAAAGCGGTCGAGGGCTCTTCGAGCTTGTTGACCGCGAGCAGGACCGGCAACTTATGGACCCGCAACCAGTCGGCTACTTCGCGGTCGCCGTTGGTCAACCCCTGCTGGCCGTCGAGTACAAAGAGGACCGCCGCCGCTTCTTGTAGAGCAATTTCGACTTGCTGGCGGATGAGCGGCAAAAAGACTTCGGTGTCTTCAAAAACGAGCCCACCGGTATCGACTACCTGAAACTGGTAGCCGCACCATTCTGCGTCCAGGTAGAGCCGGTCGCGGGTGACGCCCGGCTGGTCATAGACGATCGCTTCGCTGCCACCGGCCAGCCGGTTGAGCAGTGTAGATTTGCCGACGTTTGGACGTCCGACAATGGCAACAATTGGTAGTGTCATAGCTGACCCATGCTAGCCGATCGGCTTCCTACCCGCCCAGGATGGCTCCATTGCAAAAAGATCCCCGGCGCAAAAGCAAGATGGTCCCTCCCTGAAGGGCGCGTTCACGCAGTGACTGCTGACGGCTTATCCAGGTCTTGATTTTGACGGCACTACATTAGACCGTGCGCCAGCATCTCGCTACGCGCTTTCTCGTAGCTGTCGCTTACGGTCTGAGTAGCTACCCAGGCTACTAAGTCCGCTATCCCTTCGTCTAGCGCCACCGAGTGGTGATAGTGAAGGCTGCCGCGGCTGTGGCTGAGGTCTGCGTAGCAGTGACGGATGTCGCCTATGCGAAATTCGCCCGTCAGGTCTATACGGTCGGTCTGGCCGAGCGCCCGGGCAATATTTTCAGCGATGTCGCGGATCGTATGACGCACGCCGGTACCGACATTGAAAATGCCGCTCTGGCCCTCCTCGATGGCCAGTAAGTTTGCGGCGACAACATCTTTAACGTGCACGAAGTCGCGGATCGCCGCACCATCTTCGTAGAGGCTGATGCGCCTACCCGCAAGCAGGCGGGTCGAGAAAATCGAGGCAATCCCCGTATAGGGGTTGGATAGAGACTGGCGCGGGCCATAGACGTTGAAGTAGCGCAGGATTACCAGGGGTACCCCGTACATTGCACAGGCTTGCAGCGCGGTCGCTTCTTGAAACTGTTTGCTGAGGCCGTAGATCGAGACGGGCGCGTGCGGCCAATTCTCAGGGGTGGCGCCGTGGTCGAGCTTTTCGTTGCAAATTGGACATTGCAGATCCCACTCTCCACGGCGCAGTTGCTCGGCGGTACGCCGACCGGCCTGGATTGGCCCGCAAGTTGCACAGATGTAGCGACCTTCGCCGTAAACGGCCCGCGAGGAGGACAGTACAAACTTGCGGACCCGGTCTCGTCGGGCAGCCACCGCATCGAGGACGACGCCAATTGCCGCAACATTGTGCTGCATATAACGGCCAATCTTGTACATCGACTGACCGACCCCGGTCTTGGAGGCAAAGTGATAGACCGCGTCACAGCCTTCCATGGCCTGGCCGACGGCAAGCGGGTCGCAGCAATCTCCTTGCTGGAACTCCACCTCGTTTGAGAGCATTACCGCCGGCTCTGCGCCCGGATGAACATCGGGGTCGAGGGAATCGAGGATGCGGATTTGATGGCCTGCCGCGAGCAGTGCGTCGGCGGTGTGGCTTCCGATAAATCCGGCTCCGCCGGTTAAAAGCACTTTCAGCTGGCTCACATACCCACCGTGCCGGCTCCGATCATTATCGACCCTGCGCTGTCTCACAAAAGCGACTCTGCCAGGCTCAGACCGGTTCGGGGTTAAACACCAGCGAGACTGAGTTCAGGCAATAGCGCAGACCCGTGGGCCGCGGTCCGTCTTGAAAGACGTGGCCGAGGTGAGCGTCGCACTGTGCGCACAGGACTTCGGTGCGGACCATCCCGTGACTCGAATCGCTCAAAGCTTCGATGTTTTCGTCTTTGATCGGGGCGATAAAGCTTGGCCAACCAGTGCCCGAGTCGAACTTGGTCCTAGAGGCAAAAAGGGGAAGCCCGCAGCAGACACAGGTGTAGGTGCCAGGCTCTTTACTGTCCGTAAAAGCGCCGCAAAACGGCCGCTCTGTTCCTTTCTGGCGTGTGACCCGGTACTGCTCGGGGGTCAACTGCTGCCGCCACTGTTCGTCGGATTTCAAGACTTTTTGCACCGTCGTTCCCTCGATCACAAAATTGCTGTTCCCGCTTCCTCTAGATCGTAGCTTGCTGCCGGAGATCCGCCATTTGCTCTGTCCATGCTTGCGTCGATGGCCTGACCAGCAAACAAATCTCTCGCAAACTTAATCCCTCTGTCCTCACGGCCAGGAAGCGGTAGGCGTGGTGGTCAGCGGACAGACAAAATTATGGGCAGAGCATTGTGCCTTCGGCTTAACCCTATCGTTGATACTCGTATTCAACAAAGAGTTCCAAGGTCGTTGCTCTAACGACCCCCAGCCCCATCGTGTGCATGGCCGACTGATAGCCAGAGCCAACTTCCGGCTTCGAGAGGGTCTACTACTTCTGCAATTTGCATCAGCAAACGCCTGACCCATCGGAAGCCAGGCAGGTCGTCATCAGCGATGATGTATTCTATCGCAGATGGTATAGACATCAGGTTATGAATGTACAGTGCATCCTGGAGCAATCGGACAGTCTGTGGTGTGGTACTGACCGTGGACTGTACCGATTCAACCGTGAGCGAGGTGAGTGGGAGACCGTCTTACCCTGGTTAAACGTCAGAGCACTGGCGGCAGATGGACCATCGACTTTCTGGTGTGCTACAGCACGAGGTCTGAAACTCCACAAGGGCGAGTGTTGGCAGGATATCGATCTGCCATCCGAGCTGGGAACGGATGTGCGTACCCTTCTAGTCGCCGCAGATGGTGCGCTCTGGTGTGGCACGGGGCGTGGGCTAGGATTCAGGCAGACTGAAGAATGGCATGTGCTGACAGCAGTCGATGACTCGCTTCCCACCCCGGTCAACTGCCTGGCCGGCTCTCCCGGCAGAGAAATCCTGTGTGGTCTGGAAACAGGGTTGTTCCGCTGGGCGGCAGACTGCCTCGAACCGGTTTGGAAGAAGGTCAATGTATTTTGCCTGCTGTTCGATGGCGATGGCCGTCTATGGTGTGGGACTGACCACGGCCTACATCAGCAGCGGGGTGAGCACTGGCGGCGGATGCAGGACTGGCAGGGGCATACCCTGGCCCTGATGCTCGATAGTGAGGATAGAGTTTGCTGCGGCACCAGTCAGGGTTTGTACATATATGAGCAAGGCTACTGGCGAAGCGTCAGGCGTGGGCTGCCGACACAGATCGTTCAGTGCCTGGCTCGCAGTCGTGACGACCTGATCTGGTGCGGCACAACGGCGGGAGCTGTAGCTGTCGGTATTGGTGATCTGCGGGGTCAAACCCGTTTGCCCGCTGAGGTTCTGAGTACTGCCCGTCCTGGGGCAGCCGATTCAACCATTCCTTAATGCTGAGAGGCTCCTGATGGATCTGCTCAAATTCATTCCCCCTGGCCCCTGGTTTCCCATCGTCCTGTTGATCGGCCTGTCCCTGATTGTTCTCCTGTTCGGATGGGCTCTGATTTTACGGTTCAAGCTAAACGATATGCTCGGACGGGTGTATGGGAGTCTGTGTAAAAAGCTGCTGTCTAACGACAACGCTTCGCTCGACCAGAATGCTACTGACCTTCTAGATGTGGTCGAACGCTCCTATAACAGCACCGGCCGCTTCACGAATACCGTCAATACTGTTGCCCTATTGCAGAAGGCTTATACCAACAACCTGCGTCTGGGCAATCGGGAGTGCGACTGGGTTGAGGGATTTACTGGAACTATGCCGGGGTTGTTGCTGGTCATTGGTCTATTCCTGACGGTTTTTGGTATCCTCGGCAATCTGTCATCTCTCGGTAGCCTGACAACACTCTTGGGTAGTGGCAACGCCAGTCAGACTGCCGCACGGCTGCAGGAGCCGCTGCAAGGCATTGCCGTCGCCTTTTTGGGCAGTGCCGTTGCTCTATTGTGCTCAGTATTATTGGCAACCTATAACCTGTTCACCAACACCCGGTTGCGAAAGGAACAGATCCTGGATTTGCTCGAAGACTATGCCGACAACTTCCTACAGCCACAGCTACGCAGCAGCCAGACCGAGGAGATGACAGCTGAGTTCAAGCAGCTCAAGACAATCATCTCCGCTGTTGGTGTGGAGATTGGCAATTCAATCAAACATTCCCTGGGTGAGCAGGTGAAGCTTATTCTAGAGGACAACAACCGGGTAGTCGATGTTGCCCGCCAGGTCTACCAGAACCTGATCGAGAGCACCCAGGAGTTGCGCGGCTCGGTGCACGCATCTGTCGAGGAACTGCAAAAAAGTGATTTCCCGAGCCGGATTGCCCAGGCCGCAAAGGGACTCAACCAATTTATGAAGGCAGCCGACGCGCTCAACCAGTACAGCACCGCCCAGCAGCAGGTGGTAGCTGCCCAGCAGCTGGCGGTGGACGCACTGTGTGCCGAGGGGAGCCAGGTGCGCTTCGCAAATCAACAGCTAGAACAGATTTGGCAACGGATCGAGGGCCTCGAACGCGAGGCAGTTCAGGAGTTGACCAGCGTCGGTGGACAGTTGCAGGACACTCTAGCGGAAACCAGGCAGGTTCTGACACAGATTGAAGTATTGCAGTCGGGCAATGCCGATGGACTGGCGGCGCTTACCAGCACTCAGCAGCAACTGGGCGAAGCGACAGCGACGCTGGGGCGGTGGACAGAGCGCATGGCAACGGGTGGCGGATTCACTGAGGCAGTCAGTCGGTTCGAGGGTACCGTGCAGCGTGATGACGAGCAGCGTAGCGCCATGGCCCAGATACTAGAGCAGAACTTTGCCCGCCTCGAAGAGATTCTCAAAAGCACTGTGCAGCGTGATGACGAGCAGCACCGCGCTGCAGCCCAGGTACTGGAGCAGAACTTCGCTCGTCTTGAGGAGATGCGCGAGCGCTTTGTCGAGTCCGCCCGACTAATGAACGAACTGGCCGCTCGCCTGAGTGAGGGGGCATACCAGGCGGAAGCCTCCCGCTTGCTGCAGTCTGGAGAGGGAACGCTTCGCGAGGGCGAGGTACTTGGCCGAGACCTCGTCAGCCAATTAGCGGAGGTGCGCCAAGCGCTCGGTGACCTCAGCGACCTCATTCGTAAGGGTCAGGGCCGCTCGCCGCTCTGGCCTTTCGCACGTTAATCGTTCTACAGTCCCTCGATCCTCCCTGGAGCCTTTCATGCCCCGTCGCCGCGACGCCGCCCCCACCGAACTCAACGTCTGGCCTGCCTTTGCCGACTTGATGTCGAACCTGTTCCTCATCACAAGCCTGCTGTTGCTGGTGTTCATTGCTCCTTATCTGACTGGGGGTGGTGAGGACGAAAGTCCCAAAGACCCCCCGCCAATCATCGTCATCCAGGACACCGGCGGCTTTCGATTCCCTTCCGGGAGTGCTCGCCTGCCGCCTTCCTTGAGCAGTTACATCCGCGCCTCGCTAGTCGTCCAGGTCGAGCGAAACGCCCGCGACTACCGTATCGACCTAGTCGAGGTGATTGGCCACACCGACACCCAACCACTTGGCTTCGAAGCGGCGAGCAATCTTGACCTCACCCTCGGGCGGATCGCAGCTAACCAGTTGCCGATCACCGGTGCTCGACCCGGCTCCAACGCCGACCTCGGTCTGCTGCGTGCCCTGGCCGTCGTTCAGGAGCTACGCCGTATTCAGAAAAGTACCGGCCGGATGGGCGGCCTTGCCTTCCACGCCTACTCTGCAGCCCAGCTGGTCCCTCCAAACGGCTCCTTCAGCAACCTGACTGAGGGTGCCGATGCCAGCCGACGCCGGATCGAAGTGCGCTTTACCCGCTCCGGCCCTGTGACCAACGCGTCCTGAATTAAGAAAGTGCTCTGCAAGTGGGACTGCCGAATCGCCTCTGAATTTTCTTCTACCGCATTAAGGCAGACTCAACAGTGGAGAGCCGGAATAGTAGCAAGAAAAATTCACGACTTTCGATTAAAAAGCCGAATTATATTTTCTCTCAACTGTCCTAAAAATGGTATGTTCTGATCTAGAAATGAATCCGGTTTTGTAATGGTTTTTAGCGCTGGAATTGCGAGGAGCGCGATCCCGATCGTAATGGCGACCCAGAAAACCAACCAGGCCAGATCCGTAAAAGCCAAAGGAAGGTATCTACAGACTAAGTCACGCTCGTAATTACAAGCCTCACCCAACGAGCCGTAAACCTGAACTCTCGGCTCTAGAACATCGCGGGGTAACTGAAGGTACACTTGGACTGTCGCTTCTGGTCTCAGTTTTTCTAGAGTTAGCTTCAGAGGTCGCTCTGTTTCTTCTTTAAAGCCGTCGGTAGCTCTGTAGTCATCATGGATACATTGCAAAGCGATAGTAACCGATTCGAGTATGTTTTCCCCGTCGTTCCAGATCTCCAATGTTTTTAAGTTCGAATTTTTTGGATTTTCAAAAACAGTTATATCTGAGACTTCAAACTTGTACTTTAGTGACCTGGACTTCCGTCGCTCCACGAGCGTAGTGCATTGTGAGAGGCTAGTACCAAATACTATTCCGAAGATCGGCGACAGGGTGAGCATCGCCCCTTCACTTTCCTTAACCGTTCTTGCGCGCCTAAGAAAACTTTTAAAGACTGCCGTAGCTGACTCTTTTACAGACATAGGCGTTCAGACCTTCAAGGAGAGTCAGGAGTAGCCTCAAGACAGCGAACACACGCTTCTATCTTGCTTTGCCACAAGTCAGCACAAATCTTGCTTCATGTCAGCATTGGTTGCCTGCACAGTATCACAAGTTAGTTGAAAAAGGTAGGAATTTAGTCTACCGCTTCAGGATTTCTTATGCAAGACTCAAGCTTGATACGCAATGCAACTCGGACAAGAGCAAACTTCCAAAGCATAAATTTGTAGCAATGTTTACAAGAAAGCAGTTCGCGCGGATTTTATGTTCCACTCTATTGACCTCAGGGTGTGGATATTTCAGAGATGATCAGGATGTGAAAAATGTTGTTGAAGCTTTTATCCTTGCGATTATTAAGCTCCAGATCAATGGAGCTAGCATGAAGGCTAAAGAGCTTTTTGGATACTTTTCCAGAAAGCGCTTAGAAAGTGAGCTAGATAAAACCTGGTATGTAAAGGAAATCTTGTCTGCATGCTCAATTCGCTCTTTTTATTTGCCCCAGCAGATTCGTCTTGTAAAGCTGAATTGGATAAAGCCTGTAGAAGTTGGCAAGAGCGTAGCAGTTGTCAAAGCTAATATCACGATAATACAGCAATACGAGGGGACATTTGCTTACCCTTACACCTGGCTATTCGATCTTAATAGAGAGGAGGAGAGATGGCTGATTCTAGATATCAGGATGGATGATCAAGAATTTGTGGTGAGAAGTAGCGATGAACAGCTTAAGGAGGTTCCGCTTCCGCCGGGATTGTTCTGCTACGGGGGCTCTACCACCTTTGCTCCTCTAAGAGTTGATATAGACGACGACAAATTCGGCCTTATCGAGGCAATCGATCAATCTCATCCTAAAACAACTCTCAGCTATACGCTGCCGCCTAATATAGACCCAGGCTCTGGCTCAGGTATCCAACTGCTGCTTAGCGGCGAACTCAGTTTCGCAGAATCGTCGAGGGCAATCACTACAGATGAGCAAAAAGCAGCCGGCAATCTAGGAATCCGCCTTCTACAAATCCCATGTGCGCTGGATGGCATTGCTGTTTTTACCCATCCAAAAATAAGCTCTTACCCAAAGGTAGTGCCTACAACGGAACAACTAGCTGAAATTTATCTGGGTAGAATTACAAACTGGAAGCGCCTTGGAGGCCCAAATCTGGATATTTTACCATTGAGCCGTAACCCCACGCTTAGTGGGACAGCTCACTACTTCTGGAATAACATTTTACACAGACAGAATTTCAGTAAAAACGTGGTGATTAAAAAGTACAACACTGAAATGATTAAAACCGTGCTTTCAACGCCTGGGGCAATTGGATTTGCTAGTACTCCCCAGTTGATTAGACAAAGAGAACAGCGAGTTCATATTCTTCACATTGTTCATCGAACTCGCCCTGGAAAGGTCTCACCCTATGATATCGATAATGATAGCGTCAATCTACACGTTTACAAGACGAGAGAGTATCCCTTGACTCGACGATTGTTCGTGATTGTTCGCTTACCTGACAGCCCGAGTGTTACTTGTGAATCTGATACAGAAATGGGAATGGGTTACGCTCGGTTACTTCTGTCGAAGCAAGGACAGCAGTTTTTAAAAGAACATGGATTCTTGCCCATTGAAACAAGTAGCAGACTGCAATTGTCTAATCCATGCTCAATCTAAGACCTGGATAGGCAGTATTCAGTGAAACCAACCTGCTTACCCTGCTCGAACCAGCTTGTGTCGAAAGTAACATACTCTTTTCTTTCGCTCCCAGGGCATTTCCGACGTCTAACCTCATAGTGCTGAATTCGATCGACGCGCCACTCATTTCTCGCTCGGAGCAAAGTTACTACTCCTTCTACAGCGCCGTTGTCTTTTAACACGATTGTTATCTTAAGCTTTATTTTAGTTGACTCGTCCTCACTTCCTGCCAACTGCGTTTGAATGGTTTCTCTGAGTGAATCTAGTTTAAGAATATGATGAGTCTCATTGCCAATACTATTCTGCAACCGAGTTGTTGAAAGTGAATCAGGTAATCGACCTTTCTCCGATAGAAGTTGATAGAACTTGGAAGTTGTCTGTAAGGGATCAAGTGGCCGGAGCAGCAAATTTAAACCGTAAATCAACCCGAAGAGCACTATAACTGCTGTGCATACAATCAAAGCAGGCTTCCTTAATAATTTCAAGAACAGCCATTTGTTGATTACCTGTGGGAGTTGAGAAGGAATTTCAACAGGTTCAAGCTGGCTCAACGGAGAGATTCTGATAATATCTAGCGATGATGGCTGAGGAACAGGCTCCTTAAATGTGCTGACTTGCTCTTCTTCATGAGTGACATCGGCGAGAGGCTGGCCGTATACGAGTGGTTCAAGTCCACCAGGCCCACCACACCAGACTCTCTGGCGATGATATGCAACGCAGGCTACGCTTCCGAATTGGCTGTAAATAAGTTTCCAGTCAAGTCCGTCGAATTGCCAAAGACCCTCGGGAGTGCCACACAGGAGAGTAGCGTTCGGGTCCTGAAGCAAGCATTGAACGCGGCTACGAATCTGCAGTTGACAAACCCAACTCCCCTCGCCCGAATAGCGAAGCAACCCAACACTCGTGCCGCACCAAATCGCGCCGCCTACGTCACGGAGCAAACAGAGCACGTTGATCTCAGGCATCACAACTTCAAAATGTTCGCCATCGAAATAAGCCAGTCCTACTTCGGTGCCGCACCAGAGTTCTTTGTCGGTTGAGTATAAACAATTGATCGAGGTATTAAGAGGCAGTTCTCCTAATTCGACTGTTTGCCATGCGTCATCTAGATACTGCCACAGACCCCGATTCGTTCCGCACCAGAGACCGCTCACATCTCGGCAGAGATACCGAACCTCTCGGCTTCCGAAAACTGGTTCGCTCCTCCACTCCTGACCGTCAAATATCTGCAGACCTTTTGAGGTGCCGCATATTGGAAAGTGTGTTCCAGATGCCCATTCCATGCTCAGAACGGAAAAGCTTCTCAAGCCAGTCTCTTGCACAGCTTGTGTATCTTCATCCATGCGCCACAAGCCTGTATCGGTGCCGCACCAGAGAACGGTACCATTCGAAAACAGGCACTGCAGATTGCGCATCGTTACCTGCCTCATTTGCCCTAGAGAGAAAACTTACTTTGCAATCAGTTTCCCCTTGCAAATTAAATGCAGAGGCGCACTCGCGGCATCTCCCTCAAACCACGCAGGTCCAATCAGCGTGTGTATGTATTCGCCGTCCCCAGTTACTTCGAACATGGCTTTCACCTGCCCCCGTATAACCGAATACCCCGGATCGAAGTAGACCTCGAAGTGTGAACCCTCGCCGTGGATGGCATAGAAGGACCCACTGCTATTTTCGACAAGGAAAACGTCTTCTCTTGACTCGTAGGCATCCATATCCATGGCCATGATGAGCATCGAGGGCCACTCGCGGCGCAGGCTTTCTTTGCGCTGTATGGAACTCGAAATTCGCAACGCCTGATTGTAATAGTTGATGCGTTCGCGAGTGTACTGTGTTGACTCAACTCGTGGTCTGCTTATCTCCTGAGGAGAGACCACCTCAACAATAGATGGCTTCTCTAGAGACCTTTGGACGAGTTCTGAAGGTGGTACGTCTAAGGTGGGATGAATCTGCGAAACTGAGGCTTCTCTACTGCTTCCTAGTTGTTGTAGTTGTGCGACTGACTTTTCTAGCTTTGTAATCTTAATTTCCTGGTCGTCGAGCTTCTGTCGTGAATCGTAGTTCTGCCTCAATTGTCTCTCTAACTCCACCAGCAAGCTTTTTCTGTCGTCCAGCAAATTCTCTCGATCTTTCAGCAGATTTTCCTGCAAGTCCAGCCAATTCTTAACCAGCTGAGTATAAGCGTCCTCAAGTCTGCGGATTCTCTCTTCAGAACGGTTGTCGGGATACATGCTTATTTCCCTCCTACCCAGGCGTCGGTTTCCAGTTTGAGAAGTGCCTTAAGAGCAGTGATGAAGATCGGTTCGACGACGATTGCCGCCTCATCGATGCCCTTCTGGCTGTTGAGGTATTCTTGAACGCTGTCGCGCACTAGCTTCTCAACTCCATCGTTGTAGACGACTTTGCGGGCCAGGCTCTCGTGGGTGGCGGCGTAGGTGTTGTAAGCGTCAATGAAGGTGCGCAGGAACTTGAAAGTGGCAGGAGCCTTCAGCCCGGAAGCCAGTACCTCAGCCTTGAGATTCCACTTCCAGGTCTCAGCATCATCCATAGGAGCGTCGGCGGCAACGCCAAGGGAGAAATTTTCGCCAGCTAGCTCGACCTTTGCTTCTTCTTCGCGCTTGAAGATAATTTTAGAGGGGACGATCAAGCCGAAAGCTGCTTCTGCCTTCGGGAGCTTACTAATTGCCACTCCGAAGGCGGGGCCCGCTTCCAGGCTGGTGGACGCCTCCAACACTTTCCGAAAAAGGCGGTGTTGGGCCGCCTCCTGGTCAAACTCTTGCCCCAAGCTGAGCCAACGAAACATCCGCGCTCCGTTGCCCCCAATGCAGACGTATGGCAGCGTCTCGCTGGCCCAGCGTTTCTGTTCCACTAACCGCCGCACCAGCAGACCGGCATAGAAGACGAGTCCGGCCGTCCCGAGCGAGATGAGGTGGATGAGGCGATAGATTCGGTCTTGGCGGTTGGTGGTGTCAATTACCATCGGCAGGCGCTCGAAGATCTCCTCGCGCCCAGCGCGAAGCAATGAGTCGGCCTCGGCGTAGAAGTTGGTGCCTCGCTTGGCTTCGATCAGCCTCCGCTCCCAGTCGGGGTTGAAGATGCCGAGTACAGACGGTTTGGCCTTCAACAAGTCCATAAACAGGGTCTCACCGGCGAAACGGATGGAGCACTGTTGCTGAAGGGAGGTCTCCTCCCAGACTGAGATATCGGAAGTGCCGCCACCGATGTCGATGCAGATGGTCTCGGTAAAGGGAATGCCTTGCTTCTGTTTAAAAAAGCGCGCCGCCGCTTCACTCTCCGTACGGAAGACCAGTTCATCATCCCTGCAGGGCAGATCGCAGTTCCTGGCAATCGTGCGCCAGGTACTTCTCAAGAAGGCGCTCGCGCCCCGGGAGAAAACGCTTGGGTAGGAAACGTGCCAGCGGACAGTACGTGCACCCCGTCCGGCGGCGGCGGCGGCGCACTGCAGGGCCAGCTGTTCGAGGAAACCGGCCAGCAGTTGTTTGCCTTCCTCGTTATCGGACCACTTGAAACCGGAATAGACCCCCTCCTGGTTCAGTAGCTTGGCAAGGGTACCTGGTTTGAGGTATCGAATATTGCCGCGGATATAGGGAGTCCGCTCGGTGCCTACCTCTGGCCGGAAGAGGGTTAAAAAGGGCGTCTCGGGTACAAAAGGAGGGAGAAAGTAGGTAGTGAGCCGGTCGAGGTCGTCGGCGGAGACTGGCGTCACCCGCAGAAACTGCCGGGGGATTTCTAAAGGCTCCGGCTCGTCGCTGCCACCGGACTGGTAGTAGACCTGGGTGGCGGATGTGCCGAAGTCGATGCCGAGCGACCAGGCCGCATCGTTGGTCTGCACAGTTGGGAAATCTTGGAGCAGCAGGAATCCGACCTCGACCGGAGCGCTGACGTCGGGGAACTGAGCGGTGCAGACGAGGGCCGTGGGTGGAGCGGTGGTGCGCGTCAACTGCCGCACGTCGCTCTCGGAGCGCTGGAAAACCTGTGGCCGGAACTCCGGGTTGTGGATGGCGCCACAGTGGGGGCGGGCAACGAAAATTTCCTGGGCGCGGCGCACGGCCGTGTCAAAGTAGGTATAGTACGTCTTCCAGGTCTGTGATTGAAAGTGCGGCCAGATCTCGATGATCGGCACCGTCGTACGGCAGTCGATCGCCTCCCTGGGATAGAGATGCTTGATCGTCAGGCTGCGCGGCTTGTTATTTACCCCGACCAGGGTGAGGCGCATCTCGACCCGAATTGAGCCGTCTTTCTCCATGAATAACCTGACACGCTCCTGCAGATCGGCGGCGCTCAGGTAGTCGAGCAATTCACCCCTGATCGGCAAGATCGGCACAGCCGGGCGCCCATCAAAGAGCAAGTTCTTCTGGCCTTCTACTTCGCGAATGCCTTGAAAGCGATCGTCGATGTTGTCAGGGGCGATCAAAAGTAGGCGCTCGCAGAAAAACAGCTCAGGCGTTCGCCAGGCAGCGCCCTGCAGTACCTCGCGGCCGATTTGTCCGGGTTTATCAGGATCGAGAGCACGAAAATCGATGCCGGCCAGGGTCGTGCGACCATAGACCGGCACCTCGGCCGGGTTCACAGCCCACTTTTGAGCAAGCTCCGTTTCGAGGACGAGAAGGCTGCGGACAGGTTGAAATCCGGCACTTGGTACGAGGGCGACCGCCGATTGCTGCAAGCCAATCTCGCGGGTGCGTAGTGGACGATCGAGCAGCCGATAGAGACCGACGCTCAAGCCGAGTTCGCGCTCGCTCACCTGGGAATCGACCGGCTCGCCCAGGCTCTTGCAAAACTCGCTCAGCAGGCGGGTCAACGAGTTGAGCAGCGAGCGGGGTCGGCCTTTGATCAGCGCGAGGGACTCGATTAGCTCTTCTGAGAGTTTTTTCAACCAGAAAGACACGGCACCGCGCTCAGCCGTGCTCAAGAAGTCGCAAGGATCGGCGAGGGCGCCCCCCTTCTGCCAGCTCACCCGTTCGTCGAGGCGGCCCTGGGTGCTCACCGCCGTGCAGACCAGGGTGGTCGGTGAAGCCATGCCGATCGGCCGGTCGTCGTAGTAGAAGATGTTCACCTTTTCCCACGGGGTGTCCTCGGAAAGTGCCTCAGTCGGGCAGAGCAAAGCGGCGGCACGTACGAAGGCGGGATTGGTGCGATTGGGGTTTGCAGGCAGTTCGAGCGAGCGCACCTCCAGACTCAAAGAGCGCGTCTCCCAAAGGGCAACCAGTGCAAGCATCCCCCGCCACTCAGCAAGCACCTGTTCGTGCAGCTTGTGCCGAGTGTCGTAGAGAGCACGGGTAAAGAGCAGGGGCCTGGCCCAGAGGTCGGGGATCGAGTCGATGGTGCGCTCACCCTCGGGCAGATCGGGCACCTTTAAGCTAGTGCCGATGTTGGCGAGCACTACTCCAGACGAGCCTGTCCAGAAGCCGCTTCGTTGCGGGTCGAGTTTGCTGATTTCCGGGTCGATGTCCGGCAGCTGCGGAATGTAATCCTGTCCATGGGGCGCTTGGGTCACGGTTGTCTCCAGTGGCTAAATCGCTCGGCACTCGCGGTAAAGGCTGCCCGCAAAGCGGCCAAAGTCGGAATTTCCGCTCAGGCTGCGGGGATTCTGGTGATCCATGGCGTTGGACAGTTCCTCAAAAGTGCGGCTCAATCGGCGATCGGCGATCGGGTAGAGCCGCTGGAAGCCAGTAGAGGCACCCGACGGAAAAGTCACGGCATTTTGAGCGACAACGTAAGTACTGGTATCGAAATAGCCGACCGTCAATCCGTCGTTGGTCCTGTGCAGGGCATCGAGCCAGGTCAGGAAGCGCATGCAGTAGTCAGCCAGATGTTCGAGGGGCTCGCCGTAGTTGTTTTTCGCCTGGCCGCGCTCAAAGATGTTGATAAACCACGAGGTATTTTTACTCAGGAAGCCCGGCGTCTTCAGTTGCTCCCGCAGGCGCGGATAGAAGTAGCCCAGGTACGCGTAGGCGAAGCGGGCCAGATTCGCAAAGTGGTCCCGCAGGGCGAAACCGTTAGGAAGGCTGTCCCAGGTGAGCAGGTTGGTATTGGCGCGGGCGGTCAAGAACGTGCGTGGCTGGGAGGTAGACTGCAGACCAAAAAAGTGGAGCGCCGCCGTTGCTGCGTACAGTTCTACGTAGTGTGCGGGGTTGCGCTGAGAGGTAGAGCCGAGGCTGTTGTTGCCCAGGGGCGAAGAGACGTTGCTGCCAAGCACGTAGACGGCATCATAGATCGAGCGTTCGTCCGCATCGAGCTTGTCCTGATAGTAGCCGAGGGCCGCCTGGGATCGCAGCACGAATTCCTCAGATCGTGCCTGCAACTGGCTGCGGTCGTCGGCCGGCGGAAACGAGAAGTATGGCAGCAGCAGGGTACTTCCGATTGTGAACTGCTCGCGGCGGTCTTGCAGATGGTCGGTGAGCAAACGGGCCAGGGTCGGCAGCCCGGATGCACCCGTGCCGCCGAAGATCGAGCCGAACAGGAATACCTTCGCCTGCGGGTCGTTGCGCATGGTGTTACATAGTTCCTTCCAGGGATGCTCAGAGATGAGGTCGGCCGAGTCGGCGAGCACAGCGGCCCCAATCGAGGGATGGCCGAGGAATCCCTTATCCAGCTTGGCGGTCTTTTCCTGCTCACTGTAGAGTACATCCATCAGCCCAGCAGCCACGGGGTGGCGCCGGCTAAGGAACTCGTACTGGAAAAGATCTCGAAAGACCGGCCTCGGCTCGTCGGTGAAGGGCGTCCAAACCCGCGGGTCGGTGGGCTTAAGAAAGGATTTTAGCAGTGCCTGCTCCCCCAGGACTCCTGACCGGGCTGCCACGTAAGCATCGAGGGTCTGCACTGTGCGGGCCAGATTGCCGTTGGCCGTATCTGGATCGACCAACAATATCGACACGGGCTGCTCGACCGGGAATGCAGCCAAGGTATGAATCAGGGCCTCGGTACACTTGGCGCCGCTGCCGCCGATACCAATGATGTAATAACCCACAGAACAGAGCCTCCTAGCGACGCAGCAACTTCGCGCCTGGGGGCACGAACATAACCGTGGGCGGTGAGAAGCCAATACTCGACGCACCGAACACAGCAAGAAAGTCAAACACATAGATGGCGTACGCTACCCAGCTACCCTCGGCCGGGGCAAGCAAAAAGGCAGCCGGAAGTACTGTCGCTACACCAGCGACAATGGCCAGGAGCCACCAGATAAATTGCACACCCGATGTGACCACTTTCCAGTAAAATTCGCCCAGAATTTGCCAGAGCACGGCCAGCACGCTACAGCAAGCCACACCCACCAGACCCCAAAAGCGAAAGTTATCAATCCACTCAGCCAGGGTCTGCCGACCGGTCGGTCGTACCCAGTCGAGGTTCTCGATCGCTACCGGCCAGGCAAGGGTGAGCAAGAGGAGGGCAAGGAGTGTTAGAGCAAAGGTGACAATCAGACCAGTATACTTTCCCATAAAGCACCCAGTGGCGGTCGGGCTACTCACTCGTGACGGCTAGTCTGCGACGACCAGACTAGTATACTTTCCCACGAGGTACTCATTTTTGGACGTAGAACTGCATGACGACCGGTTTATTCCGGTCAGTGGCGAGGGCGGTTGCTTCCAGGCCCCGAAGGAACTGTCTGAGGCGCAGGGTGCGCAATGGCTGAGCGACCGCATCGTCGGTGCTCCATACATCCCACCAGTCTGGGTCGCCGCGCAGAGTAGGCACGTATTCAAGAACGTACAAATAATTTCCGGGTTCCCTCAGCCCGTCTACATCAAGGCTGACCGCGAAGCCGAGTCCCTCTGCATTCGCAGGTACGCAGGCTTCCGGATCGGATTGGACGGCAACCGGCCGCGGCAGGGCGAGAAGACGGCCGCGGCCCTCGTCATCCACTAACCGCACACTGCTCTGCCAGTTGCCCTCAGCGCTGAAGGGAACAACGTAAGGGCGATAGCGCCCCGCCGCGCAGACCTTGAAGCCGACAGATTGCGCAGCCTCCCTCAGGCGGAACCAGTACGTCGGCTCGCCACTCAAGAATCCCATGCTCTTGAGACCGCCGCCCCGCTCGGAGAGCAGCGGATTTCCGGCGAAAAAGTTGGGGCGGCTCTCGAAGGGCTGGCCGGTGAAGATCACGAACCGGCCATCCCGGCTGAGTGAGGTACTACCTTTCTTCAGGGCGTCGAAGTAGTGGGCGACGTTTGCGTAAGTGCCTATCACTAAAGCGTAGACCGGTCGACTGCCGCGCACATCGCTGGTCGACCCACGGCTATCAAGGTCATAGACCCTACCTAGAAAAGAGGTCTTGATGCCGACGACGCCAACAGCAAGGCCCTTTGCGAAGTAGCGCGTCTTCAAACGTCTGGTGAGGCCAGTCACATCAGTGTCCTTCTGGAACAGATCAGTGATGACTACCGTTAGCCGATTTGTTGCTGGTGGAGCAAATCGGTCGTTAAGCACCGTTTCGACTTGGGTGTAGCCGCCAACATCGCGGTAGAAATCGGCGGAACCGGCAGCGACGTGCAGGCGTCGCTCCACCACCACAGGTGTCTGATTGCCGAACTTGTATGTCTTTTCAGCATATTGGTCGAATTGGACAACCGCATCTTGCAGGGTGCGGAGCAACTCCTGATAAGCGCTCGTGCCTGCCCCAGGCAGCACATAGCCGCGCATAGAATCGGTGCCGTCCACAAAAAAAGCAAAGTTCACCGCGCCGGAGATGCGCTCAGCAGAGCGTTCCTGAAGGCAGAGCGGCGCAGCCAAGGCGGCGAGGTCGCAGACAGAGGGTGGTGGAGCTTTACCTGTGCAGGCTGATAGTAGGAAACAGCCAAGGGCAAGGATGATGGGGCGCTTCACGGAGGAAGAAATGCAATTGTTCGCATCAACTATACACTTTCGTTATTGAGAAGATGAACAATTCAGTTAAGGGCTGAACGAGCTTTCAGGGAGTTTGTAGGCTACGGAATATGGTCCGATACCGTTGGACCATACCTGCTCACTAGTGTAGGTTGGCTGAGGCGGTCTGGTAGTTTGTGGACGTTTTCCGCACGCTCCTGTGCCCGGACCGAAACCGCCCGCCCTCGTGCTCAGCGAATTCCTATGCTCGGCCCTGGGCTTACATGCCGCCCGAATGCTCAAAAATGTGGATCTCCAGGGTCGCCGCTCCAACGACCCCCAACCGCGCAGCGTACCTGGCTGGCTGACGGTAGAGCACGACGCGCATTTTGATGACGGAGTTCAACATCTCTGTGGGTTGTATGAACAGGCTCAAGCGTTAGAAGCGGCTGGGGAAGTGGCCCTCACCAGCGATGAGATGACCGAAGTGCAAGCACTCGAACGCCTGCATCTGAGTAATGCGCAGCATCGGTTGGCTGTTTGTCGAGTGCTACAACCTGGAGTGGGCACAGCCGTTCAAGTGGACTGATGCGGGCAAGCCGCTACCAGGCATGAAGAACTGCCAGAGCAACTCAGCCAAGCTGCACTAGACTTTCTCCGCTCGGTGCTGGAACTGATCACCGACGCAAAGCTTACCGTGAAGCAATCGACCGAGATATGGCAGCCGCTTTACGAGTTTTGGGGCTGGCTACCTTACGCGAAGCGTTGGGCTTTGCCTGGTGGTCAACTCTTGCAACCGTCCCCTGTGCAGGAGCCTGAGCCGTACTCAGCTTGCCGGCCGTGAAAGCACCGCTCAGCGCGACGAGTAGTGCCGCTAAGACTGCGCCACCCTTCCAGGTCATAGAAAGTCTGGACTTGCTCGTGGTCGGCCCTAAAGTGGGCACTGTCCCCGATGCCGAGCACACAGAAGTAGTGGGCTGGGACATAACCGCGCCTGGAGCCTTGAGGCTTTGCTCTTGAGCGGTCACTAGACCAGACTTCACACTCTGAACGATCTGGAAGGCGACCGCGACTGGAAAATCATATTTCTGGCAGAAACGCTCAAGTATTTCCAATTTGCGCTCGGTCGGTGGTCCCTGTTGGAAGCAGGCTTCTGCCAGGCTGATGAACTTGTCGAGATTGTGTTGGTAGAGCGTTTGCTCAAAGAGTTGCCTGAGCTGATAATTGCGTTCGTCAAGCAGATAATATTCGGCCTCCCGCCAGGTATAACCCAGGACGTATCGGTGCGTCCGACCGGTCTGCCTGCTCTGATAAATAAAGTAAATGAGCGCGTCGCCGACCTTACCATCTTCTACGCGAACCAGGATCTTCGAAATCTGGGCAAGGCTGATTTTTTCGCTCAGTGCAAGTTTGGGGGACAGTAGTTGCATGGGGTGGGGGAGAATTGGTTGTTTGCACGGATACCGCTGGCGCTGCTGCGGTAATTACTTAGTATTATGCTCACCATTCAGCTGGAATGGGATGCGGAAGTTC
>JANNPH010000025.1:0-10559 GCA_031399965.1 Gloeobacteraceae cyanobacterium SOY_34_metabat_159 | reverse complement strand
GTCCGGTACTTCACCGCTGGTGGTCAGCGGAATTCGCTGCCACAAAAATATCGCCACGTCGGGGACAATCGAACGTCCGCCAAAACTGCATCTCAGCTCTGGAAAAGCGTAGGCAATCTTCTGCGCTTCCGTCGTTTGATTCACCGCCGCGCAAAGTTTGCCTTGTAGACGGCTGTGTCTTCCCTTTGGCATCGGTTTTTGAATGATCTCGCCGTCAATGTATTCGCTGGCAGGCTTTGCTTCTGGGAGCTTCAGAAATTTTTCCAGGGTAATCGGTTGAATTGCTGCAGCATCCATTGCCCCTGAATCCTGTTGGATATGACTCTTTTGAGTTTAGCAAGCTAAGGCTAGCCGGCGGGGTCGCTTGTCGGAGCGACGAGCCAGAGTGCATTGCGCTCGTAGTCAATCGTCAGCCGGTAGCGGCGCAGGAAAGTGTAGCCCAGCACTCCCGCCAGTGGCCGCTTTAAGAGTGTCTCGAAAGCTCCCAGGTTTTGCACGATCGCCGCTTGCTGATAGGAAACCAGTGGCCCGACCTGCACGGTCTCCAGTTCCAGCGTGGCTGCTTTTGCAGCGCGAGCCGAACCGATTCCAGAGAGTTCGACGCGCTCGGAGCGTACCGGCAGGCGACGTTCGCGCACGTAGCGGTCGCTGAGCAGGCTGATATTGGCCCCGGTATCGACAATAAAAGCGACCGGCGGTCCCTGGTTGATGCGGGCCTGCACGACGATGAGACCGGCGACATTTTCAAAAGGAATCTCGACCGGCCTGGCCTGCGCTGATTGACCCAGGGCAACGACACTGACCAGGATGGTAAGAAAAAAATAGTACTTTCGGGTTGCGGGGGTCATCCTGCCTACATTCTTAACCGGTCGGGGATTGCTGTTGGTGCGTGTCCTCTTCGATAATGTCAGCAAATGGACATTATTCCCGCAATCGATATTCTGGATGGTCGCTGTGTTCGCCTCTACCAGGGCGACTATCAGCAGGCCGAAACTTTTGGTGAGGACCCGGTGGCAGTCGCCTGCAACTGGGCCAAACTCGGCGCGTCGCGGTTGCACGTTGTCGATTTAGACGGGGCTCGTCGAGGCGAGCCGGTGCATCTCGATGTACTGGGGGCCATCGTCTCGCAGGTGCCCTGCCCGGTGCAATTTGGTGGCGGGCTGCGCAGTTTCGAGGCGGTCGAGGCCGTGCTCAACTGTGGCGTTGACCGGGCCATACTCGGTACCGCTGCAGTCGAAGAACCAGACTTGATCAAGCGTTGCTGTGAACATTTCACCGGCAAGATTGTCGTCGGCCTCGATGCACGCGGCGGCAAAGTGGCGGTGCGCGGCTGGCGCGAGACTTCAGAACAGGAGGCGACCGCCCTCGCCAAGCAGATGGAAGCACTGGGCGTCAGCGCCATCGTCTACACCGACATCCTCAAAGACGGCACCCTGAGCGGACCAAATCTGGTCGAACTTCAGCGTATGACCGACGCTGTGAAAGTGCCGATTATCGCCTCGGGCGGCGTCGGTACCCTGGCAGACGTGCTCAGCCTGATTGCCCTCGAACCGCGCGGCTTAGGCGGCGTGATCATCGGGCGGGCGCTCTACACGGGCGATGTCGACCTGACCGAGGCGCTGCGGGCGGCAGGACCGAGCCGCTGGCAGGATCTGCCGCCCGAGGATGTCGCCTGGGGCTAGGGTGCGGTCCGTGAGCGAATGGTGATACCCTGGAGCAGCTTTTACGCAGTTGGATTGCCCTATGGCCCGGTTGATTGCCCACGCGCTCTTGCTTTTGTCCCTGTCGAGCGTCGCCCTGCCCCTTCTTGCTCAGACCGAACCGAAACCGGCGGCGGCCAGCCCCGAGTTGCGCGCCTACCAGGTGAAAGTGCGCGACCGGGTACTCGAATACTGGCAACCGCCCGACATCGATTCGGATCTGACCGTGCTGGTGAATGTGCGCGTCGACCGCGACGGCCGGGTGAGCAAAAAGCCCGAAGTAACGCTCGTCGGCGAAGGCAAAGCGACCGCCGCCGAGGAAGCGATCGTGGACGCAGTCCAGCGGGCGGTGCCCTTTGCTGAGGTTCCCGCAAATGTTGCTCCGTATTACGTTGATGTGCGCTTTCGCCTGAAGATCGCAGCCAAGACGCCGGCAACACCCAAGTGCTATCCGGTCGCCACTTTTATCGACCTACCTGCTGAGAAGCAGGTGCCTGTGAAGGCGGGCATCACCAACCTGACCGGCCTCCTGCGCGACAGCACCGGCGCGAACGAGCTATTTACCCTGGTGGATAGCCGCGATAAAGCGGATCTTGTAATCGAATCGTCGAGCGATAGCAAATTGCCCCGCATCGCCAAGACAAATTTCGCCGGCAGCTACACGGTCAACGACTCACTCTCGACTGGCCTGATCCGCCTTGGCCTCAAAACCGGTAACGACTCAGACCTCACCAACGATCAACTGACCCTCAACACGATGCAACTGTTGGGCCGCACTTTCGGTCTACCGGGCCTCAATGAGGCGGACACGGTGATGTCGAGTTCGCGGATTGCCCCCCGCCTCAGCTCCGAGCAGACCAGAATCGTGACCGATACGGTGAAGGCTGCAAGCTGCACTCCCGCCACCGCCCAGCGCGGCTTCCAGATCAAGAGCGCCGACGCCTCGAAGTAAAAACCGACATGCACACCGACCAGCCATTCTGGCAGGACCTGGGTCTGGAACCGGACAACGTTCAGACGCGCCAGTTTGAACGCCTGTACGAGCTGGTGATTAAAGCCAACGAACGCCTGAACCTGACGCGGATTACCGACCGCGACGAATTCCGGGAAAAGCACCTCTGGGACTCGCTGCGCGGTATCGCTGGTTTTGCGCATCTGCCGGAAGCAAGCCTGCTCGACATCGGCACCGGTGCCGGTTTCCCCGGCTTGCCGGTAGCTATCTGCCACCCCAACTGGTACGTGGGCCTGCTCGATTCGATTCGCAAAAAGACCGGTTTTATTACCTCGGTGCTCCAGGCTCTCGGGTTGACCAATGCCCTCGCCATCACCGGCCGAGCCGAGGATCTGGCCCACCGCCGCGACCACCGCGAGAGTTATGACCTGGCTCTTTTGCGGGCCGTGGCTCCGGCCAATGTCTGTGCCGAGTACGGGCTGCCGTTTGTAAAGGTAGGCGGTTCGGCAATCCTCTACCGGGGTGGCTGGGAAATCCAGGAAGAAGTGGAACTGGCCCGCGCCTGCACACCGCTCGGAGCAGAAATAGCCGAGGTCGATGCCTTTCATTTACCAGTGAGTGGCGCGATTCGCCATATCGTCGTGCTCAAAAAAACTGCGCCGGGGCTCAAGATTTTTCCACGCCACTCGGGTTTGCCCCGCGAGCACCCCCTCGGTGCGATTGAAGGTGCACCGCCAGTTGCGTTGCCGGAAGATACAGACTCCCCCTGGCTCGGGAACACTTAACACTGAGAAGTGATGTGAGGAGTTGAGCGATGGGGCGACAGACAAGAATTTGGGGACTGCTCGGGGCCGTCGGGGCAACTGCCCTGGCGCTCTCGACCGCCATCTCTTTGCCGGCTGTCGGTCAGGATGCGGTGAGTGCCACCGTTTCCGGCGCAGCGACTTACAGCGAACTGCTGCGCCGCGCAGAAGTGGCGGCCCGCACAAAGCTTACTGAGATTTTTAAATCCGGTGCCGACTCGGCTCGGGTGACGATTAACGGCAAAAATGGCGGCTCACTCGCTCCAATTCTGGATGTCTCAATTTCCCAGGCCGATTGGCGCAAGAAACCGGCCTCCCTCAGGCCCTACAGCAATTACTACGATGCAGCTTCACTTTTGGGCTACACGCAGACCCCGGCTGTAGCAAGCACCCCGGCTGTGGCGAGCACTCCAACCGCTCCCGGCACCCCGCCCGGCACAAGTGACAGATTAGAACCAGGCGTCAAAGACAGCACTCCCCAGACCTCGGGTGTCCTCAAACTCGACAAATCAAACCCGGCCGAAGGCGAAGAGCGCTTCAAGATCAATAAGTCAATTGAGCTGACTTTTGCTACAGAATTGACCACGAAGTCAGGCGAGGACCTCGGTATCAAGCTCGAACCCAACGCCGGGGGGCAGGCCACGATTGCCAAAAATACTGTTACCTTCTTACCCAGCAACCCGCTTGCCTACAGCCGCAAGTACACCCTCAAAATCGAGGGCAGCAAGAAGTTCAAGCTTCCCGGACCGATCAGCATCAGTTTCAAGACCGAGCCCCAGTACACCTACGAAAAAAATATTCGACCGATGGTGGCCGGTACCTGTACCAGTTGCCATAGCCAGCGCGGCTCTGCTCGCACGTCGCCTCTCGATAGCTACGAAGGCGTGCTGCAGTTTGTCGCCCCAGGCCAGGGCGGTCAGATTCTTGACTACACGGGCTACCACGGCCAGACCCGCTCAGGCGCATTTGGAATTGGGGTGGGCTTGAGCCAGGGACAACAGCCCACCATCCCTGCAGGCGGCACGGGCTTTACCAGAAACCCAAATGGTCTACCGGCCGGCCTCTACCGGCCCCCGACGCTCGCCGGCAGTAGCGGCGTCAACACAAACCGCCGCTCGGCTGCCGTGCCGACTCAAGAACCCCCTACGGATGAAGAAGGGAACGTTGCCGACGACGGCAATGAAGCAGTTGCCCGTTCCCCGGTCACGCGGGGCGGAGCACTCAACGAACAACAGGTGGCCATCTTGCGAACCTGGATCGTCCAGGACCAGGCAACCGAGCGCTAGTACTTGCGCACCAGACCGACGACGACTCCGAGCACTTCGAGGCCGCTTGCCGGGTGAATCGGGGCGTAGTTGCTGTTGGCCGGTTCGAGCCAGTTCTGGGTGCCTTTGCGGCGCAGGGTTTTAAGGGTCATCTCACCATCGACGCGGGCAATGACGATGTCGCCGTCCTGGGCGCGGCGGCCCTGGTTGACGACGACGATGTCGCCTTCAAAGATGCCAAGCTCGATCATCGAGTCGCCTTTGACCCGCAACAAGAATGTGCCCATCCGGTCTTCGACCAGGTATTCGTCGAGCGACAGGCGACTATTGAGCAGGTCGTCCTCGACGGTGACGGGCGAACCGGCCGGTACCCGGTTTTCTAAAAGCGGAATACCCAGGATGTCGGGGTCGATGTAGTAGCGGTTACCCTGGGCTTTGAGATAACCCATTTGCTCGAGCAATTGCAGCCAGCGGTAGACAGTCGTGCGATGCTGGTCGAGGTCGGCAGCGAGCGTACGAATTGGAGGGAGCGGCGTCGAGCCGTAGGTTTCGATTAGCTGCTGCAGGAACTCTTTTTGACGAAGTGTAATCATGACTCAACGATGAACACCTGTCCACAGTCTGACATTCCCTGAATTTATGCGCAAGCGTTTATCTGGAAATTGCCGAAAATGACGGTGGATGGCGACAGCAGCAGGCGGACGCAGTGCCCGCGAGCCCATAAAATAACTCTTGGTTTGCTACTTTTTGGAGGACCACTTCGTGGAACGAACACTCATTGCCATCAAACCCGATGGTGTGCAGCGTGCACTGGTCGGCGAGATCTTGCAACGCTTCGAGCGGCGCGGCTATAAACTGGCCGGTCTCAAGTTGATACACGTCAGCGAAGAACTCGCCCACAACCACTACATCGAGCACCGCGAACGGCCATTTTTTAAAGACCTGGTGGCTTTTATCACCTCTTCGCCGGTCGTAGCCATGGTCCTTGAAGGCAAAGGGGTCGTTGCGACGGCCCGCACCATGATGGGCACCACCAATCCCCTGAATTCGCCGCTCGGGACTATTCGTGGCGATTACGGCATCGACATCGGACGCAACATCATCCACGGCTCCGACAGCCTCGAATCCGCCGAGCGCGAAATCGCCCTCTGGTTTAAACCGGACGAACTGCTCGAGTGGAAGCCGACCCTGGGTGCCTGGGTATACGAGTAAGCTCAGGCGTCTTTGCCGGAGGAAATCTGAGGGGGAGCCTCCTTGGGGGCAGGCGCTTCCTGGGCCGGCTCCTCGGTGACACCGCTTTTGAAGCCGCGGATTGCTTTACCCAGGGCGCTTCCCATCTCCGGCAGCTTTTTTGGTCCGAAGACGAGCAGGGCAATCACGCCTACTACCAGGATCTCTGGCAAACCGAGACCAAAAGGCATAAAACACTCTTCAAAACAATGCTCCCATCTTAAATCCGCCTGGGTCCTGTTGCCACGATTCAAATCAGAAGACAGAACTCAAGGCCGTCTGGTGGCCACCAGAGATCCTCTGGACTTGCACAGATGTCCATATCCAGTTATAATATGGACAAAGGAACACAAGTGCTGCCCGATGGACACCCAGATACAAAGTCTTTCTCAAGTCGAAGCCGTTATCGACAGAGTGCAGATCAAAGCGCAGACCCTCAGTTCTGATCAAAGCCGGGCAATGGCCGTGGCCTACCTTGAAGCGCGCGATGTTGCCCAGCGCCTCGACGACGTCTGCGGTCCTGAAAACTGGTCCGACAGCTACCACGTGCTCCAGCCGGGACCGGCGGAGTGGGTCGTCGAGTGCCGCCTCAGCATCGGCCAGGGTCGCGGCCCCAACGACTCCGCCCTTCCGGTGGGACAACGGGAGATGGTGACCAAGTGCGACGTTGGCCTCGGCGACGATGCCAAGGCTGCCTACTCCGACGCCTTCAAGCGGGCGGCCGTCAAATTTGGTCTCGGCCGTTTTCTCTACACGCTCCCTAAGGTCTGGGGAGCTTACGACAATTCCAAGCGGCGCTTCAGCGATCCGAGCGCGGTGCGCGCCCAGATGTTACAGGTTCATCTCCCGTCTCATTCCGAACGGGTTGTGCAGGATGCCCCCACCACGCGCACGAGCACTGCATCCAAGACAGTTGTCCCCGTCACTGCTGCCCCAGTCAGCCCCAACCTGAGCGAAAAGCAGATGCACTGGCTTACCGAGGATCTGCTGCGCCGCCCCGGAGTCGAGGTCACAGTCCAGGCCTGCTTCGAGAAAATTGACAGTCTTTCCAGGGCCAAGCGCGCCCTCGGCTACCTGCTCTCGGAGAAGGACAAGTCAGGATCGACTTCTTTGCTTCCCCGCTTCGAACGCGTCGGTTCCCCCGAAGAATGGCGCAAATTTATCGACGAGGCCAAGCAGCTGCCCTTAGCACTGCCCCTCACCGCCGGTCAGTAGCCGTCCACTTCCAGTCCCCAGCATCTCGCAATCCAAAAGGAGTCGTTTGTATGTTGAAGAAACTGAGCCCGAACCTGATGGTCGAAGACGTCTCGCGCACTGTCGGATTTTACGAATCAGTGCTCGGCTTCCAGCGCGTGATGACTCTCCCTGACGAAGGCCCGCTGGAGTGGGCGCTCGTTCAGAATGGAGCGGTCGAGATGATGTTTCAGTCGCAATCGAGTCTGGCAGCCGAGTCGCCCGTTTTTGAAGACAAAGCGGTCGGCGGCACCCTGACCCTCTACGCCGAAGTCGAAGACCTTGAAAAGTACTACGCCGACATTAAAGACCGGGTCAAGGTCCTCAAAGAACCCAACACGACTTTTTACGGCATGCGCGAATTTACCGTGACCGACTGCAACGGCTACGTGCTCACCTTCGCACAACCGATTTAGCCTGTAAGACCCAGGTGCTATGGCCCTACCGTGCGCCCGATGGCGTCAGTTGGGCCGTAGCAGCGGCACCGGATTTGACCAGGACTGGTCGCTCTTTTTGACTCGCCAGCTGCTGGAGGATCTTCCCGAAGTCGGTGAAGACGTGGTTCTCAATCTTCTGCCGGAAGTCTTCTGCCACCCGACTGCCGCCCAGAGCGCGTAGGGAGTCGGTGAGGTAGCGTACATGGCGCTCTTCGTCTTCGAGCACTGATTGCAGACCGGCCCGCGTCTCAGTCATCGAGGCCGGGATTGACTTGAGCAAAGAGCGGAAGCTGCGCACGCCGCTTTCCTCGGCGATCAAGATACCGGCGAGTAGATGGGTGAGCGGCACTGCCGCCAGGTCTTCTGTCTTGTGAAACCGCTTAAAAGAGCCTTCGCCGACACTCTCGATTGCCCGCACGGAGGCAGCGCTCTCCTCGTCGATCACGACTGCCTCAGCTTCCACAGCACGCCGGAAAATGTAGGCGTGGCGCGCTTCATCCGCCACGTGCCGCTGCAGTAAAGCATCGAGCCAGGCCGGGATCTCGTCGGCTTTTGCCGCCCGAATGGCGGCAATAGTGCGGCTACCGGCCGCCTCCTGCAGTGAGAACGAGGCAAACAGGTTGACCCGCTGTCTGGCGTCGGCCCCACCCCGGCCGTAAAAGTATCCTGTCAAACCGGCAATGACCAGGCGCATCCACATAATGCTTTTCCCCCAAAGGCTCCCGCCAGTCTAGCCCAGCGGATTTCGGGCGGTGGACCGGAGCCTGTATGCAATTTCACGAAAAATAGTTACTCTGAGGGCAACATGGACAGATTGTCACAGCCCCATGATCCCTCAGCACCTCAGTCTTTCCAATTTCCTCAGCTACCGCGAATGCGAGCTTGACTTCGCGGGTATTCACACTGCCTGTATTTGCGGTACCAACGGGGCCGGAAAGTCGTCGCTACTTGAAGCCCTGACCTGGGTGCTCTGGGGCAAATCCCGCGCCGAGTCGGATGATGACATGATCCGGCGGGGTACGACTGAGGCGCGCGTCGATCTGACTTTTGCCTGTGAGGGCCAGTCTTTTCGGATCATCCGTACCCGCCAGCTCAACAAGTCGAGCACCCTCGAATTTCAGGTGGGCGACGGTGAGGGGGCTTTCCGCACCCTGACCCGCGCTTCGATTCGGGTCACCCAGGAAGCGATCAACGAAGTCCTGAAGATGGACTACGACACTTTTATCAACTCGGCCTACCTGCGCCAGGGAAGGGCCGACGAATTTACGATCAAGCGTCCCGCCGAGCGCAAAGAAGTGCTGATCGAAATCCTCGGCCTCAATCGCTACGAGCAACTGTGCGAAAAGAGCAAAGAACAAGAAAAATACTTCACAACCCGCGTCCAGTTACTGAAAGAAAGCCTTCAGCGCAGCAAAGCCGCTCTCGCTGAGCGGGCCGCCGTCGAGGCCACCCGGCTTACAGCCACAAACGACCTTGATATCCTGCGCACCGAACAGCAGCAACTCCAGGAACGCCTTGAGGTGTTGACTGCCCGCGCCCTGCACCGCGAGCGGCTTCAGCAGCACCTTGAGCGCCTGGCTGAGCAATTTAAGCAGGCAACCGGCGTACACCAGCGGATCCAGGCCCAGTACGAGCGCCAGCACAAGCAGGTGCAAGAACTGGAAATTTTACTGCAGCAAGAAAATCAAATCGCCCAGGGCGTACAGCGCTACCAGCAACTGCACGCCCTCGAAGCAAACCTGAGCGAGCGGGGCAGCAAGCACCAGGCACTGAGCGTCCGCATTCAAGAACTCGACCGCGAACTTGCCCAGGAGCGCCACAATCTGGAGTTGCAGCTTTCTCGCCACCAAAGTCGGCTCGAACAACTCAAACAGCAGCGGCTAGAAGCGCAGACCCTCCTGGTCGAAGCGCCTAAAATCGAGCACGCCCTGGCTGAACTCGCCCGCGCCCGTGAGGTGAGTGCAAGCTACGACAAGCGTCAGCGCGAAGCGTTCCCGAGGCTCAACGAAAAAGACCAGCTCGAAAAACAGCTCCACGCTCAGCACTGCGAGCTGACCGCTCAAATCGGCGTCTTCGAGCAGCAGGTGCGCAAACTGCAACAGGACCTGAGCAAGCGCGCCTTTCTGGAACAGACTTTTATCCAGGTCAACGAAAAAGTCGAGATCCTCGAAAAAAAGCGCGTCTACCAGCAGCGCGTCACCGAAAAAGGTCTGGAGCGCAACGGTTTTGAAGCGAAGCTGCGGGCCAGCCAGCAGCAGTTGCTCAAAGAACAGCTTGCCCTCATCGATAAGATGCAACTGCTCGGCAATAGCGGTGTCGAGTGCCCACTGTGCGGCGGTCCCCTCGACGAAGCGCACCGGGTCGTGCTCACTACTGAACAGGAGCACCAGAAAGCTGAACTTGAGGACCAGCTCGTGCTGCTCTCCCACCAGATCAGCGCGGCCGAACACGAAGTGCGTGTCTTGCGCCAGGAATACCAGGAGCTGACCCGCGAGCTTGAGCACCTGCCCCGGCTACTGCAACAGCAGGCCCAACTGCGTCAGCAACTGAGCGCTCTCGATGAGTCGAGCGGCCAGAACCTGCACCTGCGCACCCAGGTACAAACCCTCAAACATCAACTCGATCGCGCCGATTTTGGTCACGAGTTGCGCGGCCAACTCGCCTCAGTGCTCCAGGAAATTCAGCTCATCGCCTACGACGAGAAAGACCACGCCATGGCCCGCTCCGAACTCGACCGCTGGCGGTGGGCAGAGAGCCGGGCGGAAGCCCTCGAACGCGCCCGTCGACAAAGTGCCCAGCTCGAAGTTGACATCCCGCCTGTCGCCCTCGCCGTTGAAACCCTTGAAAGGCAGCTGCAAGGAGCCTTCGGGGAGCCTCTACGCACCCAGTTGCAGGCACTTACCGAGCAAGTGCGCGGCCTGGGCTACGAGGCACAACAG
>JANNPH010000021.1:0-9930 GCA_031399965.1 Gloeobacteraceae cyanobacterium SOY_34_metabat_159 | reverse complement strand
AGGTCGCGGTTTAGAAAAGTCAGCCGGGTACGGGCTACCGAAAGCCGAAAACGGGTGTCCTGCAGCCGAGTTGTTGTAAAGTTCAGGTTTTGACGGATCGCCCCCAACTGGTTGCGGGCGGCCTTTTCCTGGCGGCGCAGTTGCTGGGTCTGCTTGCGCGTGTTGAGCAGTTTTTGCTGCATCGAAGAGCTCTGCATCTGCAAGCTCTGAATGCTCGGTGCGGCCTGGGCTGGAACCCCGAGCCCACAACCGGCGATGATGGCCAGGGTCAGTAGCCGTTTTGAGAGGCAACCCATGTTCTATCAGGTCAAAAGTTGGGGTCATCGTACCACGAGAGTGTACCCAGGAAGGCTCGGATCCTAGAGCGCAGCCAGCGGACCAATACCTGCTAGATCAAGGATTTGAGGGATCACCTCTTCTTTGCGAATCGCCATCAGGTGTACGCCGTCGCACAGCTCTTTAGCGACGCGCACTTGCTCAGCCGCAATTACCATCCCCTCTAGAAGCGGATCTGGAGCGGATTCGAGCCGGTCAATGGTTGCCTGGGGAATCTGGACGCCTGGCAGGGTGCGGTTGATAAACTGAGCATTCTTGGCCGACTTGAGTAAAAAGATACCCGCAAGCACCGGCCGGTCGCTCGGACGACCGAGGACGTGCATAAACCAGTCGAGGCGCTCAAAATCGGTAATGAGCTGGCTCTGGAAAAACTGGGCCCCTGCTTCTACTTTTCGCCAGAATCGTGTTTTGAGCCCTTCGAGGCTGGGAATTTGCGGATCGACAGCTGCTCCTGAGAAGAGGCGGGTCGGTGCATTCAGAGCGTGTCCGGCACAGTCCTGACCACCATTGAGAGCCTGAATCACCTTCAATAGTCGCACTGCCTCCAGGTCGCAGACCGGCCGCGCTTGCGGGTGATCGCCACAAGCGACCGGGTCACCGGTGAGCGCCAGGATGTTGTGGATGCCGAGAGCGTCTGCCCCGAGCAGGTCGCTTTGCAGGGCGATGCGGTTGCGGTCGCGGCAGGCAAGCTGGCAAATCGGCTCGATTCCCTGCTGTGCCAGGAGTACGGAGGCGGCGAGCGGACTGAGGCGCATGACGGCCCGGTTCGAGTCGGTGACGTTGACGGCGTGAACGCGCTCTTTCAGAAGCGAGGCTTTGGCGAGAAATTCCCGCACATCCGGTCCTTTAGGAGGCATCACTTCGGCAGTAAGCAAAAATTCTTTGCGCCGGACGGCCCCTTGTAGACGAGTCTCAGTCATGGACGGTGTGGGGGTACAAACATCATGATCCCTTCTGAAGCTTGAGCAAACATTTGGGCACTCTTATCCTAAGCGCTCGGTGCATGAGCGCGACCAGGCAGGTGTATCGGATGGCAAAACTGCTCTCGGGCGCCTTCGCGCGGATCGGTACTGCGTTTGAAGAGGGAATTTCTGAGTTTCAGTTGGGGCACTTTGAGGGTGCGGTGCGCAGGCTCGAGGAAGCCGCTTACGCTTCCCCCAACGAGGCCCGTGTTTTGATGTGGCTCGCTTCTGCTTACTTGCAAAATCGCCAGGTGGATGCGGCTGTCTCAGTCTATCGCCGGCTGCTGCGCTTTCCTGACCCGCGCGTGCGCCGTTTCGCGGACAGTGGCCTCAAAAGCTGCGCCCAGGCTGGCTTCACAGATAGCGGCACCTTTGGAAATGAAACCTACACTCCCCAGGGACCTGGTTTTTTACCGCCCCTTGACCGCGATGCCGCGATAGCCGTTCCCGAGCCACCGGACCACTCCTTGCGCATGGCTTCGCTGTCGCTCTGGGACATTGCTTTTACTGCCCTACGCATCGCCTCGGAAGAATGGCGGAACTTTGCCCTGATGAGTTTGTCGGGCTACTTGTGGCTGCTGGGCAGCGTGCTCGCCTCGGCAGTCATCCTCTGGGCAGCCACAATCTTCGGCGGTCGCCCTGAGGCAATTGGCGAACTGGCCACGGCGCTCTCGACGGCCAAACCTCAGGTGATAGCCTCGCTGCTGACCAGGCCCACACTCTTCAACTGTGCCCTTGGCTTTAGTAGCTGCCTGCTGGCCCTTGGTGCCGGGGCCTGGCTTTTACCTTTACTGAGTGTCCAGCGCTGGACGTACTACGTCTACGTTGGCCAGGCTTACCCGTTCTGGCAGAATCGGCAGACCGTCCTCGGCCGACTCGGCAGCATCAGTCAATCGCTCTTTTGGGGAGCGGCGCTGACTGTTCTCCCGCTGACGGCATTGCGCCTGGCCCCACCTTTAAGAAGCGTTGAAGCACTTTTACTCGGCGCGACCGGAACCTGCTTCTGTCTCTGGCTACTGGCCCGTAGCCTGGCTGTGCTGCCAGCAATCGCCGTTCACGACATCGGCGGTATTCGCGGTCTGTTGCGCAGCTGGCAACTGACCCGCGGGCATCTGCGACTCATGGTAGCCCTGGTCCTGGTGCTTTTAGTTGCCTGGCCGCTCATCTGCTGGACCGGCAGTGGCCTGATTTGTAGTCTCATCGTCGGCAACAGCGCTCTGAGTCTGTTGACGCGCTTCACAGTGCAGATCTTGATCACCCTTGGGCTCTACTCCCTGGCCTTTCCGCTTTTGGGAGCGTTCCTGGGCACCGCTTTTTACGACCTGAGCGCCTGCGAGCCCGAGCGCTGAAGCTAGAATTGGAGTGGAATCTCGTGGTGGTCTATGCTCAGCCCAGTACTGCAAGCGTCCTGGCGTACGCCAGTGCTCGACTGGCTCGCCGAGCATGTTCCCCCCAAAAGGCTCGAACACATCCTGGGGGTCGAGCAGACAGCCACTGCCCTTGCTGAGCGTTACAGCGCACCGCCGGAACTGGCAGCGCGGGCCGGCCTTTTGCACGACCTTGCCAAATATTTCGCCCCTCAAAAGTTGCTGAGCGAGGCGCAACGCCTGGGCGTCGAGGTCGATATCTATCAGCAAAAAGCACCACATCTGCTGCATGCTGAGGTCAGTGCTGCCCTGGCCACCGAGCTTTTTGGCGAGACGGATGGAGTTGTCCTCGCGGCAATCGCCAACCACACCCTCGGTCAGGCCACCATGGATGTCCTCAGCCAGATACTCTACGTCGCCGACTGGACCGAACCGACGCGCCGGGGAGAAGAGGTTGCCCTTGTACGGCAGGCAGCCGAGCGCAGCTTAATCGAGGCCGTTCTGGTCGGTTCTGAGCAGACTATCCTGGAACTAATCGAAAGCCGCCGCTCGATTCATCCGCGCACGTTGCTGACCCGCAACTGGGCGCTATCAACCATACAGGAGCAGACACCGCTTTGTTGATCGACGACGACTCCGCCAGGCATCTGGCAATCGCTGCTGTCCACGCCGCTGACGACCGAAAAGGCGAGGATATTATTGTTCTGCAGGTTGGTCAGGTCTCAATCCTGGCTGATTACTTTGTGATCGTTACCGGTAAGTCGCGTGCCCAGGTGCGCGCTATTGGCAGTTCGATTGAAGAAAGATTGAAAGTAGAATTTGACCGCAGTCCCGTACGCACCGAGGGCGTCGGTGAGGGCAGCTGGGTTCTGGCCGACTACGGCGATGTGATCGTGCACATCATGATGCCGCAGGAGCGGGGATTCTATCAGCTTGAAGCCTTCTGGGGACACGCACCACGCGTTGATTTAGCTGATGTCTTGCCGGTGGTGTAGGGCGGCAGCAACTCCAACTTAAATGACTCTTGTTCTGCAAGTAAATAAGCGCGGTTCTTAGTTAGAACCGCGCTTATTTAAGCGAAGACTAGCGGGGAACGATCACACCGTAGCCGCCGTGGTTTCGTGCATAGAGCACGTTAATATCCCCGGTTTCAACGTTGCGGAAGACGAAGAAATCGTGACCAACCAGGGCCAGACGTTCAAGAGCATCCTCAGTCGCCATGGGCGGCATCGCAAAGTACTTGGTGCGTACAACTTCCTTGGGCAGGGTGGGTGCACGTTCGCTGTCAGGAACGCTCATTGGTGCCTGTCCGACGACGGCCAGGGCAGTTTTAGGCTTTGGTTTTTTCTGTATTCGTTCTTTGTACTTGCGCATTTGCCGATGCAACTTGTCGGCAACCAGGTCGATGCTGGCATAGAGATTTTCTGTTTCTTCCTCGGCTCGAATAATGGTACCGTTTGCCTGCACTGTTACTTCTGCTGAATGGCAGCGGGCAATGCGTGGATTGCGGGCAACAGACAGGTAAACATCGACACCCATTGTGATCTGATCAAAGTGCGAGAAGACCCTCTCTAACTTCTGGCTCACATAGTCGCGGATTGCATCGGTTACTTCAATATTTTTTCCGTGGATGGCAAACTGCATAATCGCCTCCTGTGATGGCACAAGTCCCAGTGCAGCGGGTGCTTCAGCCTCGACTGCTCGTGGAACTATGAACTATGTTTCAAAGTTAGCATCGGCACCCAGAACCCGCTTCGTGTTTTATACGATACCGAGGTAAATTTTTGATGCGACAGAAGAAATTAGACCCCAATGTCTAACTTAAATTCGCTTTCTTTTAAGATTCGACACGGCTTGAGGATTTGGTCGTTTCTTGCGCGAGAATATCTAATTCCTCTTGAGTACGACGGGCGAGGCGAATGCGTTCGAGGCGCGGCCCTTCCATCTCCAGTACTGTCAGTTCCAGGTTTTCAAAGATAAACTGTTCGCCCGGTTCAGGCACCTTGCGCAGCTGGTACATCAAGAAGCCACCCAGGGTTTTGTACTCGTCCGAGAGGGGTAGTTCAAGATCAAGGTGCTCATTGACGTCTTCGAGGTCGGTTTGGGCCTGCACGAGGGCTGTGCGTTCATCGAGCATCACGATTTCAGCCGGAGGCTGCTCGCCTTCGTCAGCAATGTTGCCGACAAGTTCTTCGAGCAGGTTTTCGATGGTGAGTAGACCGGCAGTGCCGCCAAATTCGTCGACGACGATGACCATTGCCTGTCGTTCGCGCTGCATCTGGGTCAGGAGTTCGCTGATGCGCTTATTCTCGGGCACAAATTGGATGGGGCGCACGAGAGGCTCAATGTCGTCGCTAAACTGCAACTCGCCCTGGGCCAGACGGGTAATCAAGTCTTTGATGTGAACCATGCCCAGCACCGTGTCGAGGGAGTCCTCGTAGAACGGATAGCGCGAATGCCCACTCTCGGCTACCTCGGCGAATACCTCTTTGATAGTCGAGCCGAGCGGGATAGCGTCGATCGAAGTACGGGGCACCATGACGTCGCTCGCCACGGCATCGCCGAACTCGAAGACGTTTTCGAGCAGTTCCTGTTCGCCTTTATCGAGCGATCCCGGTGTACTGGAGGAAATCAGCAGCTGCAACTCGTCGGCACCCATTGGGTTGTTGTGCGAATTAATCGCTCCGCGCACACCGATGGCGCGGAGCACCAGGGACGACGACCAGTTCAGCAGCATCAAAAAAGGAGCGAATAGCGCAAAGAAGATCTCGTTGGCCCGCGAGACGACAAGGGCAGTCCGCTCAGGATAGAGGATGGCCAGGGTCTTGGGGGCAAGTTCACCGAGCACGATGTGCAAATAGGTGAGCAGAAAGAAGGCAACAGCGGCACTGATCGTGTGGATAGCAGCCGGCGTAGACAGGGCCGGGATCTGTGAGAGCAGCGGGTCTATCAGAGCAGCGATTGCACTTTCACCAATCCAGCCGAGCGCAAGTGAAGCGATCGTAATACCGAGTTGGGTCGCAGAGAGGTAGCGGTCGAGCTGCTTTTGAGAGCGTTGCACAGCGAGGGCTGCTCTGTTGCCTTCCTCGACAAGCTGGTCGATGCGCGTCCGACGAACCGAGACTAGAGAAAATTCAGTCGCGACAAAAAAGCCGTTCAAGAAGACCAGAAGCAGGACTACAACGAGCCTGAAAGCGACCTCCGGCCACGACAGAGCAAGCTCACTTACCGTCGCAGCCATCAACAATGGGGGTGGGTCTGCCATAAAAACTGGCTCTGCTCGGGCAGGGATACCGCCTGTCGCAAAAATTCCACGCTACTGTCTCCATTCTTAGCAGATTTGCTGCGAATTGTGTAGGACTGCTTTACCTTATGACCATTGTGAGGCATTCGGGTCAGGCGGACCTAATCAGTAGACTCTGCTTCGGGTACGCCGGCTGGTGCTTTTATCGCACGGTAGCGCTCTTTAAAGACCTGCTGCTGACGCTTGTGATCGACAATCGGCTCGGGGTAGCCGCAACGCACCCGCAGGAGCGGCGCGAAGCGTTCGGAGTTGACGAGCAGGGCAGGCTCGACTGTAGCCAGCTCTGGAAGCCAGGTGCGGATGTACTCGGCCTGAGAGTCGTAGCGAGCCGCCTGAGTATTCGGGTTGAAGATGCGAAGCGGCTTGGGGTCGGTACCGACCGAGGCTGACCACTGCCAGCCGCCATTATTGGCGGAGAGGTCACCATCGACCAGTTTTGACATGAAATAGCGTTCACCCCACTGCCAGGAAAGGAGCAAGTCCTTACAGAGGAAACTGGCAACTACCATGCGGACCCGGTTGTGCATCCAGCAGACGGTGTTGAGTTGCCGCATCGCTGCATCGACGAACGGATAACCGGTCTCGCCCTGACACCAGCGCTCGAAGCGTTCGCGGTCTTCGTCCCAGCGAAAGTGAACAAATTCGCGCCGGAAAGGCCCTTCTGCCAGGTGCGGAAAGTGGTAGAGCACGTATTTGTAAAATTCGCGCCAGCCCAATTCTTGCTGCCAGACCATCAAGTTTTGCCGCTGGTGGTCAGTGTGGGCCAGCTTCCAACTCTGCTGAGTGCGCTGCCAGACCTCGCGGATACCGACGGTGCCAAACTTTAGATGGGCACTGAGCAGTGAAGTACCGGCATGGCTCGGTAGATCGCGCCTATCGTTGTAGCTGTAGAGCGCCTCTAGGCAAAACTGGTCGAGCAAGGCTCGGCCCGCTTTTTCACCAGGTGTAACCAGTAGTTTTTGTGTGAAAGGTTTTCCCAGTTCGGCGGGGGAAGGAAAAACCTCCGTCCCTACCTCAGGAGAGACAACCTTGACCGGTGTCTCGAAGGGCTTTGGCTTTGGACGAGCTACCCACTGACGCCAGAACGGGGTGAATACGGTGTAAACTTTGCCCTGCTGAGTGCGGACTTCATCTGCCTGATGCAATAGCACTTCCGGGCAGCTATAGACGCGGATGCCGAGCGCTTCGAGCGCTTCGTGGGCTCTGGCGTCGCGTGCTCTCGCGTAGGGCTCAATATCCTGATTGAAAAACAGAAACCCGGCCTCGACCGACTTTGCCAGCCGCACCAGTTGCTCGACCGGCTCACCCAACCGGATCACCAGCCGTCCACCAATCGCTGCGTAGGCCTGCTGCAGTTCGAGGACCGATTCGCGCAGGAAGTAAACACGCGCCGGAGCCGTGTCTTCCCAATGGATAACATCCGGATCGATGATGAAAACTCCGAGCACCTGCTCAGCACTATCAAGAGCCCGATTGAGAGCCGGATTGTCTGCGAGGCGCAAATCGCGGCGGTGCCAGACGAGGGCCGGCGGAGTTTTTATCATGAAACTTACTTAAACTCCAGCCAACGGACGGCATTCGACGCAGGTGCCATAAAAATCGAGCACGTGGTAGGAGATTTGAAACTGGTGGTCCTCGGAAAGGTGCGTCTCCAGAGCGCCGACCGGGCAATGATCGAGCGGTACGACCTGCTTACAGTTCAAGCAGATCAGGTGATGTTTGCTATGGCTTGTCTGGCCGATGAGATAGTGCGACTGGTTGCCGCGCACATCGATAATTTGAACACGGCTGGCGTTGTGCAGAGTTTCGAGCGAACGATAAACAGTGGCCAGGCCGACTTCGTGTTCAGTGCCGCGCAACTCTAGATAAATGTCCTGGGCAGACAGCGGCCGACGCGTGCTCTCCAGAATTTCCAGCACTGCCTGTTGGCCTTTTGTCAGTTTGCGCACGGGCATATCAGTCTTGAACCTGAGCTTTCATCTGTTCGAGGGTGGCTTCCATTTGCTGAAACATTTGCTGCGGGGTGATGCCGAAACCATTCAGCTGGTCTTGCATCTGCTTCATCGCCATCTGCGCCATGAAGTCATCCGACAGTTCCATGCGCTTTAGCATGATGCGCTGACGATCGAGCAATTCTTCCATTTTCTCAATAAACAGTTGCTTACCCGCCCGGTCGAACTTGCCATAGTTGCTGCCAACGTGCATCAACTCCTGGTATTCCTGGAAGAACGCTTGCGCTTCTTTTTGAACAATGTCTGAATCGAAAAATCCCATGGTAGTTCTCGGTTCATTGGCACTCTTCTATGCTATCTCAATCCCCAATCTTTATCGGCGTTGACCTGGGCAGCTCAGGACTGCGGATCGTGGCACTCGACGCGTCTGGGCACACCCAGGCTACGGCCGGTTGCAGTTGGCCAATCGAGGGCACGATTCAGGACCCGGCTCAGTGGGAGCGAGCACTCGAGCAGTCGTGGCAAGCGCTGATTCCACAGTTGCGTTCACCCGTGGGTGCGGTGAGCGTGACAGGCACTTCCGGTACCGTACTGGCCCTTGAAGGGAAACAACCGCTCACCCCGGCCTGGCTCTACAGCGATCGCCAGGGTGCACTGCAAGCACAAAAGCTCGGGGTTCCAGCAAGTTGGGGCTTGAGCCACTGGTTGTGGTGGCTCTCCCAAAAGCCCCAGCAGACAGGGCGGCTGACCCATCCGGGCGATTATTTGTTGATGCTGCTTGGGGCCGAGGCAGGAATCACAGACCACACCTCAGCCCTGAAAAGCGGATACGATCTAGTGCTGGGGAACTGGGATCGTGCCCTGTCACTCGGAGTGCAAAGGGAGCAATTGCCGCAGGTTGTCCGTCCTGGCACCGTCATCGGCAGGCTCAGTGAGCGGTGGGGACTCGGAAGTTCCGTGCTGCTGGTAGCCGGGTGCACCGACGGGGTGGCAGGCCAGATTGCCAGTGGAGCATTGTTCCCCGGCCAGGTATGCGTGAGCCTCGGCAGCACGCTCATTTTTAAAGGCGTGAGCAAGCAGCCGATTGCAAGCGCAGACGGAGCTATTTACAGTCATCTGCACCCCGATGGCGAACTCTGGCTACCGGGAGCCGCCTCCAGTTGTGGTGGCGCTATTCTCAGCCATCACTACCCGGCTGACCGTTGGGACGCACTTGCGAGTCAAGCACGCACTCTGGTACCAACCGGTTCCACTGCTTATCCACTCTTTGCCATGGGCGAACGCTTTCCAATTGCCCGAGCTGACTTTATGGGTGGTCTTCCCCAATTCAACCACGCGGACCCACGCTTTTATGCTGGCCTGCTTGAAGGCGTTGCTTTTGTCGAACGCCTCGGCCTGGAGCGTTTGATGCAGTTGAACATGCCAGTTGGCGACCAGGTGTTCGTGGTCGGTGGTGCAACCCGCAGCGAACTCTGGCTTCAAATCCGCGCCAGTATTTTGAGGCGTGTACTTTTGCTGCCAGCTGAGGTCCAGCCGGCATCAGGAGCCGCGATTTTAGCAGCTGCCGGCTATCAACAGACTTCCGTCGCAGCTGCGGCACATCAGCTGGTACACCTGAAACGCCGGGTGGAACCGGTTGCCGATTGGGTGCCCCGCTACCAGGAGCTATATCAACAATTTAGCGAGCACTGGCAGGCATAAGGCTGTTTTGTTCCAGGACTGGCCGCAGCCTCTAGACGGGCTTGATGCTGGTCAATATCCCCTGGACTACAGGAGCTGCCTCTGTCGTAGCGTTGGCATTTACAAGGCTGACTACGAAAAAGATGCGGTTGCCGAAGCATTTGCCGACACGGGTCGCGTGATGTTGCCGGGAGCGTGGATGGCGAGTGCTTCGGCCCTACGGCATTGCGATGGTGATGCGACCATGACATCAGGTACAGTGCGTGGCAACGGTCGATCTGTCCGAAAGAGAGCGGAGCATGACAATCATCCGTAACCTTCGTCTGGGC
>JANNPH010000246.1:0-51125 GCA_031399965.1 Gloeobacteraceae cyanobacterium SOY_34_metabat_159 | reverse complement strand
GACCGGCAACTGGTCTGGGGGCCTCCGACCCGCAGTGGCCCGATCAATTTACAGACCGTTTCTCTCGAAGAAGTCGAATCCGTACAACTGCTCGTGGGTGGTAAGCTCACCAGTCCTGACCAGCCGTCTACTCAGTCCGGCACGATTGTGCTCAACCTCATCCTCCCCGGCGCACGGAAAATGACCATACCGTTCACCGAGTTTCCCCTGGCGCAGCAGTGGTGTAAACTTCTGCAACAAAACATCGGCAACTAGCTTGACAGGACACCGAAACTGATTCAATAGACGGTAGATATGCTTTGCCCTTTCTGCACCTGGTCCGACAACCGTGTCCTCGAGTCCCGACTGGCCGAGGAGGGTGCGAGTGTGCGGCGGCGGCGCGAATGCAAGCGCTGCAAGCGGCGGTTTACGACCTACGAGCGCATCGAATTTGTGCCGATCGTCGTCATCAAGCGCAACGGACGTCGCGAGTCCTTTGACCGCTCAAAAGTACAGCGCGGGCTGGTGATTGCCTGCGAAAAAACCGACGTGTCCACCGAGCGCATCTCACAACTAGTAGATGATGTTGAAGCCGAACTCCAGCAGCGGTCAAACCGAGAGGTGACCAGTGCCGAGATCGGCGAAATTGTGCTCTCGCTCCTGCAGCCCCTGAGCGAAGTGGCCTACGTGCGCTTTGCCTCGGTCTACCGCAAGTTTCAGGGCGTTGCCGATTTTGTAAGCGAACTGCAAAAATTTGATGCCGATGCCGCCGAACTGACAACCTTGAAGGCTCGCC
This sequence comes from Gloeobacteraceae cyanobacterium SOY_34_metabat_159, assembly GCA_031399965.1. GTDB lineage: Bacteria > Cyanobacteriota > Cyanobacteriia > Gloeobacterales > Gloeobacteraceae > JANNPH01. Next base: position 50,350 of record JANNPH010000246.1, on the reverse strand, counting down.
TCGAACGGCTCGCGGCCACTCCAGACCAGCAAAGCGATTAGCCAATGACTCCTCACTGCGTGCTTGCTCTTGTGCCGGTCAGCGCACATTCAACTTTGCGTATTGAAACTGAGATTCCCGTAGATGTACTGATTTGGTGCCTCTACCCGGTTTTAGAACCGTAGGTTCCCTGATTGTCAATAAGAAGTAAACCTCGGATCATGCCTGCATGGGACAAACTTCACAGTCACTGGACGGCAATTTTCTCTCTAAGCCATCGACTGCAACGGGACCGGGTGGTTCTGCTCGCAGCACTTGCGAGAGTAATCCTGCTCGCACGATCGCAGCTGACGTACTCGATCTTGTCTCTGACGAATTGCGCAACCCGCTCAATACTGTGTTGACGGCTGCTCATCTGCTGCTGTCTTCCGGCGAACCCTTGAGCGACAAGCAGACGCAATACGCCCAGTTGATCCGGGATAGTGGCTGGCGGCTCTCGAACCATATCGATGACATCCTCGAACTGTTCGTGCTCGAAAATGAACTTGCGCAGCCGAAACCTTGTTGTCGTACGGTCGAGGACCTGACCCGTTCTGCCCTACGCTCGGTCTCTGCACTTGCTGTACAGAAATGCCAACGGCTGCAGCTGTCGATAGAAGCCCAACTTGCGGGACTCACGGCCGATTATGCAGGGCTTGACGGAGCACTCGCACACCTGCTGAACAACGCCGTAAAATTTACACCCGACGGCGGTCAGATACTGCTCAGGGTCTGGACGGCGGTCGGCGAGCACCTGTGCATCGAACACCCGACCTGCATCCTCGAAGCGCACCGCAACTACCTCGTCTTCGAGGTCAACGACAGTGGTGTCGGCGTGCCGCCAGACAAACAAACTTTGATCTTCGAGTCATTTCAGCAGGCAGACGACACTCTATGTCGCCGCAGCGGCGGGCTTGGTATCGGGCTTGCCCTGGTGCGCCGCATTGCCCGTCTGCACCGGGGCGACGTCGTCTGTGTCTGCATCGGTCAAGGTAGTACCTTTCGCTTGATGCTGCCGCTGACCTAGTGCAGCGAGGCTGGAAAATATTTAGAGAATAGCAGGATGGGAGAAGCACCTACTACTGATGCCATGAGAGATCCTAAGCTGCCTACGATTAGCTTATCTACAGAAGACTCCTCGTTGCGCCACTGAGCTCCGGTTTGACCAGAAGGTTCCATGCATGTGCCACTTGTATCAGCAGGCTCTCGGCTGATCGGATGCCGCAGTGGTAGTCTTCAGTAATGATGAGATGACCAGCGGTCACCTGAAACCTGTACACTTTTCGGCTTTGCTGCACTAGACTGATTTAGCTTTAATGTACTAAACTACAGAAGTTGACCCTGAAGTCAACGAATTAGAGTAAAAGTTATAGCCATTAGTTTATGGAGATGTGAGGTTAATTTTTGCGTATAGATGCTTCAAAGTATTTGAGAAATGAGACCTAAAGATTTAACTAAATGAGTCTAACTCTTAGCAAGTTGCCCGTTTTACACGCTCGTTATAGGCTTGAGCGATGAAAGTTGTCTACGATTTATCTGTCGCTGGTCTTGCTCTCAGGGGTGGATTCAAGACTGGTATTTTTCGCGTATTAGATAAACTAGCGGAGCAACTGCTGGCATCGTCGGAGTGTGAGCTACGCTTTTGTGCGTTTACGTATGCGAGCGGTGCTTTGGAGTACATTGAATCGAGATTTGACATGTCCAGTGCTCAGCTATGCATTTCGACGCGAGGAAGGATAGCAACATCGATCGCAAGCGACCTTGAAAGGACTGTGACAGAAATAGACAGTGACAACCATAATGGATTGTCGCTCTTAGAAAAAAAAATTAGAAGACAGTTAGGTTACAAACTCCTGATGAGTCTTAGAGCGCAACCCTTTGAAGTTGATATTAAGAGCCTATTTAAAGCCGATATAATTCACACGAATTTTTTTGCAGCACCAGAGCAGGTGCGCGCTAACAAGAATATTGTGAAGTTCTTGACTGTTTTTGATCTGATACCTATTCTCTATCCGCAATATTTTTCGCAGGTGGATCATCCTCTGAAGCAAATTGTTGATCAGTTGGATAAAGATGACTGGATACTATGCATTTCGGAGACAACAAAGCAGGACTTGTGCAACTACACATCCAGAGTTGATCCCGACAAAGTGTTTGTCACGCCATTGGCGGCATCCGAAGCTTTTTATCCCTGCAAGGATAGTACAGAAATTGCGAGAGTCCGTAGAAAGTATGGAATACCGCAAGGCCCTTACGTTTTGAGCTTATGCACCTTTGAGCCAAGGAAGAATATCGATCACACAATTCGCTCCTTCTTAAAACTGATTCAACAAGAAAAAGTCGATGACTTGAATTTGGTCCTTGCTGGTGGCAAAGGCTGGAAAGATGAAAAGATCTTCAATCAGTTGAATTCGCTTGGAGCGATGAACACGCGGGTCATTACTACTGGCTTCGTGGAGGACGAAGACCTTCCTGCTCTCTACAGCGGTGCACTCGTATTCGTATACCCCTCACTATATGAAGGCTTTGGTTTGCCACCGCTTGAAGCGATGCAGTGCGGGACGCCGGTTATTACGTCGAACACCTCCTCCCTACCGGAAGTAGTGGGAGATGCAGGGATCATGCTCGACCCCCACGACGAAGATGGTTTGTGCCAAGAAATCATGCACTTTTATCGTGACCCAATTTACCAGCATAAGTATGCAGCCAGCGCGCTCTTGCGCTCGGGGTTGTTTAGTTGGAAAGACTGCACATCTAAGACAATTCAAGCGTACAAAACCTCCCTTGGCACTTAATCCGCCATGTTGTTCATTAATAGAACGGTCGCTGGTTACCAACGTCTGCTCAGTAAAAGGTGAAGCTCCAGAATGCTGTTGACTCGTCGTTGCTTCTCGGATGGGCAGTGTGAGGCGGACTGTAAAAGTGTCGTTGCTGAAATCCCGTTTTTAGTGATTTGTATGAATCAGGAAGAACTTGTGAAAAGCCTACAACTGGGAAGAAATCGGAGATCGACGTGATGAAAGTTGCTTTCGACATCTCGATGCTGGGCCTTGGGCACCATCTTCCTGCGGCGCGCACCGGCATCTACCGGACGGTAGAAACTATTGCTTACGGACTGGTAGCCTCTCCTGAGTGTGCAGTATCCTTCTGCGCAACCCAACACTGGAAGTATGTGCCTGGTTATTTGCAGGGCAATCAGGTCTTCAGTAAGTACAGATACTTGAAGACGCCTGCTTCTATGCAACTTGCGGACTCGATGGGCACGCTTCTGCTCAGCATCAGTAATCGTATTCAAAATGGTGAAGAATCTGTAATTCAAAAGCTGCCTTTGAAGATAGCCCGGCAAATCCTACATCGCGTGTTGACGGTAGGAGCGGCGGACACCAATCCGCTTGATTTGCAGGCACTGTGCAAAATGGATATTGTGCACTTTACCTATTCGAAAGTGCCGACCCAGGTGATGAGAGAAAAAAGAGTCGTGCGTTTTCACACGGTCTACGACCTGATTCCAATCCTCCATGGTAAAGAGTTTGGCTTCGAGAACCATTTTCTGAAGGGCGTCATCGACGAGCTGGGTCAAGACGACTGGATCATCTGTATCTCCGAGGCAACCAAAAATGATCTCTGTAACTATACAAAAAAAATAGATCCGGACAAGGTTCTCGTCATCTATCTGGCTGCCTCCGAACTTTTCTATCCCTGCACAGACCCTGAGAAGGTGCGTGAAGTTCGGCAGCGCTACGGCGTGCCGGATGCGCCGTACTTCCTCAGCCTCTGCACGCTCGAACGTCGCAAGAACCTTGAAACGATCATCCGTTCATTTTCCCAACTAGTCGAATCGCAACAGATCGATGATTTGAACCTTGTGCTGGTTGGTGGGTCCAAAGAAAACTACAAAGAGACTGTGCTGAAGGCTTTCTTCGACAACCCGCGTCTACAAAACCGCGTAATATTGCCGGGGTATGTCGCTGACCCAGATCTAGCCCCTCTCTATAGCGGCTCCCTTGGATTCATCTATCCCTCCCTCTATGAAGGGTTTGGCCTGCCCCCTCTGGAAGCGATGCAATGCGGCGTTCCGGTCATTACCTCAAACACTACCTCTCTGCCGGAGGTGGTTGGCGATGCCGGTTTCATGGTTTCGCCAACGGACATAGAAGCAATGTGTCATGCGATGCTCAAACTGTACAGCGACTCCAGATTGTGGTCTGAACTGTCTGCAAAAGCACAAGCGCGTGCGAAGCTGTTTAGCTGGAAAAGATGCACCGATGAGACGATCGCCGCTTACAAAAAATCGCTCGCTTGAAGCGGTTTTTTCAAACCGCTAGACTGAGGGAGCTCTGCTGTACTGGGATCTGGCGAACGTCGGTGTATTGATGACAGCACAAGCAATCCTGGCCGCAAATCAAGCTTTCTATCGTGCTTTCGAGAAAAAAGATATCGAGGCGATGGATCGGGTCTGGTCTCAGGGTTCGGGGTGCCTTTGTATTCATCCCGGCCGCCGGGCATTGCGCGGTTGGGCTGCTATTCGTCTTTCCTGGGAACAGATCTTTCGCAATACCGCCTACATCGAGATCGATACCGAAATCCTCAGCACCGAAGTGCACGGCAACCTTGCCTACATCGTGCTCGTTGAGCAAGTATCCCAGGTACTCGGACGACAGACGGTCAAAGCGGAGTCGATGGCAACCAACCTGTTCGAGCGCCTCGGTAGCGACTGGTATCTGGTGCACCATCATGGCAGTCCATTGCGCTGAGTGTGATGAACTACTCAGTTAACTGTAGCAATTTTTACAAAAATGCTGGTGAGGCAGACAGGACGGGGCATAACAGTCTTATCAGGTTTGGTGTGTATCATGATTTATGATCGCAGGCCAGAAGACCGAACTGGATGGATTGATTCGGTCTTGCACGGTTTGATTTTACTCGCTGTCCTTATCCAGCTTTTTAACGCCCTGGTAGTCGTGAGTCGTTTCCCGACTACGGCGGTGTACGACCTGGACCCGATCCGCGTTGAGGGTGCTTCGCAGTTGCCCGAAATCTACGTCTATCCTTAGGCGAGTTCAAAAGTAGCGACTACCGGTGTGTGGTCTGAGGGTTGCTCCTGGGCGCGTGGACCGGTGTCTATCCAGCTGGTGGTGCAGGATGCGGCGAGGGGAGCACTGACCCAGATATGGTCGATGCGCATGCCGAGGTTGCGGCGAAAGGCAGCTGCCCGGTAGTCCCACCAGCTATAAAGACCGCCCTGCCCGTGGTGCAGGCGCAGACAATCGACAAACCCCCATTGCCGAATGCGCTCGAGCGCCGCGTGCTCATCGGGGTGAAAAAGCACTTTGCCCTCGACGGTTTTGAGGTCGTACACATCGCGCTCCTCCGGCGCAATGTTGAAGTCGCCGCAAATTAGCACTGCCGCCTCGCGTGGGAAGTCGCGGTCTAAATAGCTGTGCAGCCGGTCGAGCCAGGCAAGCTTGAAGGCAAATTTTTCAGAACCGACTTCTGAACCATTGGGCACGTAGACGTTAACAATCTCGATGCCGGCGATGGTGGCGACGATCAGCCGCTTTTGGGATTGCTCCGTATCGCCTGGTAGGCCGGTGCGGATATTCGTCAGCGGGAGGCGGCTCAAGATGGCAACGCCGTTGTAGGACTTCTGGCCGTAAAAGGCGACCTCGTAACCGGCAGCGGCGATGGCGGCGGCTGGGAAGCGGTCGTCGGGAATCTTGGTTTCTTGCAGGCAGAGGACATCGGGCTGGTGCTGCTCTATCCAGGCGAGCACCTGGGGCAGGCGGACCGTGATCGAATTGACGTTCCAGGTGGCGACGGTAAGTGACATGTTTCTGAGGCTACCATCGCTCCGGTTCTCTCCGGGGGAGTACCCATGCACTCCTGGCAATAATGTTAGAATTTGTAAAGAACATCTTTTGGAAGCCATCAATGTACAGTATTCGTGACTCCGCCGGGCTGGATGGACAGCGGTCACTGCGCGCCTCCAATCTCCCCGGTGCTTTTGCCGCAATGGGTATCTCCCTGGGCCTGACCGGTTCTGTCGCCTGGTGGGCGTCGAGTCTGCCTGGAATTTCTGCCTGGTTCTGGCCGCTTTTGATCGTGCAGCTCGGCTTGATTCTGGCGATTGGCACTGTACGTTCCTGGTCTAAGGACGCCGAAAATCTCTCGCTAGTTCTGCTCTTTGTCTATGCCGGTTTAACTGGTCTCACGCTCGCCCCAATCGCCGCGATTTACCTTGCCGATGCTGTGGGTCAGGGTGTGGTGCTCAAGGCCCTCGCTTCGGCAGGTGCCACTTTTGGTGCGGCTGCCATCTACGGCTGGACGACCAAGAAAGATCTGAGCAACTGGGGCAGCATCCTGTTTATGGCGATGCTCGGGATCGTTATCTCGTCGCTGCTGAACATCTTCTGGCTACGCTCACCGGTCACGGACCTGGTCATCTCCTGGATCACCGTGGTCGTCTTCACGGGCTTTACCGCCTACGACCTGAATCGGGCCAAGGACAATCGCTTCAATGAGACGGCTGGACAGATTGCACTCAGCCTCTACTTGAACTTCTTGAACCTGTTCCTCGCTTTCTTGCGCATCTTTGGCGGCGGCAGCCGCGACTAACAGACTCCGTAATTCTTCTGACTGGGGACGGCTTCGGCCGTCCTTTTTTGTGTCATGCCGAGAGTCGATGATTTGGCGAGCGAGACCGGTGACTCCAGGGGGTCGAATTGTGTGGGGTCAGGAAACTTCGCTGCGACCCCGAAGCAGGTGGATGAAGCTCGGTTCAACGACGATCCGTTGGGGTGTTGCGACTACTGCGGCTATCGAAGTGCTGAAGGCTGCTGAGCAGCCGGGAAGCCTTCTGCTCACGGTTGAAGAGGTCGCGGCTCGCCACTGAGAGGACCAGGCGCCGCTTGGCACGGGTGATACCTACGTAAAGCAACCGCAACTTCTCAGCCGCCAGGTCTAAAAACGCCTGCTCGGTCGCCGAGGAGCGGCGTTTTTGCAGACGGGCCAGGGCCTTTAGTTCAGAGAGTGCCTCGGCTCGCATGTCCATGCCTTCAAGAAAGTACAGCCCGACCGGCCGGTCTTCGCGCAGCACTGGGTATTCGTAGGCTGAGAGCCCGGTTAAGAAGACCTCATCCCATTCGAGGCCCTTGGCACGGTGAGTCGTGGTCACCGTTACCGCTCCTGGTTCGGGCGCAAACGAAAAAGCTTCCGACGGCAGGTTATTCAGTGAACCGTCCAGGATCGACTGAATTTCGTCTGCTATTTCCTGCCAGTCGGCGGCAGGCGCTTCCCCAAGCACCCGTTCGAGCTGATCGACCACGTAGTTTCCAAGAAAAATTTCGCCACCGCTTCGGTAGAGCGTCTGCACTACCAGGCGCAGCACTTCCGACCAGGGACGGCGAGCGGTGCTGAGCCAGCCGCTCAATACGTTGAGCACTTTCAGGACGGCCTCTTTATTTTCGATACTGCGATCGAGGGTCAGTTTTGCGCCGAAGGCTGGAAACAGCAGGTCCTCAGGGTGGGCACGCAGCAGCCAGTCCTGGTGGCTTGCTGCTTCCTGGCGGGTAAGACCGGCCCAGGGAGCAAGCACGGCAAACACCGCCGCGAGGCGCGGCGAGGCCGCCGGTTGGGCAAAAAATTCGGTAATGAGGCGCAGGCGATCGATCAGTTCGCGCTGAGTCGGATTGCTGCGCAATAGGTCCTGCACGCGGACATTCTGGCTCTGGAGTGTCTGCAGGAGGCGTGCTCCCAGTTCGTTGGTGCTGACGAGTACCGCGAAGCTGTGGCCGGGACGCTCTGCCAGGGCCGCCGCTGCCTGCTCGGCGACGGCTGCCATTTCCTGCTCGGGTTGGCCTGTGAAGACTTCAAAGTGAATCGCTGCTTCTGTGTCGAGCGGGTTGGCAGGACCGGTGGTGGCCAGTTTGATGTGTTGGGCGACGAGGGCACTGCGCAGTTGAGGATTGGGGTGGTCGAGGGTGGCCCAATCGACCAGGGCGTTGGCGAGCGCAATGATCATCGGAGCACTGCGGCTTGACTCTTCGAGGAGGACCGGTCGGCTCTTCTGGCAAAAGCGACGAAAAAAGCGCGGCTCGGCAGTCGTGAAGGTGCTCATGATGCTCTGGTTCGGGTCGCCGACCCGAACCAGATTCCCGGTGCGTGCGCTCAAGAGTTGCAGGAGGCGCTCTTGTAGAGGCGAACTGTCCTGGGACTCGTCCTCGAAAAGATAGTCGTACCACTCGCCAACTAAGTTGCAGCTCTGTTCGTCCTGTTCGAGCAGATCGACAGCCCGCCAGCCGAGGTCGTCGTAGTCGAGCTTGCCGGTCCGGTTGAGTTCAAACTGATAGCTGCTGTAGATCGACAGTGCCCAGGGCAAAAAACCTTCCTGGGCCTGGATTGCTCCTGGCGGCAGGCGGTAGTTTTTGGCCGCACGAATCACCTCGCGGCACATTGACTTGAATCCGCGGGCGAAGCTGGCCCGGTTGCGGGCTGCCTGGAAGGCTTCGCCACCCGTGGGCAACAGGGGCTCCCAGATGCGCGGGTTATTGCGCAGCCAGGCCTGGGTCAGGCGGCTGATAAAGCGCTCTTGTTCATAGCCCTCAAGCACATCGATCGTTTCAAGCCCGGAGCGAGCCGGAAACTGCTGCAGCACTTTCAAGGCAAGCGAATGGAGGGTAAATGCTTCGAGCCGACCGCTGACCCCGTGGTGCATCAGTTGCTGGTTAATTCGGTTGGTCAGGTTGGCCCGCGAGGAACGCATGTAAGTAAAGACACCGATGCGGTCTGCCGGTATCCCGCGCTTGAGGATCAACTCCGCAATCAGGGCTTCGAGTGTAAAAGTCTTGCCGCTACCGGGCACCGCCGAGATGCCGAGGGGGCCACCCTCATAAAGCAGGGCCTGGCGCTGGGCGGGCCGCAAGGTCATTTGCATATCCATGCAAAAAGTATACTCAGCCCACTACCAGCCCACAAACTGTAGATATTTAGCACACGAACTCAGCTGAGAATGATAACCGGCTGAACACTCAGTCCGACCCGAGAAAGACAGTTGGATGGTTCTGATGCATGCCTGATTAACCAGTTAAAAGCCGTCAGGATCAAAACTGATCCTGACGGCTTTTCAGATAAGTACCGGCTCTCAACCTGGAGTCGGCCTGACTAACCCTGTCCCCGCACTAAGCGTCTTGACGAGGGATTGAAATTGCGTTTAATTAGCGAGCGACGATGTTGAGCACATCGCGTACGACGCTGTAGCCAGCTAGATCCCAAAGTAAGTAAGCGACAAAGCCGATCATGGCCAGGCGACCATTCCAGATTTCTGCCTGCGGGGTGAAGCCGAACAGAAAAGCGTTGCGGTCACGTCCATTGATCTCGGCGCTGTTGATGTCATTGCGCGGTTCGAAAGCCATCGATTTGCTCCTAGCAGAATCATTCATTTCCTGAACACATATTAGGTGCTGCTGACCTTCACCTATCCCCGTCTAGAGTGCTAACTTCGGCTACCCCAGTAGATAGAGTATTGGGAAATTTCAAGGAACTGCGGCGCGCCTGGTGTGGAGCGCTTCAGATTTGCGCGTGGCGTAGCTGGTAGCCGGCGGTTTTGATTTTGGCGTTGCTGACCCGTGCGTTGTAAGGCCGAGGCGAAGCAGCAATGCCGTCCCAATTTGGAATGTCCAGATTGTGCAGACGAAACAGGTATTCCAGGAGCGCACGTCTGGTCAACGGGTCATCGCCCACCAGATTGAAAACGCCCGTGAGCCGCTGCTCCAGTACAAAAGTGAGCGCACCGACAATATCTGCCAGGTGAATCCAATTGCTGTAGTCTGAGCCGTCTCCAGGCAGAGTCGTACCGGCAGCCCAGCCAAAGATGTCCATCAGGTCGCGCTCAGGGCCGTAGATGCCCCCCAGGCGCAATACACAGACATCGCATCCACTGGCCGCCAGCGTCAATACCTGCTCGGTCTCAGCTAAAATCTCGGCGTTGCGGTTGGCGGGTTTAAGCGCAGAAGATTCATCGACCCAGGCTCCGTCCCGGTCTCCGTAGACGGCGTAGCTGCCTGTGTAGAGCAGTTGGCGTACCGTGGGAGCCGACTTGAGAGCTGTGATCAATTGCTTTGCACTCTGCAGGTAGGTCTGCTCGTAAGCCGAAAAGTGTGGTGCCCCGACGCTCAGCAACACGGCTTGCTGATCCTGTATGGCAGCTGTGAGGGCCTGCAAGTCGGAGCTATGCACGACCAAAGCCCGATCTGCGACGGCTTCGAGTTCAAGAAGCCGCTCAGGTCTGGTCGTCGTGGCCGTCACAGTCCAGCCCAGTTTCTCGCGCCAGTAGCGGGCTGCCGCCGTGCCGACATAACCGCAGCCGATGATGGCGATGCGCATTACACATGCCTCTCTATCCTCACTCCCAGTCTTGCAGAAGTGGTGATAATCCGAACGACACCTCAGGAATGTGCCGACCCCTACTTTTACTTGTTCGAGGCTTTACGCCCACTTTACTTTCAAGCCCCCGAGCCGGGGGACTATAAGTTCATCAGGCAGGTAACTTCAGGAGTGACAGATGAGTAACGCGGCTGCAAACAAGTTGAAAGCCTATACCCTCACCCGGCAATTTCAGGAACTGTCAGCCCAGGTTCAAGCCCAAAACCATCAAGTTCAAAAGCTGCTCGGCACCGTGGTCATCTGGGAGACGATGGTGCTGAAGCCGATGGCTGCCCAGCTTCATTCTTGATTTTTTCCAGACTCATAGCACCCCGAAGCGATAACCCTGACCGTAAACTGTGTGGATTAATGCCATCTGCGTATCTTTATCGATCTTGCGCCGCAAGAGCTTGACCTGGGCTGCGACGACGTTGCTTGCCGGCTCCAGCCCAACTTCCCAGACATGCTCGAAGATTTGTTCGTGGGTGAGTAGTTGACCGGCGTGACCCATGAAAAATTCCAGTAATTGATACTCTTTGGCCGATAAGTCGATGATCCTTCCGGCCCGGCGAGCCACTTTGTTGCGCTGATCGAGGACCAGATCGCCGACCTGCAGCTCTGTGCCGACTTCTGGGACCCGGCGCAGTAGAGCGCGGACGCGGGCCGACAACTCGCGCAGCTCGAAGGGTTTCACCAGGTAGTCATCGGCCCCGGCCTCGAAGCCCTCGACTTTGTTGTCGATGGTGTCTTTGGCGGTGAGTAGCAAGACCGGCACCGATTGCCCGAGGGCGCGCAGGCGGCGACAGAGTTCGATGCCGGGCACTCCCGGTAACATCCAATCGAGAATGATGAGGTCGTAAGTCTGGCTTGCGATAAGTTCCCAGGCCCCGGTGCCGTCGTAAGCGAGCGCAACGCTGTGGCCGTCGCGCTCTAGAAGCTCACTGAGCGGCTCGGCAAGCTCGATTTCGTCCTCGACGAGCAACAGACGCAAACTAGAACCCCTTTTGAAGAGCCTGCCCCGTTCCCTGGAACATCAGCGACGAAAGGATGAAGTTGACGATAAAGATGGTGAGTAGGGCGGTCACTACCGCCTGGGTGGTCGAGCGGCCGACGCCCCGCGCACCGCCGGTCGTGGTCAACCCCCAGTTGGAGCCGATAAGGGCAATCAGGGCTCCGAAGCAGGCCGATTTGATGAGGCCGCTCGTCAGATCCCAGCTACTCAGCAGGCGTTGGGCCGAGTCGAGGTACAGAGTCGGCGAGAGCCCGTAGAGCTGAGTGACGATCAGGAGGCCGCCTGCGATGCCGGTCACATCGGCAATGATCGTCAGCACCGGCACCATGATCGTGCAGGCGATCACCCGCGGGATGACCAGGTAGTCGATCGGGTCGCTGCGCAGCACTTCGAGGGCGTCGATTTGCTCAGTTACCCGCATCGTGCCCATTTCTGCCGCGAAGGCCGACCCGACTCGCCCGGCAATGATCACCGCCGTCAGGACCGGGGCCAGTTCGCGGGTGAGGGCGAGGGCCAGCACTCCACCGATGGCCGAGGCGGCACCGAAGTTAATAAATTCGCGTGCGACCTGGATGGTGAAGACCATGCCGATGGTGATCGCTGTAATCACGGCGACCAGCACCGATTCGGTGCCGACCATGGCCAGCTGGTCGAGGGTGTTGCGCCAGTGAATACGCCCGCGCAGGATGTGCATGATCACCTGACCGGTGAGCAGGCCCGCTGAAGAGAGTTTCTGCAACCATTCCATCGCTTAAAGACCTCCGCTGCCGAGAGCAAGCCCCGTCACCAGCATTCCGAAGACCAGAAACGGCTGAGAACTGGCCTGATAGAAAACGTCGTTGGCAATCGGGTCCGCGACCAGCTTGCGCTGGAAGAAGACCTGGGGCAGGATGAGCGCCGCGAGTATTCCCCCATAGACCCACTTACCCGTCCAGAGCAAGTAGGCGAGCACGCCGATTTGAAAGACATCGATCATCAACACGCACAGCCAGGCCGCTTTTTGGGCTCCGAAGACGACCGGTAACGATTGCAAGCCGAGTCGGCGGTCGCCTTCGATGCTCTTGAAGTCGTTGACGATGGCGATGCCGAGACCTGAGAACGAGTAGAAGAGGGTCAAAATCACGATTTGCGGGGTGAGCGTGCCAAAAAGGGCGTGGCCCGCGCACCAGGGGAGGGCGATGTAACTGGCCCCGAGGGCGTAGTTGCCGAGCCAGCCGTTTTGCTTGAGTTTGAGCGGCGGTGCCGAGTAGATGTAAGCGAGGAAAGCACCGAAGCAGGTGAGGCCCGTGAGTACGAAGGGCGTATGGCGTTCGCCAAATTCTTGCGCGGCCCAGCCGTCTAGAAAGAGCGCCAGACCGATTCCTAAAGCCAACAACAGCCAGACCTGCTGGAGCACTTGCGGGATGGTGATGGCCCCAGAAGGAATCGGGCGGTTGGGCTCGTTGATGGCATCCAGGTCGCGGTCGTAGTAGTCGTTGAGCGTCTGGGTGTAGCCGGCCAGTAGCGGCCCGCTCATCACAGCACAGGCCAGACCCGCGAGCAGGTGGGAAGTGGACCATTGAAAGTAGCCCGCCCACTGGAACTGTCCGGCCGAGGCCGCCCCGCAGAGCACTCCCCACATCAGCGGAATCCAGGTGACCGGCTTCATCAGTTGCAACCGGATGCGCCAGAGCGGTAACCCACCCCCGGCGTTGCCTCCGCGTATCCCCAGCAGTTGCCTTGTCATCGATTAGCGTCTCTTTCGCGTGCGGTCAAAAGTCGGTCGGTGCCGCTTGTTCACCTCATGTTAAGCCAGTCTGGGATGCGCTCAGGGTGCTTCTCGCTAGAATAAGTAAGCGATTTACCCATCCAGGCAACTATCCGCCATGGCCCGAGCGAAACTCTCCGATCTTGAAAAGCAAGAAATCGTCAGACTCTACCGCGAGACCGACGCCTCGACGACCAGGCTTGCTGACCAGTTCAACATCAGCACCAGCACGATCAGCCGCCTCCTGCGAGCCGAGATCGCTCCCGAAGAATATGCCCGCATCAGCACCAGCCGGCGCGGTGGCAGGAGTGTCGAAGAAGTGCAGACCACCCTCGGCATCGACGTTCTGGCTCCCGACCCCAGCACGGCTACAGACGAAGACTTTCCTCTAGAAATCGGTGAAGCGATAGTCGCCGCTGCCGAGACGGATCCTCTAACCCCCGTCGTACCCGTCGCTGATCTGGAGCCCGAAGCGCCCACCGCAGACTGGTCCGCCACGTCCGTTGTAGACAGCCCTGAAGTAGACAGTCCTGAAGTAGACTTGCCCGCTGCCGATGTCGAGCTCGAAGTAGCGGTTGACAGCAGCATTGATCTGGAGGTGGAAGCACCGGCCACGGTTGCACTTGATCTCCAACCAGCCGAGGTCGAAACAGAAGCGCTCCCGGTCGAAGCTGAACTAGAAACACAGCCAGCCGAAGCTGAACTAGAAGCACTCTCAGTTGAGGCCGAGCTAGAAGCGCTCACGACCGAACCTGAACCAGACGTGCTTCCAGTTGAAGCCGAACCGGTGCAGGTGACAGCCGAAATCGAGCCAGAAGTAGAAGTACTACCGACACCTGCCGCCGAGTTGGTCGCAGCAGATGACGGTGCTGCTATCCAGGCGGCGGCTTCTGAGGTGACCGATGCCCGCCGCCGCCGCCGCCGCTCGGCACCGCCAGTCTCAGAAGTCGTACCGGTCGCCGAACCGGAACCGACTGTCGCCGAAGTCGCCCCCCCCATCGTTGCTCCTGCTCCTGAGCCTGTGCTCGAAGTGGTGATACCACCCATCGCCGAGCCGATTGTGCCGGTCCTTGATGAGCCCCTGCCCACGGTCGCCGATTTGCCGGTTGAACCTCAGCGCAGCCGCATCCTCAAAAAGTCCGACAGCTCCCGCACGCCTCCGCCCCTCCCGCCTGAAACTGCGCGCCCACTGCCGGAGGTCCCGGCCGAGGTAGTTCCTGCTCAGTTCGCCGAGATCGAAGCGGAACTGGCGAATATCCCTGGTTCTTTTAGCAGCGAAGAGTTTGACGACGAAGACGACTTCGAGGACGAAGAATTTGAAGAGGGAGTAGTTGCCCTCGATGAAGAGCTGACCGGGACGGTCACATCCTCCGTGCCGATCGAGGTTTTGCCTTTTACCGAAGCCGAATTTCCCCGCATCTGCTGGGTGGTGGTCGATCGCGCCTCGGAGTTGATGACCCGCCCGCTGCGCGACTTCAACAACATCGGCACCATTCCTGACACCGAGCGCGAAGAGATCACCCTGCCCATTTTCGAGAATCACCGGGTGGCTCGCGGCTATTCGGGCCATTACAACCGTCCCCTGCGCTTACCTGCTCACCTGCTCACCTCGACGCGTCCTTATTTACTGCGCAAAGGAATCACCCGGCTCCTGGTCGGCAAGCAGGTCTACTCGCTCTCGGTCGCCGGGGAAGTGCTCGAAGCAGTAGATCTCCACGATGAGGAGTAGCCCGGTGAGTGAGATGCAAGCTCCCGTGGACGCGCTCACGATTGGCGGACGCCGGTTCCGCTCGCGCCTGATGACCGGAACCGGCAAGTACCGCGACTTTGAGTCGATGCGCTCCGCTATCGCCGCGTCTGGATCCGAGATTGTCACGGTCGCCGTCCGGCGGGTTCAAAACAACCAGCCCGGTCACGGCGGCCTTGGTGCTGCCCTCGACTGGACGAAGCTCTGGATGTTGCCGAACACGGCCGGTGCCACCACCGCCGAAGAGGCGATCCGCTACGCCAAATTTGGCAAAGAGCTGGCGCACGAGGCCGGTCAGCCGGACAATAACTGGGTCAAGCTCGAAGTCATCCCCGAGACAAAGTACTTGCTACCCGACCCGGTTGGCACCCTGCAGGCGGCGGAGGCGCTGATCAAGCTCGGTTTTACCGTCCTTCCCTACATCAATGCCGACTATCACCTGGCCCGTCGCCTCTGGGAAATGGGCTGCGCCACGGTGATGCCCCTCGCATCGCCCATCGGCTCTGGTCAGGGTCTGCAAAATGCGGCGGCGATCGAGCTGATTGTTGCCGATTCACCTGTACCGGTCGTCGTCGATGCAGGTATCCGCACCCCGTCGGAAGCCTGCCGGGCGATGGAACTGGGAGCTGCCGCTCTGCTGGTCAACACGGCGATTGCCCAGGCCAGTGACCCGGTGGCGATGGGTCGGGCGATGGGTCTCGCCTGCGAGGCGGGCCGGCTTGCCTACCGGGCCGGGGCGATTCCTGTTAAGAGCTACGCGAGTGCAAGTTCGCCCCTGACCGGCCTGGTCGGTAGCGCCGCCGGGAGCTGAAAACTGCCCTCTCAGGCGATGTGAGATCTGCAATCCCAGCGACAGCGGTTCGATGTGACCCTTCTAACTCTGGCAGGCTGACGGGGGTATCCCGCAAAAAGAGGATAATGAGACCGAAAAAGGACCGGCAGCTTGGGGGCATTCGTGAAAATTTTGCGGGCGGTCGATGCCCTCAGGGAGTTTCGGCGGGATTTTGACTCGATTGCCGGTGTAGAAGTCGGGCTGGTGATGACTATGGGTGCGCTGCACGACGGTCACCGCAGCCTGATTGCGCGGGCGCGGCGCTCGAACGGCATCCTGGTGGTCAGCATCTTCGTCAACCCGCGCCAGTTTGGCCAGGGTGAAGACCTGGAGCGCTACCCGCGTCCACTCGAAAATGACCTCGAACTGTGCCGCGTCGAGGGCGTCGATTGTGTCTTCGTGCCCGAGGCAGAGGCTTTGTACCCGCCGGGGTTCAGTACCCAGGTCGTTCCTGACCCACAATTGACCGAGACCTTATGCGGCCTCACCCGGCCCGGCCACTTTGGCGGGGTGGCGACAGTGGTCACCAAGGTGATGAATCTCGTCCGCCCGCACCGCTCGTACTTTGGCCAGAAAGACGCCCAGCAAGTCGCGGTCATCCGGCAGGTGGCCCGCGATCTTGAACTGCCCGGTCAGATCGTCGTCTGCCCAATCGTCCGGGAGGCCAGTGGTCTTGCCCTCAGTTCGCGCAACACTTATTTGAGCACCGAAGAACGCCAGCAGGCTCATGCCATCGTCCAGGCACTCAGCAAGGCGCAATCTCTCTGGACAGGTGGCGTCCATGATGCTGAGAGCCTCGTCGCCAATGTGCGTGCGGTGCTCGCTTGTGAGCCGGGAGTGACGATTGAGTACGTGGCGGTGGTCGAGCCGCAGAGCTTGCAGCCTCTTCATCAGGTCGAAGCCGGGGGCCTGCTCGCCGTGGCCGCACAGGTCGGCAAGACCCGTCTTATCGACAATGTGCTGCTCGGACAAACCCAGCACCGTTTGCCGATTATTGCGATCGACGGTCCGGCGGGGGCCGGTAAATCGACCGTCGCCCGTCGCCTTGCCCAGCGCTTGGGGTTTCTTTACATGGATACCGGCGCGATGTACCGGGCTGTGACCTGGAAAGCGATCCAGCTCGGTATCGAACCGACTGACGAGGCCAGGCTTACTGAGTTGACGCGCAAAGTACAAATTCGGCTTGCCCCCGGCTACCAGAGCGCCTATCCGACTCGGGTCTGGGTGGACGGCGAGGAAGTGACCCGCGAAGTGCGCGACGCCCAGGTGAGTAGCCAGGTGAGTGCTGTCTCCTCACACCTCGGGGTGCGCACGGAACTGGTCGAGCAACAGCGCCAGATGGGATCTCCAGGCGGTGCCATTCTCGACGGGCGCGACATCGGTACTCATGTCTTCCCCGACGCCGAATTGAAGATTTACCTGGTTGCCTCGGCAAAAGTGCGGGCAATGCGCCGGGCCGAGGTTCTGCGGGCGATGGGGTTGCCGGTCCCCGAGCGCTCCGAACTTGAAGCGCTCATCCTGGGGCGCGACGCCCAGGATTCAAGTCGGCAGCACGCTCCTCTACGCCGTGCCCCGGACGCCCTGGAGTTCAACACAGACAACCTGAGCGTCTCGCAGACCGTAGAGCAACTGCTCAATCTCTACTGGGAGAAAACCGGTCGCAACAATGCACCTTGAGCGCGATTATCGTGACATGCCCATCTGTGAGTGCGGCGAACCGCTCGTAGCCCTGCTGCCCTCGCTTTCCCGAATCGACCCGCACCCCTACGCCAGCCTCGGAGCACCTTACGGGGATGCGTCGCCCTTCATGCTTCGCTCTGGGGTACTGGTTCGCCTGCTGGCAGCGCAGCAACAGCTTGAGCGCGAGCGGCCGGATTTGCGGTTGCAGATATTCGATGCCTATCGTCCGGTGGCCGTGCAACAGTTCATGGTCGAGTGGACTTTCGGGCAACTCGCGCGCGAGGCCGGGCTCGTGCAATCCTCTCTCACTGCTGAGCAACGGGCGCAACTCTATGCAAAGGTCCACCAGTTCTGGGCTGTGCCGAGCCTCGACCCCTCGCGACCACCACCTCACAGCACCGGCGCGGCAGTCGATCTGACCCTCGTCACGGTGGGAGGGGACGCAATCGAGATGGGAGGAGCAATCGACGAGATTTCCGGGCGCTCTTACCCAGAGCATTACGCCCACTCAGAAACGACAGGTGAACGGGCCTACCACGAGCACCGCGCTTTGCTGCGCGGGGCGATGGAGTCAGCTGGGTTCAACCAGCATCTGCGCGAGTGGTGGCATTTTTCTTTTGGCGACCAGATGTGGGCTCTTTATCAGGGCCAGGCAACCGCCCGCTACGGCCGCGCTATGTGAAACAGGTGCATCAGGACGGGATCGAGTCATGCAGGCGGTTACGTCTCAGCAGTACCGTTGGTTTCCTCCCCAAACAAACGGCGCAGGAGATGCCCCTGAGAGCGGTAGAGGTCCTCGATGCGCTGACTAGATTCTTCCATGCGCTGGTTGTGTTCTTCAAAGCGCTGGCTGTGTTCCTCAATGCGATCACTGTGTTCCGCGAGTACCGGTATCAGGCGGCTGACCGCACTCACGAGGCTGGCAACAGCCTGATCGGTAGCGGCAATCTGTTGCTGAGTAGCGGCAATCTGGAGATCAGTGGCGGCAATCTGGCGATCGGTGACCATCTGTTGTTGGCTCAGAAGGATCTGGCTGACGCGCAACTCGGCCATCAGGTTCATCTGGCTATCGAGCCGCTGGGTCAGGGCATCGAGTTTCTGTTGAAAGTCGTCGGCCATGGTCAGGCATTCTCCTCGTTCTGAATCCCTGGAAGGCTCAGATTCTCCTGCTGGGTGCCAGGATTGACTGTGGTCCATCTATCGAGACGAGTCGTATATCCCGGAGAATACGAGCAGATGAAAACTTAGCCCTGAGTACATATTAGTCAGGCTAAGGCACCGTTATCCAGGAACGAGCCATGCAAAAATTCAACCTGACTGAAAAGTTTTCGCTCTTTACGGAGCACTGGCGACCAAAAGTGCTGACCTCCCTCAATGGCCAGGAAGTAAGGCTTGTGAAGGTGAAAGGCGTCTTTCCCTGGCACCTTCACGAGCACGAGGACGAGATGTTCCTGGTGTGGCGGGGGCTTTTTCGCATCGAGTTTCGAGACCAGATTGTTGAACTGGCTTCAGGCGAAGGTTTTGTCGTGCCCAGGGGAATCGAACACCGCACAGCCGCAGATGAGGAAGCGGAAGTTCTCATCTTCGAGCCTGCCGAGGTGCGCAACACCGGCAATATCGTCGATGCAACTTTCACAGCTCAAAATGGTGTTCAGGTCTGAATCATACTGACCATGCCCTCTGGTCAGGTGAGAAACTGGTCGTTAATCTCGACCCTTTTGGCCTTTGCCCCTCTACACTAAATTGTCGGCAGAACGGAAGGGACATTTGCATGGACCACAAACTGCTATGGCGCGCTCTCCTTGCAACCACGATCCTGGTTAGCCCCTTGACGGCACTGGCTGCCGAGCCGGCTGAGAGCGAGATCGATCAGATTTTTGCTGCTTATAATCGGCCCGATTCGCCTGGTTGCGCCTTCGGGATCTACCGCGATGGTCGCCTTGCTCTTGCACGCGGCTACGGACGGGCCAACCTCGAACTCGATACGCCGATTACCCCGCGCTCGGTGTTCGATATCGGCTCGACCTCCAAGCAGTTCACGGCTGCGGCCATTGCTCTGCTCGCCGAGGACAAGAAACTTTCTCTCGACGACGACGTGCGCCGGTTTATCCCCGAGCTGCCCAACTACGGCCACACAATTACCCTGCGCCACCTGCTCAACCACACCAGCGGCCTGCGCGACTACCTGAGCCTGATGGACCTGGCGGGCATCCCGACTGAAAACTGGACTACCGAGGAGGATGCCCTCGCCCTCATCGTCCGTCAGAAGGCGAGCAACTTCGTCCCAGGTGAGCGCTGGGCTTACAGCAACACCGGATTTTTCCTGCTGTCACAGGTGGTCAAACGGGTGAGCGGACAGTCGCTGCGCCAGTTTGCCGAGGAGCAGATCTTCAAACCCCTGGGCATGGTCCACAGTCATTTTCATGACGACCACGGGATGATCGTGCTGGGACGGGCAACAGCCTACGCTCCGGCAGTCGGCGGCTTTCGCATCGACATGTCGAACTTCGAGCAACTGGGCGACGGGGCGGTGATGACGACGGTCGAAGACCTGTTGCTCTGGGACAACAATTTCTACCGCAATCGCCTCGGCCGCACCGGCAACCCCAATCTGATTCGTGCCCTTGCTATTCCCGGTCGCCTTGCCGGCGGCGAAACGCTCGACTATGGCCTCGGCCTGGTAGTCGGCAACTGGCGAGGGCTTCCGACCGTCAGCCACGGCGGCTCCTGGGCCGGCTACCGGGCCGAGTTGTTGCGCGTCCCAGGTGAGAAATTCGCAGTCGCCTGCTTGTGCAATGTTGCCTCAGCCGATCCGAGCGCCCTGGCCCGTCGGGTGGGAGAAGTCTACCTGGGTAGCCGCCTCCCGGCACCGCCCGCCCAGCCGATGGTGAAACTCGATACCGCCCGGGTGCAACTTTTGCTGGGAGCCTACCGCGACGTACAGGTCGGCACTCTCTGGCAGGTTGTCCTTGAAGCGGGGCAACTAACGCTCAAAACTGCCGGCGCCAGTGCCCGACTGGTGGCACGCTCCGCCGAAGAGTTTCAGACTGTGGGCCTGCCCGTTGAACTGACCGTGCGCTTTGAGCCTGGGAGTGACGGTCGTTCAATGCGTCTGGTGCGCGTTGAAAACGCACGGCGGGCGGCAATTTTCGAGTCGGCAATGGCCTACGCGCCGACTGCAGCAGAACTCACTGCCTTGACAGGCGAGTACCGCAACAGCGAAGTTGGCGCTTCCGCCACGGTAGAAGCGAAGGACGGCAAACTCCAGGTCGCCTTCGGCCGTCGCACCAACACGACCAGCCTTACCCCCACCGTCCGCGACGGCTTCTACGGCGCGGGAATCGCCCTCGACTTTGATCGCGATGCTTTTGTGCTTCGCCTGCGCGATGGCCTGCGGCTACGCTACGTGCGCCTGGGGTCAACGCCCCCGACGTAGGGCCTGGCCTGGCCTGGCCCCAGTCGGTTTACCACCATCGATCACCCAAAAGCCATTGACCATGACGGCGACGATCCCCTCAGGAGCGGCGCGAGGTGCTTCGATTGTCGCCAGGTCACGTACCTGGCGCGGGTCAAAGACCACCAGGTCTGCCCATGCCCCCGGCCGAATGCGTCCGCGCCCGCTCAGTCCGAGGCGCTTGGCCGGCAGGGCGGTGAGTTTGTGCACGGCTAGAGCCAGCGTCAGGGCGCCCTCCTCCCGGACGTAGCGACCCAGGATGCGCGGGAATGCCCCGGCCCCGCGCGGGTGGCTACCCGCCAGTTCACCGTCGGTACAAAAAGTGATGTTGGGGGAGGCCACAAACCAGCGCACGTCCACTTCGTTCATCGACTCGACGATCACGTTCTCGCCCTTCGCTTTACGATCGGGTCCGGGTTCTGTCTCCCTCACGACGCGCATAAAGGCGTCCGTCGGCGAGAGATTCCAGCGCTGCGCTACTTCAGCAAGGCTGAGACCCACAAGCATCGGGTCAGGCTCGTAGGTAGCAAAGCGGATGCGCGCCGCACCACCGTTATCGGCAATGGCCTGCTCGACTTTGACTGGGTTGAAGTAGTCGCGGTCGGGGACGATTACCCGGAGGGTCGACTGCCAGTAGGTGTAGGGGTAGACATCGGCAGTGAGGTCCACCCCGGCGCGGCGGGCCTCGGAAAACAGTTTCGGGATGCGGGTGGCAGCCTGGTTCCAGACCGGCACGGTGCCGAGTTTGATGTGGCTGATTTCGACTGGAATGCGGGCACCACGGCCAATGGCTATCACCTCGTCAAAAGCATTGAAGACAGCGTTGCCCTCGTCGCGTACATGGGTGATGTAAAAACCGCCCCGCGCCGCTGCCACCTTCGCCACAGCGATCACCTCGGCAGTCGTTGCCGAGTAGGCCCCGGCGTACTCCAGCCCCGTAGAAAGCCCAAAAGCCCCTGCGTCCATTTCCCGACCAAGCAGGCGACGCATCGTGCGAATCTCGGCAGTGGTCGCCTGCCGGAAGATACCATTCATCGCCCGTTCGCGCAGTGTGGTGTGGCCGGCCATCGCCGCCACATTGAGAGCAACCGGAAATTTCTGAAGTCGAGCGAAGAAGTCCGCAAGAGGATAGGGCGAGGAGCCATCCTGACCCACCAGGACAGTCGTGATCCCCTGGCGCACAGCCGCCTCTGCTCCCGGCATTGCAAAGAGTGCCCCGTCGGCGTGACTGTGCATGTCGATGAACCCCGGAGCAAGGGCAAAGCCGGCCAGTGAACGGACTGGCTCACCCGGCAGCGCTTTTAGATTCGGCCCGATTGTCCGGATGCGTCCGCCCTCGACCCGCACGCTGCCGGTATAGGGAGCATTGCCGGAGCCGTCATAGATTGTCGCGTTGGTCAGGAGTTCCGCTGCTGCAGGCTGAGAAAGACCGATGAGCAACACCAGTCCCAGAACCTGAATGGTGGTGGAATGCACTCATTTCCTCTCGTCACTGCCCCTCAGTCTACATGCCGACCATCGGCAAGCTAGTCTGACCGGCAGTGGCAGCCTGCACCAGTCGGCTTACTCCCGGCCGGGGAGTCCCAACAGGGCAATACTGAGACCCATCTGTTTGCCGTTCGACAAAAAATTGCTCTAGGGCAGTCGGATCGCCGAGACCGTGAAGGGCAACTGGGGCGGCTGGCCGGCACTGCGGGCGTCGAACTGGGAGTTGACGACCAGGAGCCGGTCGCGGGCGCGGGCAATCGTGGTCGGGTAGCCGAAGGCTGTGTAGGTGATGCTGGAAATCACCTCGCCGGTGGCATAATCCTCGGAAAGTTCTACCTTGACGATCAGTTCCTGCAGGTTGCGTGCGACGTAAAGTGTCTGGTTGCCGACGATGATCAGGCCGTCACCGTTGGTAAGCGTTGCGCCACCCAGGTTGATTTCAACGACACTCTTGTCTGTGGTGTCGATGCGGAAGAGTTTGCCCGTGTTGGATTGGATGACGACTAAGTAGCGGCCGTCGGGGCTTGCGGCGATGCCGTTCACGTTGAAGCCCTGCTGGTAGACGAGCGGGGTGTTCGTGAAATTGAGCCAGGTCTCAACCTGCATGAGGCCCCTTGTTGCAACTCGATAAAGCACGGGGCTTAGGGAGTCTGTGAAGTAGGCGTCTCCATCGGGTGTGACAACCGCGTCGTTGATGAAGGTGGTCGAGAGCTGGTTGTCGAACTGCAGTTGAAGCGTCCCGTCGAGGCCGTAGACGAAGATCTGGCCGGTGTTGCCCCCGGCAATAAAGAGCCGGTTGCGCCGGTCGTCTACTTTGATGCCGACGGCGGTGGTGCGTCCGTCGCTACCACCCGGCAGAAATACCTCAGCAGCAGTCTGCTGGACATTGCCGCGAAAGATCGTGCCGTCGGTGGTGCTCGTCACAAAAAAGTCGCCGCTTGTCACCGAGAAGGCGACTCCTTCTGGAAACACGGCTTCCCCAGGCAGGGTGTAGCTGGTTGGGCGCGGGATCACCTGCGCCTGCACGGATGGGCCTGGATTCAAAACTAGTAACGACAGTGCCAGACCGGTAGAGATAACAGCAGTTCGCCGAAACATGAGTGCCCCCTCGATACCAAGACAGGTGTTAATCGACGCGGCCACGCGCCGCCTTGTTTATCAAATGATCCCAATGGGCTACCGGTCTTCTACTCCTGGATGGTTGCGCGGTGAATGAGTTTGGCCATGAACAGTGTGCTGGTGCTCCTCAAGCTCAGTGAGTACCCAAAGCCTCTTGAGGTCTGGATTCCGTTCCCTCGCATCGCTCTCGTTGGGCTAGAGCACAGGCTCAGCGAGCTGTGTAGTATTCGCCCTGCTGTAAAACCACCCTTCCTCCCTCCGTGCGAAATCGGACCGGGTGCGATTGTCGCCGCTTGCCGTCGAGCGGACTGAGTACACAGAAGTGCAGGTGCGGTTCGCTCGAATAACCTGTGTTGCCGGAAAGCCCGAGCGGTTGCCCGGCTTTCACCCGCTGTCCCGGCCGCACGAATACGCGGCCCAGATCCAGGTGCAAGTATTCCCCAACTGTCTGGTCGGCGTGCAGGATAGCCACGTAGTTGGCGGCACCGCGCAGGGAACGGTCGTTGCCGCCTCGGGCGGAATCATCTTTGATTGCCGCGACGATTCCGGCGCGGGCACTGTGGACCGGGGTGCCGATATTCATCTGCCAGTCGAGACAGTAGCGTTCCTCGCCGGAGTGGCTGAAAGAACCGTTGAACCCCTGGTTAAGCCGGTGAGTTGTGCCGGCAGCATAAGGCAGGGCATAGGAGTGGGCGTCGTCGTGGCGGGCGAGGTAGGAGCCGTGCCGGTAGTCGTAGGTGAACTGCCAGTGCAAGGGGCGCGTCGGGTCGGCGACGCGTAGCTGGAAAAGCGGTTTGGCCGTGCCCTGCGGAACCAGGACCATCGCCGGAAGCGGCCCGACCGGCAGGGCGTTGTCGAGTTGCAGGGCGAAACTGGCCGTGACCGGTGCTCCTGTACGGTTGATCAAGAAGACCTCGACCCCGTCCGGCAGTGTGCGGTCCTCGGAACAGACCTGGTTGACAGGACACGCCGCCTGGGCTCTGACCGCCCAGGGTACGGTGAGGAAGCTTAAAGCAATGGAGAGGACAAGCGCAATTCTCATAATTTGAGAATGCCCGAAAGCCAGGAAAACGCAGCTTAGAACCAATCCACTAAGCAGACTGACTACTGCTCAACTATTCCGCAATCTGGAGGCCACCCAGAACAGCGTCCTTCAGGACCGGGTACATGATGTACTCGAACGGGAAATTTACCCCAGCTACTGTGTTGCGTACGATCCGTTCGCCCGACACTTCGAGCTGGTGCATCTCCCGCATCGGCACGATCTGACGAGTGGCCTGCACTCCGTAGTAATCCTTTTCAAATACGGCGGTGGCTGTGAACTGGATGACGACCAGGTTGCCCTCCGCTACGACCGAGTGGATCTCAAAGTGCCGTACCGGGAAGGCGTCGGCGAACCCGAAAAAAATCGTCTTGTAAGCCTCGCGCCCGAGGATAGGGCCGGCCGGACTGAGGCCGGTCTCAACGACGATGTCCTCTGAAAGCAGGGCATCGAAGAGAGTCAGGTCGGCATTGGCAATGCCTTCGCTGATGAAAGTGTAGGCGATCTCGCGTGGGGAACGGTCGGCCATCGGTGCGTCCTCTTTCAACAAGACAAATCTACGACTTGCACCCGGCATTCTAAAAGAGCCGATTTTGGCCTGATGCGTAGTAGACCCGCCAGGCACGGTCTGGAGCCGTGCCCGGCGAGTCTTCTTCCCGCCTATCCCGAATGCAGACAAGCGGCATAGCACCTCCAACTAAGGCGATACCTCCTGGGTCAACTCGCCCGAGGAGGGCGCGTAGGTGCCGCTGCCGCTGTACGCTGCCTGGATCTGGTTGAAGGCTTCAGATAACCCGTCCGTGCTCAGGCTCGCCTGGCCGTTGCGGAGCACTGCTGTGCCCAGTCTCCGTGAGCCGTTAGAGAAAGTGACCGAGCCACCAGGGGTAGCACCCCCGCTCGCGCTCACCGTCGCTGTGAAGGTGACTAATTCCCCACTCTCAGACGGGTTGTTATCTGAGACCAGGTTGGTAGTCGTTGCCTGACGCACCGGCTGAGATACCTTCTGGTTCACGACTGCCGAGGTGCTGGGAGCAAAGTTGCCGTTGCCCAGGTATTGGGCGCTCAGTGGATGTACACCGACAGCAAGGGTCGAGGTGGTGAAAGTGGCTGTATTTCCCTGGAGCGTCGCTGTGCCGAGGAGTGTGGTGCCGTCGAAGAAGCGGACGGTACCGGCAGGGATTCCCCCGGACGGTGCGGTAACGGTGACGCTCAACGTGACGGTCTGCCCTGGTCGTGACGGATTAGGAGCGGCCGTGAGGGCGGTGGCGGTCGCTACCAGATCCACTACCTGTGTCAGGGGAGTTGAGAGGCTCGCCGTGTAGCCAGGGCTCCCGGCATACTGAGCAGTGATCGTGTGGGGGCCTGCCGCGAGGGTAGCGGTGGTCAGCGCCGTGGTGCCGTTCACCAGCGAGCCTGAGCCGATCGAGGACTGCCCGTCGAAGAAGGTGACGGTGCCGGTCGGGGTACCGCTCCCACCGCTCGCGCTCACGGTGGCGCTGAAGGTGACCGACTGGCCAAAGGCCGACGGGTTACGGCTCGAAACGAGGCTGGTGGCGGTGGCGACCGGCACCGCTGTCACCGTCTGGAGCACCGTGTTGGAGGTGCTGGTGGCATAGCCGTCTGCACCGAGGTAAGTGGCAGTGATGCTGTGCGGTCCTACTGCCAGAGCCGAGGTCTTGAAAGTAGCGACAGTACCACTGAGAGAAGCGGTCCCGAGTACAGCACCCCCATCAAGAAACTGAACGGAACCGGTGGGAGGAGCGATTCCGGTTGGGCCGCTCACGGTGACGATGAAGGTCACTTCCTGCCCAGCCTGGGAAGGGTTGAGGCTCGAACCGAGGGTGGTGACTGTTGCGGCCGGGTTGATAGTCTGCGCCAGGACCGGCGAGGTGCTGGCGGTGTAGCCGCTGTCTCCGGCATAGGCAGCTGTGAGCGAAGCGACCCCCACATTGAAGTTGGAAACACTCAGGCTCGCCGTGCCGGAGACCAGGGGGCCTGTGCCCAGCAAGGCCGTGCCGGAATAGAAGCTGACGTTGCCAGTCGGGCTGCTGGTCGTGTTCGTGGAAATAGTCGCCCTCAGCACCACCGGTTGTCCGAAAGCAGCGGGGTTTTGACTGGAGCTGAGGATAGTCTTAGTCTCTGCTCTGACCGGCTGCACGGGGAGGGCGACCGGGGCCGAGGTGCTGGGAGCATAATCGGCGCTACCGAGGTACTGGGCGGTGAGGGTGTGTGTGCCCAGGGTCAGGTTCGCGGTACTGACCGTAGCGGTGTTTCCCTGTAAGGGGACTGTGGCAATCGGGGTCGTGCCGTCGAAGAACTGGACTGAGCCGGTCGGTGCGCCGCCCGAGGAGCGGTTTACGGTCGCAAGCAGGCTTACGGTCTGTCCCAACTGTGAAGGGTCGGGGCTGACGCTCAGGGCCGTGCTGGTGTTTTGGAGCGTGATGACTTGTGTCACCACAGCCGAGGTGCTGGGAGCGAAGGTGCTGTCGCCGCTGTAGACGGCCGTGATTGCGTGGGAGCCGCCGGCGAGCGTGGCAGTGCGGTAGGTCGCCTGGCCGTTAGTCAAAGGGATCGGGGAACCGAGAACAGTCGCGCCGTCTTTAAAAGTGACGGTGCCGGTTGCCGTGTTTTGGTTGAGGGTGGCTATGAAAGTGACTTCTCGCCCAAGGGGGGCGGGGTTCGCATCGGAGGTGAGAGCTATCGTCGTGGGCACGTTCACCAGCGAAAAGGCGATAGCCTCGTGGTTGCTGCGCGCCGGCATCGAGGGGCCGACGCTGAAGCCCCCGGTGGCTGGGTCGAAGAACTCGGTGCTCGACAAACTGTTTTCAAGGTTGTCTTGCCCACCGGCGATGAAGACTCGCCCGTCGGGCAGCAAAGTCGCGGTGTGCGAGACGCGTGCAGAGGTCATCACAGAAGGGACCACAGTCCAACCGCTCTCGTTTCTGAGTTCAGCCAGGTTCAGGACCAGATTTGCCGTGGTCCCACCCGTGACCAGTAAGCTCAGCTTGTCAGCGAGAGCAGTCAGGGTATGCCCTGAGCGTGGGGCATTGAGGGCACCGGAGATCCCGAACTTCAGATCGTAGACGGTGAAGGATTGCTCGGTTCGACTGGCCATCGAACCTTCGACCGTCCCGCCCACGATGGAATAATTAAAATCAACCTCGGCGGCCTCCGGAAAGAATGCCTGGGGCGAGACCATCGGGCTTGAGGGCGAGAAAGTACCTGTCGCAGCATCCCACAACTCCGCACTGGCGAGAATGGAGCTTGCCACCCCGCCGTAGACCAGCACTCTATTCTGCCCATCGAGACCGGTGGCACCCGCTCCAAGTCGCGGAGTCTCAAGCGAGCCTGTCGCCGTGAAACTGCGGGTCGAGGGGTCGTAGACCTCGGCGCGGGCGACCGGTTCGCCGTTGAGGTCGTTTCCCCCAACGATCAGCACCTTGCCGTCGGGGAGCAACGTCGCGGTGTGGCCGCTGCGTGCAGTCAACAGGTTGCCGACCGCAGAAAACTGACTCGTGGCCGGACTATATATTTCGCTGCTTGCCGTCACCGGAAAAGGCGGAGTCAGGGGCGAGCTTCCGGTGCCACCCACCACCAGCACGGTGCCGTCCTGCAGCCGGGTGACGGTGTGCCCGATGCGCGGTACGGCCATGTCGCCCACCGGGATGATTTGCCCGGAGGTGAGGTCGTACACGTCCGCCGTCTTCACCACCGTCCCGTCGATTGAAATGCCGCCGGTGAGCAATACTCCTACGGGCGGTAATAGTGGCGGTCCTGAGGAACCCACGACCACCGGCACCACGATTGGTCCTGTTTCCACCGAGGGAGCGGCGAAAGGCGGGAAACTATCGACGCTGATAGCACCCATCGTGCCGACCGCCGTCCCCGGTGCAACGCTGATTGTCAGGTCCCGGCTGACGGAAAAAGGGCCGTTGGCGGGGACCGCCAGCCATTGCTGGTTGCTTGCGACCGTCCAGGGAAAACCCTGGGGCGAATTGGGGATGAGGGCACTCACGCGCAGAGTGGCGCTCCCCCCAGGCGGGATTGATAACTGTGCCGGGAAAGCGACCAGCACCGGCGGCCCCGTCTCGATCGCGGCGGCCAGGGTGATGCTGTCGTTCTGGAGCAGGATCGGGACTACTTGGCCATTGTATTGGCAGAAGGAGGCGTTCGTGCGGATCGGGATTGTGACCGTAGCAGAAGCCGCCGGGACCGAGAATATCGCTCCCTGGTAGCTCACAAATGTGCCAGTCCCCGTCTGCGGCATGGGCACAAACTGGCTTGGGTTGCAGTTATTCGGGATTTCGTAATTAAAAGTCTCCGCCCACACCCCCTCAGTGCTGCTGGTCTGGTCAACCGTGGTCACCGACAGTTGGGTCCAGCTCTGCGAAAAAGTGGCCGACACCCCCGGCCCGGCGGGCGTCAGCGTACCTCCAATGCTGAAACCGGCGCTCTCGGAGGTGATGGTCGAAGTCGGCCCGTGATCGACCAGGGTCGCGGCACTGGAGAGGGGACCGATGGTGAAGTTTCGGAAGGTCGTATGCCAGGAACAATAGTCATAACCGTTACAACCGTTATAGTTAGGCGTCACTTCCGGATTGGTGAGCACCATGTACCAATCGGTGTTCGTGTCAGTCTCGATGAGGCGGTAGAAAGCTCCCGTCACCTGGGAAAAGTTTCCAAAGCTGCTCGTCGCCTGGAGAGTGACGCTGTTGAGCAGGGTCCAGGCCTCAGCCGGCGGCGAAGGAGCCTGGGCCTCCGAAGTCCCCGCTGCTTCTTTTTCAAGCCAGCGCTCCATGCCCCGCTTCCAGGTCTTTTCTGGCGTCGGGTCATCGGCAGGGCCGTAGCTCAGCAACTGGCGTACTTCCCCACGCTCCGTGCGCCGCACCGCGACCGCCCGCAACACCAGCGCTACCGGGTCGGAAACACCAAGATTGCCGTCGCTTGAGGAGGCAGTCGCCCCACCGCGAAAAATTGGTATGCCGAGCACCTTTCGCAACTGCTCGGGCGTACTGCCGACAGCGCGGATCACCTGCCCTGATTGAAAGGCTTTACGAGCCTGCCAAATCGCTGAGGCACTGGGAACCGGCTTCAAGTCCAGCACTTCCAGCTTTCGGTTCGCAGTTTGTGCAAAGGTCGGCAATGCAAATGCGCAGCATAGAACGAGCGCAAGGAACATCCAGTTCCATTTCAGGTATCGCAACATCGTTTCCTCTGGAGTTGTCGGTTCGACAGCTCACGCGGCCAAACCGGGGGGAAGGTCGCTACAGAAGCGTTAAGGTCAGAAAATTATCAAGAGAATACTGGCAATACACAGTGAACCACAAATGATTGAAAGTTGAGCAGTCTTGTCACCAGGTTTCCGGTCAAATCATTGAGCGCCGGGAAGCACGACTTTGAAGCGACTACCCCGGCCCGGTTCGCTTGCCACTTCGAGGCTGCCCCGGTGGTCGTGGGCGATGCTGCGGGCGATGGCGAGACCGAGGCCCGAGCCACCCTGATGGTGACGGGCGCGGTCGGCCTGCCAGAAGCGGTCAAAGATGTGAGGCAATTCTGTAGCGGTGATGCCGATGCCCGTATCGGCCACTGTCAGGACGACCATCTTTTTTTGCCGCTCTAGAGTGACGGTGACCTGCCCGCCCGCCGGGGTAAATTTGAGCGCGTTGTCGAGCAGATTGCTCAATAGACAGCGCAACTGGGCAGGCTTGCCCGCCACCAGCCACTCTGAGCCGTCGGCACTCGGTGGGCCTTTGTAGTCGAGAGTGAGGCTGCGCTGGTCGGCCTGGTGAGCGTAACCGGCGACCACCTCAGCACTCAGTTGGGCAAAGTTGACCGCTTGGCGGGGGGCTGTGTCTTCACCGGCGCGGGCAAGCATCAGCAGGTCCTGGGTAAAGTCGTGCAACTGACGGGTCGCATCTTCAATCAGTAAAAACTTTTGCCGGTCGCCGGGGCGCTGGCCGTCGGCGTACTTGAGGGCGACCGCACAGTTGCTTTGAATCGCCATCAGCGGGTTTCTCAACTCGTGGGAGGCATCGGCGGTAAATTGCTCCAGCCGCCGGAAGTTGTCGGCAATCGGCCGAATCACCAGGCCCGTGAACCACCAGCCGCCCACGGCACTGAGGGCAAGAGCCACCGGGATACCGGCCAGCAGCCCGAGCCACAACTGCTGCAGGGTACTCTCGACGGATTCAAGGCTGCGGGTGACCTGCAAGTAGCCGACTTGCTTACCCGTGCGTGCGTCGGAGACAGGCTCAGTCCAGATGCGCTTTTCACCGTCCGACCCAAAGCCACCCCTGTGCAATACAGCCGAAATCGTCGTGAGGGTGCCTACCTGGCGCAGGAGCCTGCCCTCGGGGTCGAACCACTGCACTTCTGTGTCAACGGGTAAAGACGGAGTGGGCACGGTAAGCCCGCCGCGAAAGTCGAACTGGCCTTCTTCGATGTCGATGCTGATGAGTGCTGCTCGGGCAAAAGCGACGAGCTGGCGGTCGAACTTTTCGATCAGCGCATATTTAAAGTAGAAGCCGATCGAGAAGGCAAAGACGAGCAGGACGGCCGCGAGTACACCTAAAAAAGCGGCCAGAAAGCGCAATCGCAGTTGAGAAAAAAGCCTCGGATCAGATTGCACTG
Source organism: Gloeobacteraceae cyanobacterium SOY_34_metabat_159 (assembly GCA_031399965.1). Lineage (GTDB taxonomy): Bacteria > Cyanobacteriota > Cyanobacteriia > Gloeobacterales > Gloeobacteraceae > JANNPH01. Next base: position 19,162 of record JANNPH010000246.1, on the reverse strand, counting down.
GAGCGCCCCGGCAAGACGACCAGCCGGTAGCCGAAGCCATGGACGGTCTTCAGCAGTTCTATCGGGGCACCGGCTTCCTGCAACTTGCGGCGCAGGCGCAGGATATGGGTCTTGACCACGTCCTCGCCGCCCACCTGGCTCGTATCCCAGAGGCGTTCGAGCAATGCTTCGCGGCTGAAAATCTGGCCCGGCTGGCGCAAGAAGCATTCGAGCAGGCGAAATTCTTTGGGGGTGAGGGTGAGCGGCCGGTCGCCCCAGTAAGCCTGGAGCGTCGTCGGGTCCATCGTCAGTTCGCCCGCGCTCAAAGTGCGGGCGCGGGTCGGGCCGCTGCGGCGCAACAAGGCCCGCACCCGTGCTCCCAGTTCGTCGAGGCTGAAGGGCTTGACCAGGTAGTCGTCCGCCCCGCTATCGAGGCCGCGCACCCGGTCGGCAGTCTGGTCGAGAGCGGTGACGAGCAAAATCGGCCCTTCGTATCCCCAGGAGCGCAAACGCCGACAGAGGCTGACGCCGTCGAGGCCCGGCAGCATCACGTCCAGCACCAGCAGGTCGTACTGAGTGGTGGTGGCGTAGTGCCAGCCTTCGAGCCCGTCGGCGGCAGTGTCCACCAGATAGTGCTGATAGATGAGGTCCTCGCGCAGGGGAATCACGATGCGCTCGTCGTCTTCCACCAGCAGAATGCGAACCATGCACTCACTCCTGAATATGGTCAATAGCGGTAATCGAGGTTGGCGAACACGTTGGCCCCGAGACCATCGAGGCTGCTGCCGTGTTCGCGGTAGTTGTTGTCGGTCAGGTTTTCGCCGGCGAGGCGCAGCCAGAGGTTTTCGCTGAGGCGCAGTCCGGCCCGAAAATTGAGGACGAAGAAGCCGGGGGTGCCGTTCGGGTTGATGCGATTGTCGGTGAGGTTGTTGGGGGCGAGGCGATACTGCGCCCCGGCGTAGCGGAGGAAGGGCTGAAAGTAAAGGTTCTCGGACGGTTCCCAGCGCACCCCGAAGACGCCGTTGAAAGGCGGGATGCGGTCGGCCGGGACGACGCTGCCGCCCACGAGGGTCGTATCGCCCTGGGTCCAGGTCGCCGTGCCGAATAGAGTCAAGTTCGGGTCCAGGCGGTACTGGCTGCCGAATTCGACGCCGCCGACAATTTGGGAGCTGACGTTTTCGAGGCGGCGCTCGGGCAGTCCGGCCACGAGTTGCCCGGTATTGACCGGCAGGATGCGGTCGGAGTACTGGCTGTAAAAGCCAATCAGTTCACCGCTGACGCTCGAAGATCGAAACTTGAAACCGGTATCGACCGAGAAGACCTGCTCGGCGCGCAGGCCCGGGTTGGGAGAATTAAACAGGTTACCTTCGACGCCGGACTGCGAAAGGTCGCTCAAGTTGGGGGCACGAAAGCCGCGGGCAACGTTGACCACGAAATTGACCTCCGGGACCAGCAAGTAGGAGATCCCGACGTTGTAGGTCAGGTCGCTGCTGGTGTTGGAGAAAGCCGCAGAAGCACGTCGGCTGTCTCCCGGCACGTCGGCTGTGACGCTCGAATAGCGTACCCCCAGGATCGTCGTCAATTCGTCCGTCCAGCGAATGACATCCTGCACGTACGCGCCGTACTGGCTGAGCCGCGAACCGGAGATGTAGCGGGAGTTCTGGTTCACGACATTCCCCGCGTCGAAGAGGCGCTCGGTATTGCTGAAGACCGTGTCTGTATAAACTTCGCCGCCGTAGGTGAGCGTGTGGCGTCCCAGTTCACTGGTGAGCGTCAACAGAGCACCGAACAGGTTGCTGTTGTTGCGTTCGCGGTCCTGATAGTTCTGGGCAATGCCGGTCCCGTAGTTGGGAAAACGCGGGCGGAAGTCACCGGCAGCCGTGTTGACGTAGGGACGGCGCAGGCGGTCGTCTTGAAAGTACTGGTAGCCGACGGTAAATCGGCCCTTGGTGAGCCAGCTTGCCTCGGGCGTCACCTCGTAAGTGAGGGTGCCGAAGGCGCGGGCCTGGGGGGTGAAGAAGTTGGCCTGGTCGATGACGGCAGTGCCGTAGCCCTGAACGAGGCTGTCAATCGCGGCGAAGCGCGGAATCTCGGTATAAAGACCGCTCAAGATCAGGCGCTGGGTACGGTCGAGGTCGAAGCTCAAGTTCAAATCGATCGAGCGGTAGTCGTAGCCCGTGCCGCTCGCCGTCTTGGTGTCTGTATTTGGAAAGACGAGGCGGGGGTTGGGGCTACCCCCCAGTCGAAAGTCGTCGAAGTCGCGGTAAGTGAGGCCCAGTCTAATCGCCCGCCCGGCGCTACCCGCTGCCACTTCGAGCCTGCCGCTCTTCTCGGTGGAGGCCGAGGAGAACCCGGCCACCACCCGCCCTTGCGTCTCGACACCCTCGCGCGTAAAGGCGGCGACATTCGGGGTAACGACGTTGACAGCGCCACCGAGGGCATCTGATCCGTAGAGTACCGAGGCCGGACCGCGCAGGATTTCCAGTCGCTCGAAGGAGAAGGGGTCGAGCAGGGCCAGGTATTGATTGGGTCCGGAGCGCATAAAAGCGGGACTGACCCGGAAGCCGTCCTGCAACAAGAGCACCTCGCGCCCGGTGACGCCGCGCACGTAAGGAGTGCCCTGACCGGGGCCGCTCGACTGTACCCAGACTCCCACTTCGCCTTTGAGCAGGTCGAGAATCGTCGTCGTCGGCTGCTCGTTCACGCGCCGCTTCCCAAGCACCGTCACCGCCGTCGGCACCCGAAACACCGGTTCCTCGGTGCTGCGCGTTGCGGTGACTGTCACTTCCGGCAGTTCTTCTATCGGCACGGAGGCCAGGTCGTCGTCAGGTGCTGCGAGGGCCTGGGCCTGGGTGCTGTCGCGGGTCAGGTCGCTCACCCGTTCGCCGTGCACTTGCGCCTGCACCCCACCGCACACGCACAAACTCAACGACATTCCCCAGAATGCCTGCTTAGCAATCATCGCCACCCCCCCCCGACTGCGGCATGTCCCCCCTGGGCCGCCGCTCGTAACACGGGGTAGCTTAGTGGCCGTTGATTAAGACAACAATTGCCTGAGCGTAAGCCCAGGTAAAGACGATGACGCCTGTCCAGAAAGCGCTATTCAAGTCCACAGGTTTCGCCTGTATCGAAAGTTACAGTTGCAAGCGAGGGCAAAGGCTTGCGAGCTTCAGGCAGCTCGAAAACTCGACTGACATATTTAATTTTGCCGTTTTGGGCGGTGCGGATGCCGGGCACCCGCACCGCACGTTAGTTACCGTTTGTCAAACGAGAGACCCTTCAGGAGTTGGGCGCGGTTGGTGCGCCAGTCCTTGCGGTCGCGTGCAGTCGGGTAGGGCACGTCGCCCTTGATGCCGGCCCAGAGGATCTGGTTGAAGGCATCGGCGTCGAGCTTGTCTTCGACGGTGAAGTCGAAGTCCTTGGTCGCGTTCGCCCACCACTGTCCGTCGCGCAGGGAAGGCTTGGCGGCAGTCCTCACGGCAGTCGGGTCAGCGCAGGCGGGCACCAGGTTCGGGTCTACCGGTGGGGCACACAGGACACCCGGCACAATAGCTGTGTAGGTGCTGAAGTTGGGCGTGTAGGTAAACACGTCGCTCATCGGCAGGGCGTTGGCGTCCAGGAGACCGAGCGGTTTGATGCCGAGCAGGTCTTCCATCGTGCGCAGGATGTTCACCTGGTTGTAGTTGGTGCTCACCACGGCGCCCCGCTTGGTGTAGGGCGAGATGATGTAGGCGAGCGAGCGGTGGGAATCGACGTGGTCGGGGCCGTTTTGGGAGTCGTCCTCGACGATGACGATGGCGGTATCTTGCCAGTAGCGCGACTTACTTACCGTCTCGATCAGGCGGCCGACGGCGTAGTCGTTGTCGGCCATCTGGGAGTTGGGGGTGTTGAGACCGGCGAGGGCCGTGTTGAAGTTGCCGAAGTGGTCGTGGGGCAGGCGCACCAGCGACAGGTTGGGCAGGTTGTTGCCGGTGACGTACTGGTCAAACTCGCGCTTCCACTCGTTGAACAGGTAGATATCGGCGTTGTTCTGGTCGTAGCCGCGGAAGTAGATGTCGGTCTTATCGAGGAGCACCGGCTTGTTGGACGCCGCCTGGGGGATGTTGCTTGCAAAGGGCGTCGGTGAGAGCGGGACACTGGAGTAGGCGCTCATGTAGAAGCCGTAGTTGCGCACGGTCTTACCGGCCCTCAGGGCCGAATCCCAGAGGTAACCGCCGATGGCATCCGGGTCGAGGTCGCCGTCTCCAATCGGGGCGTTGACATCTTTAGTACCGGGCAGGATGGCCGAGCTGCCGGTCGGGTCGGAGACGCCTGTGAGCCGGGCATTGAGCGGCGTCGGGTTGGGAGCCGTCTGCGGCAGCGAGAGCTGCATTCTGCGGTTGCTGCCTTCCGCGTCGTAAGGGATGCTGCCGCCGATGTTGCCGTAGTTGCCTGCCTGGTCTTTTTCGGTGTAGTCGGTGGTACGGGCGAAAGTGGACCAGTTCCAGCCGACGCCGCTCGACTCGCCGCTGTCGTAGAAGTTGTCGAGGGTGACGAAGTCAAGGGCGAGCTTGTGGTGGTTGGGGCTAATCGCATCCGGGAACAGGGTCAGGGTCGGGTCACCATTGCCGACCGGCAGGTCACCGAGCACCTGGTCGTAGGTGCGGTTTTCTTTGACGATGTAGATGACGTGCTTGATCTTGGTGCGCAAGAAGGCCATCAGGAGGTCAGGACGGTAGCGGTTGGCGTAGCCGTTATTCTGATTGACCTGCTGGGTGAGGCTTGCAAGCGTGCTCTGGTTCGGCAGCGGCACGGTGAGCAGGCCACCTTTTTCGAGTGCCCAGGTGTACTGGTTCTGGAAAGTCGGGTTGGCGGCGGTGCCGGCAGCGGTGGTGCGGGCCTGGCCGGGGTTGGGGCCAGAGTTGCTCTTGGAATTGACGACAAACAGGCGGTCGCCCGTCTTGCTCACGCTTACCGAATTGGGGTACCAGCTGGTCGGGATACGCCCGACCACGCGGCCCGTAGCCAGATTGACTACGGCCACAGCGTTCTCGTAGCCCAGGGTGACGTAGAGGGTGCGGCCATCCGGGCTCAGTTCGAGGGCGTTCGGGTTAGCGCCTTTGTACAGTTCACCGGGGCGGCTGAGCGGGATCGTGCGGGTAACTGTGTAGTTGACCGTGTCGATGACTGAAATCGAGTCGCTGTTGCCGTTTACGACGTAGAGCCGGTAGCTGTCTTTCGAGAGCAGCAGACGGTTGGGCTGGTTGCCGACCGGGATGCGCCGGATCACTGTACCGGTGGCTGCGTCTACTGCCAGCACTTCGTCGTCGCGCTGGGAGGTGACGAAGGCGGTCAGGGCTCCACCCGAGCCGTTCGAGCGCACCGCGACATCGAAGGGATATTCGCCCGTGGCCTCGGTCTGGCCGGGTACGAAGAACTTGACTTCACGGGTCACCTGCCGCGTCTGGGTATCGACGATCGACAGCGAGTCGTTCATGAAGTTGGTGACAAACAGGGTGTTGCCGTCCTTGCTGAGAGCCAGGTTGGCAGCCACCGCGCCGGTCGTGAGAGAGGCGGCGGGGGTACCCTTCAGCAGACCACCGTCGTAGGTCGGGATGGGACGGGTCTGGTTGGAGTTGTGGCCGAGCAGGATGAAAGGTGCACTCGGTACGTACTGGGTGCCGTTGTAGGTATAGATGTAGACGCGGTCGTCGTTTGCCCCGGCGACGTAGAAGCGGTCCCCGGCCGGTGCCCAGGCAATGCCGTGAAAGGTGTTGGGGATATTGATCCTTTGAGTCTGGACAGGCGTGCCGCTGGTGACGTCGTAAACGAGCACCCACTCCGCCCGGCTGGTGGTCGCAGGCTGGCCGGAGGTATTCAGTCCAGGTAAGCCGGTTGTCGGGTCAAGTACCGGGTAGGTGATGGTGGCACCGGTGGTCTGATTGCGGTAATTCAGGTTGTAGCCGCTGCTCATCACCAATAATTTCGTGCCGTCCGGGCTGAGCACTGAGCGTGCGCCCTGGTTGGCGTCGGCGTTGCCGTCTGCGCGCACGCCGGTTGTAAGCCGCATAAAGGTGGAGCCGGGTGCCGCTGTCGGGGTCACCACCAGCCCGGTCGGCAAGAGGCTCGCCCCGTTGCCCAGGTCTCCCACCGGCGCGGTGGTTTGGGCGTTGGCGACGACAGTCTGCAAACCGAGAGAAGTTGCCAACATCAAACTGACGAACGGTCTGATGTTTTTTGTAATTGACATGAGTTCTAGTTCCGACAGAACCCAGCAATCCTATGGAGGTTTGGTGACGAAATCGTGTGACCTGGTTAAGACCAGTTAAAAAGCGACGGTTATTTAATTTGTGAAGGGCTCTTAGTTCTTGCTTCCGGTACGCACTGCTACTTTAGCCAGGGCCAACGCTTCTTCCTTGGTACGGTCGATTAAGACCAGGGCAGCCAGGGCACAGGTGGCAGTGACGATCGCCGCAATACTTTCCATGTCGTTCTCTCTTGTACTGTGATTGACTCGATGGCCATATTGTCGGTGAACCGTATCCGGCTTCCTTCAATCTGTTGAAGGATCTCGGTCTTATCTGCAGATAGACTCGCACCCGGTCACCGGGCAGTTCACCCATCCTCAAGATGGAGCCGTCGCCGACCGACCGGGGCGGTCTAAACTGAAGCTTGCCCCTTGTGGTCACCTGCAGATGCTCACCCGCACTACCAAGCGCAACTGGCGCGCCGTCGCCAAACAGATGGAAAGCCTGGTCGGCAAAAGCGGCGTCGTCTGGACGCCGGAAGAGTTGCTGGTTTTCGAGTGCGACGGGCTTGCAAGCTACAAGCAGCGCCCGGCCCTCGCCGTCTTGCCGCAGACTACCGAAGAGCTTGCGGCTGTACTCAAACTCTGCCACCGCGAGGAGATTCCTTTTGTAGCCCGCGGCTCGGGTACCGGGCTATCCGGCGGGTCACTGCCGGTCGAGGAGTGCGTCCTGGTCGTCACCTCGCGCATGCGCCGCATCCTCAAAGTCGATCTCGAAAACCGGCAGGTGGTCGTGCAACCGGGTGTGATCAACAACTGGGTGACCCAGGCGGTCAGCGGAGCCGGGTTCTACTACGCCCCTGACCCTTCAAGCCAGAGCATCTGCTCGGTGGGCGGTAACGTCGCCGAAAATTCCGGGGGCGTTCACTGTCTCAAGTACGGCGTCACCACCAACCACGTCCTGGCACTCAAACTGGTACTCCCTGACGGCAGCATTGTCGATGTCGGCGGGCCAGTTCCGGAGATGCCGGGCTACGACCTCACGGGCCTCTTTGTGGGATCAGAAGGCACTCTCGGCATCGCTACCGAAATTACCCTGCGCATCTTAAAGACTGCCGAATCGATCCAGGTCCTGCTCGCCGACTTTGAAACGGTCGATGCAGCAGGGGCGGCTGTCAGCGCCATTACCAGCGCAGGCATCGTGCCGGGCGGCATGGAGATCATGGACAACCTGAGCATCAACTGCGTCGAGGACGTGGTGGCGAACGGCTGCTATCCCCGCGACGCCGGAGCAATTTTACTGGTCGAAATCGACGGTCTCGCGGTCGAAGTCGAGGCGAGTGTCCGCCAGGTCGAGGCTCTCTGCCGGGCTGCCGGGGCACGCAGTACCCGCATCGCCGTCGATCTTGCGGAGCGCTTGAATCTCTGGAAAGGGCGCAAAGCAGCGTTTGCCGCAATGGGACAGCGTGCGCCTAACTACTACGTGCAGGACGGCGTCATCCCGCGCACGAAGTTGCAGTACGTGCTGCGGCGTATTGAGGAATTGAGCAAAATCCACGGCTATCCAATCGCCAACGTCTTTCACGCGGGCGACGGCAACCTGCACCCGCTCATCCTTTACGACGGACGGGTGGCTGGGGAACTTGAAAAAGTCGAAGTGCTCGGCGGCGAGATTCTCAAGCTCTGCGTCGAGGTCGGCGGCAGCATCTCGGGCGAACACGGCATCGGGGCTGAGAAGCGCTGCTACATGAGCGACATGTTTACCCCAGCGGACCTGGAGACGATGCAGTGGGTACGGGTGGTCTTCGATCCCAAAACCCTCGCCAACCCCACCAAGCTTTTCCCGACGCCGCGCACCTGCGGCGAATCCGCCCGCTCGGGGATTGCTCAGTCGTTCAAATCGGCCGAACTGTTCTAAACCCCTTCTACACTGAAATGCGCTCACTCGGGATAGATTCTTGACCAGTTCAGCCCGTAGTATCGACCGCGAACTTGCCTCGCTTGTCGAGAGCTCTGCTCTCCGTGACTTTGAATCCCTCGCGCCCTTACAGCAGTTGCGACTGGCTCGGGCGGGCATCTCTGCCTCGACGAGCCTTGTCTATCCAAAAAGTGAGAGCGAACTGGCAGCGGTGATTGCCTGTGCCCACCGCAACCGCTGGCAGGTACTGCCCTGTGGGCGGCTCAGCCGGATCGACTGGGGTAAACCGGCCCCGGCTGTCGATCTGGTCGTGAGCACCGAACGCCTCGACCGGGTGATCGAACACGCGGTTGGGGATCTGACCGTGACCGCTGAGGCCGGGATTTCTTTTGGACAGTTGCAGGTCTGGTTGGCTGAAGCCGGTCAATTTCTGGCCCTCGACCCGGCCTACCCGGAGCAATCGAGCCTGGGCGGCGTACTGGCCACGGCCGAGAGTGGTTCAATGCATCATCGCTATGGCGGTGTGCGCGACCAGTGTCTGGGCATTACTTTTGTGCGGTCCGACGGAGAAATCGTCAAAGCTGGAGGTCGGGTGGTCAAAAATGTGGCGGGCTACGACCTGATGAAGCTGCTGGCAGGCTCCTACGGCACGCTCGGCATTATTACCGCTGCCACCTTTCGTCTCTACCCTGTTTCTGAATATTCGGGAACGGTACTTTTGACTGGTCCGGAGACGGCAGTGAGCGCTCTAACGGCAGCAATTCTCGCGTCTGCGCTGACCCCGACTGCTATCGATCTGGTGGGTGAAAGCTTGCTGGAGAGCCTTGGCTTTCAAGGGCAGATTGGGCTTGCGGTCCGTTTTGCCAGTATTCGAGCAAGCGTCACCGAACAGCTTGAGCGGGTCCTGGCCCTGGCACCGGCATTAAAAGCCGAACGCTTCGAGCTTGAGGAGGAGAGTCACTTTTGGGAAAAGTTACACGCTCAATTCTGGCAGGCCGACCCGGCCGAATCGGTTATCTGCAAAGTTGGGGTCCGGCCAGTCAGTGCGCCCCTTGTTCTTGGTGAAATCAGAGCGGACGCGACCGGTTGGATTCGGGCGGGTAGCGGCATTGGTCTGGTACGCTGGCCTGCTTTCGACCCGGTTGCTATCACCAGGATGCGCCAATTCTGCCAGGCTCGTGGTGGATACCTGACGGTCCTCGAAGCGCCAAAGGCAGGTAAATCCCAGATCGATGTCTGGGGCTATACCGGCAATGCCCTCGAACTGATGAAGCGGCTGCAGCAGCAATTCGATCCCCAGAAGGTGTTCAGTCCGGCGCGCTTCGTGGGCTAAGTGCTAACTTCGGCCACGCAAGGAATGCAGGAGCGAATGAAGGTGGTCTGCTCCCAGCATATTGGAACAGTTTTGCGGGTCAAGACCAATCAGTTCGGCCTGAAAGTGTCGCTACTTGTGGCGCGCGCCCATAGAGAATGGAGGAGACTGAGGCAAGGATGTGTGTTTGTCTATCGGTCATCACCGGATGGGCTCTCTCTACTCAACTACACCCATTTTTTTACAACGGAACAAATGGAACAGACTGCGACGTTTCAGTGCGCCTATTGCGGCGAAGAAAACCTCACCTTTGTCGATTCGAGCTCTGGGTATCGACAGGTCTACACCGAGGATTGCCAGGTCTGCTGCCGTCCTAACATTCTCACCGTCACCATCTCTCGTAAAACTCTTCAAATCCGCATTGAGACGGACACCGAGCAATGAGTAAATGACTTTCAATACCGTATCTTCCGTAGCCCGACCGCTCGAGCAGAAGATAGCAGCTCAAGGGCACACTCACAACCGCGATCAGTGGCACGAGCATGTTGTAAAGGTTGATAAAACCCTGGATAACACCCCAGGGCCATGCACATATTCCGGCTCCCTATAGTCAAAATGACCGACGGCTGCGTCAGCAGAAATCTGGGGAGGTCCTGGTTTTAAGTACGGGAGCCTGTACCCCTCATCCTCCGGAAATGAAGTCGGTACAGGCTCCCGACGAGCAAGTCGTACGACAAAACCACAGTCCAGGTCGCGAGCAAGGCAATCGGGTACTGCCAGAGTAGAGCGCGGCCCAACCCGGCGGCGGCTTTGAGAAACATCTCAGTGACACTGTCCACGATTGTTCGTCCCGCTCGAGAGGGCGGTTATGTCGCGTGCCGACACAGTACCGATGTCGCCTGAATGCCGTCGGCTTCTGCGAAGCGGACCTGAAGCCTGGGTGCTCAATTGCAATTTACGCCGTGCAGCGATCACCTATAGGGGTTTACCTATCCTTCCTGTCGGCTAGGAACGCTGATAGATGGTTGCGTCGGTAACGGTCTAGCTGGAGCAACATAGGGAAATTCGGCTCTCAGATCACTCGGCGGGGACACTTTATTCTGAAGTAAGGTATTAAAGAACAAGGTGTAAACAACTGTACCAAAATCATCTTGCAGCCTACGCCCATTGATGCCTGCAAACCCAAAACTGGCTGGAAGCTGTGGATTAAAGGGAAGCACATCTGGAAATAACCAGTTTGCTACCATTTGCCCGTGAACTGCAGGCTGATCCGTACTTCCCGCAACGCGACAAATCTGAGTCACCAGATTAATTACAGGTTGAGCGAAGTTGTCGTAGTCAGTATCCGGCTCGGTGGAATTGTAGAGTAACGACCCTGCGGCATTGTCATTAAAGGTCGCAGCAAAATTGGGCTTGCCGCAGCGATTCACCTGCGTCCAGTGTCCATGATCGTTAGCTGAAACCGTTGCATAGAAGCTAAACGGAGCGGTTGAAATGAGATTGAGGGGTAGTTCGGCAACGATCGCCAGCACATTGGTTGCCCCTGTCGTACTGGCTCCGGTGCTAAAATTCTCCGCATTCCAGACATTATTTTGAATTGCTTGATCAAGGCAGGCGCGGGCAGCAACCGCATCTAGAAAAAATGGATCGCCTGCCAGTCCCGTCCAGAAGCGTCCCAGATTGGCAACCGTCGCAATTTCATTCATAGCTCCCTGTCCCAATTCCTGGCCAACAGCATGAGGATCATGCGCTTCTTCGTCGGTGAGGTAGAAGAGTGTCCAGGTTTGGGGACTGGTGTCTCCCTGAAAAATGAATCTGAAAATCACATCAGATTTGGCATCATCGTTGGTGTCAAACCGAAACTCGTAGGCTGTTTCAGGTCTGAAAGTATCCCATTGCGGTTGTCCGGTAAAGGGTGAAGGCAGCCCAGCGAGGGGGCTGATGGTCATCACAGCGACGATCGTTTGGGGCACATCGGCATTGAATAAATAGATGTCGCAGATGTTGATGCGGCTGTCTTGCCGAGATTCTGGCGAATCAAAATGATGGCTCATGGAATTCTCTTTGTTATGAGTCCTGATGATCATTGAGCGAAGAGTGCTTCGGTGCCTGTATAAGGCAGTAGTGGAATGACTTCAAATTGCATGACCCCTGCTTGTGCCATTGGGAACTGAGCGGTCATCGTGTTAATTTCTTCAGCGTTGTTTGCTTCGCAAAGCAGTACGGCTCCGCTCTTGTCAGCAATGTAGTGAATGGAGCGTAGACGATCGCCTGCGTAAAGCTCCCAAACCTTGGCGGCTTCTGGTTTTACAAAGAGTAGAACTTGTTCAATCTCAGTTCCAGCGATAATGCGTCCGATGATCAGAAATTGCATTTAAGCGACCCCACTGATAGATATATTCAACATCTTCCGATGTATCTCTGCAAAGGTACAGGCAATCGGGCTAGAATCAGCCGCATCAACGCTAAATCCTGTTGCCTGGATGCCTGCATTGCTCAACGCTTTTGTGTACTCAGCCAATGTTTCGGGCGACGGGCTAAAAGTGCAAGTTGATAGCCTTCTCGACCAAAGTGCTGGGCGATCGACAATCCTGGCCCTGCTCCTGCTTCCACCAATGCACAAACCTTGCTCATCGGCTCACCTCACTCCACAACGACACGTCAATTGGTTCAGCCAGAAGAGTATTAGATTTGGCGATGAACTGCTTGAAATAGTCGGTCTGCTGATGAAGGTCTAGTGCTGCCTGATTTTCCCAAACGACATAGAGCAAAATCGTCGCCTGATCGTCCAGAGATTGGTGCATGATGTACAGCTGACAGCCCGCTTCCTGACGGCTCTGTTGAGCAATCTCAGAGAGTGCCTCGTAGAGCGTTGTTGCTATCCCCGGTTGCGGCTTAAAGCGGGAAACTAAAACAAACGGTGCTTGTCTCATGTCGCGGTTTGCCCTGCTGAACGTTCAATGCTTGGCCTTACAGAAGGTAAAGCATCAGCAGCAATGCTGTCTTTCACTTTCTTGAAGCTGTTTCAAAATCTTGATCGTCTCGAATTTACTACGCTCCTCGAAATGCTTTAGGCGTCACCCCAACAGACCGACGAAATGTAGTTGTGAAGTGACTCTGGCTCGAAAAACCAAGCTGATAGCTGATGGCTTGAAGCGTCAGATTAGTATTGGCTAAAAGAAATTTTGCCCGCTCAATTCGTTGTTTTAATACATACTGATGAGGCGATATCCCAGTGGTTTGTTTAAAGGCACGGGCAAAGCGGTATAAGTTCATATTTGCGACCTGGGCAAGTGCTGCTAGAGATAACTCTGATGCAAGAAGCTCATCAATATAGGCTGCAACCTGGTCAAGTTGGACGTTTGATAATCGTTCAGATGGCTTGATAGAAAGCTGTTTCGCTGTAGAATATTGCCGTAATAAGCGCGTTGCTAAAACGGTTGCAACAGCGTCTATATATAGAGAAGATGGTGAGCCTATTTGTAGTTCAGTCCGCAGTTCTAAACCCAGTTGCTGAATCAATACATCATGAGCTGTCCAGTGTTCTACGATTTCCAGGCGATCGCCGACAACCAATTCTTCAGCAAGAGTTGCCATCAATTGGGGTTGCAAGCACAGAATCAAAATCTCCGCTTTGCATCGCCAATTTGTTTCGTAGGGTATTCCAGCAGGCATGATAGAAATGTGCCCTGCTCTAACATGCTGCTGTCTTTGATGACCTGTTCCTGTTTGCCAGGAAGCATAAATGGATGCTTGCCCAAATGGAATCGCAACCTTGAGTAAAGGGTTTTTCGATTCTCGAAATAAATTTTGGCCTACACAGGCATGAATGATGTCGATGCTGTCTTGTTGCAGCATTTTATCGTAAACGATCTGTTGGGGATGCGCCCCTTTTGCATTAAAGAAGGAAGGATTCGGTATTTCAGACATTAAGTGCTGTTGTTCAGGGAATGATAGAGCAGTCTCAAAGCAGGACTGGGCGACCTTCTCAGACATGGCTGTACAGCGAAATGGACTCGGAACTTTGCCCAGATCCAACCTAAACAAAATGATGCCTTTACCCTATCAGACCTTCTTCCACTAGTGGGTCATTTGCATAGTCTACTGCCATTTTTTGCAGAGCCCTGAAGAGCGATAATGTATTTATCCGCTCTGGCAGGTGTTGCTATGACCCGCTGCAAGAAAGAGCCCTTGCGCACTTTGACCGACGACGAATGAGCCCGACTGCAAATGTTCGCCCGCTCCCAGACCGAACCCGCTTGATTCCACCGAACCGGTGGCTGTGGTCCCGGTGGCAGAAGGGCCTGCGCGAGCGGATTACTCTAGCTAAGCAGTTGCCACCATTACGCATGCTGCTGGTGTGGGATAACTTGGCGGGTCATTAAGAGCGCCGAATTGGTGCTTTGGTTATTCGCTCAGGGGATTATGCCGCTTTACACACCGCTATCGGGCAGTTGGCTGAATATAGTCGAGTCGATCCAGCGTATTCTCAAGCGCAGGCTTTAGCGGTCCTGGGTCCGCCCTGCAACCATCGGTACTCGGAATCGTCGTCAGGGTTACGTCCGTGGGCTGCAACAGCTCGGTTGGCTGAGCCTGACTGCGCTTGCACTGTTCATCGTCGGCGCGATCTGGGAGGCGTTCTCGATCCGTTACCTGATTCATCCGCTGACCCAATGGTTGTTGTAGCGCTTTCCACCGCGCGAGGGCGACTGAGAAGAACTGAGCATAATAAAAATGATTAAAAAATTACCGACACGCCGAACCGCCCTTTTCGCTCTCCCGCTGCTCTTTGATACCTATTTTGCTTCTACTTACTCGCAGTCCGCTACGACAACTATCACCGGGGCGGCTCATCGCAGTTCTGGGCTTCGGAGGTGTCGGCCACGGTCATATTCTTCGTCGCGTCCATTGTCGTGGTGCACGTTGTCGTCGAGAATCTGGTATCGGTCGGCTCCTCTCAGTACGATTCCGCATCCTCTTCTCGGGGCGGCACTGGTGAGCAGATGAGCGTGAAAGTATCGCCACTTGAATAGGGCCGGTCGGCAGACAGGAGTGCGTTTGTCTATGAGTCACGATGCAGCAGGCTTCCCCCAGCCAAGCACATCTTTTTTTTGCAACGGAGCCGTGCATCCTACTGGCCGCTAAATTAACGGTCCCCGGTCGCGGCCCGCCATTCGCCAAAGGTCGAATCGAGGGAACGTCATCTTGCGAGGGAGCCCCTGGGCGGCCGGTGCAGTCATCATGGAATTGTCTATAAGGTTGGAGGCTACTGCCTTCATACCGCGTTTTCAGGAGCGATAGAGATGGATAATCCTAGCCGCGACCCCGATTTGAGCCAGATACCCACCCAGGAGCAGTTGACGGTGGCTGGCGTGTTTCGCAAGCGTGGGGAGGCGGAAAATGCTGTGCTTCAACTGCGTCAGGCCGGTTTTTCTTTCGAGCAAATCGGCATCGAAAGCCGTGGTGTCCCGGCAGACGACGTTCAGCGCACGCCGGGTAAAAAGTCAGTTGAGACCGGTTCGGTAGCGGGTGGCGGAGCCGGAGACGCTCTGCGCGGCGCAGGCATCGTGACTGGCCCGAGTAGTACTTCTAAAGGCAAGCGCGCCGCGCGACCGGCCATGGGCCACCGCGAGATCGATTTTGCCCACCACGGGGATCTATCTGCTGAAGAACTGCGCTACTTCGAAAGTGCCGTGCAAAGCGGCAGTATCCTGGTCACCGTGCAGGCTGCCGACCGCACCGCCGACGCGCTCGCCATCCTGTGCCAACACAACGTGGTCCTGGGACCGGAACTTGCCTGTGAATGAAATAGAACGGGGCGTACACCATGCGTGAAGTGGCGGCTCCCCTGGTGACTCTAAGGTTTGACGAACTTCAGGGTCATCCGGTCGCTCTCACCGATGGCCAGATACTTCTCCCGGTCTTTTTCCCCTTGTGAGAGGGTCGGCGGTAATGTCCAGACTCCGCCTTTGTAGTTTTTGGGTTGGCGTTAATTTCAGATTTGCTATCGAGCTTGAAGCCCGCCGGCTCGATTTTCTTAAGCACGTAAGCCTTAGGCTGTCGCTCGTCTCGGCTTGAGCAAACTGATTGCCTGATTATCTACCCAGGGGAGGACATGGAAGCTCTGCGCAATTAGTAAGGTAAAAGCAGAGTTTGCTATTCATGCAAACAACAAAGGCATTACGACGCAAACAACCCATCGTTCGGTGAGTAAAACGACCGAGTAGGGCATCTAGAACTGCCTGAACTGCAGCAGTGGCTGCACCATCACCACTAGCTCACTACCTGTTATTTGAGCAAAGGCGGCGTCCAAGTCAAGCGTGCTCACATTCCGCTTCTGCAAGATTGAGCCCAGACTCATATCACCTGCATGAACTTCCCTCTGTGCGGGCTCGAACCGACACGCTCTTGCGCGACAGGCCTGGCAGCCACCGCAGTGATGACGGCTTCGCTCACTTTTTCCATTCTGAAAGATAATTCGAATCTCCTTCCTGCGTCACAGGATTAGCTCGGGTATCGTGCCCAACCCAGTCTTGACAGGAATAAATGGAGCGATTATCAGCACTCTCAAAAGGAAACACTAATTATGCACCCCTTGAAATATAAAGATTGGAGCATCACGACCCATCCTGCAGACGAGGGCTTTCTGGCAGTGCTCATCGACCCCGACGGTAACAAGCTTAATGGACCGCGAATTTGCTTACCAAGTTCTGAGTCGGCTGAATACTATGCCCAAAAGTTTGTCAACAAGTCAGGTTCAGTTATCTAGTTGTGCACTGGGCACTACCCAGACAAATACTGAAGTGAATAATAAGCTTATAGCTTAACGGTAAACTGCGCAGACAGGATAATAACTGGTAGCTTGCATAAGTTGCAGACGAGTCATTCTCCTACGAATTCGATCCCTTTGGCAGTGTAGAAGCAGCGAAAGCGGTTTACAGATCTGCACCTGACCCTGCTTCAGAAAGGTGGCAAATAGTCGATCAGAATATGGTCCAGTAAGAATTATTCTTTGGTCCTATAATTTTCTATGCTATATAAATAGATCTAGCTATTTGCACCCCGTTGCTCGAAGTACTTGCTCTCCACCACGATATCTTCTGCTGAACCAACATTAGTTTGTAGAGCGTGCTCGACTGCGAACTGTAACCCGGCTAAGGTCATGTGCATGTTAAGGGATTTTTGGATGAAGTTGAGTAGTCACGACTGAAGCGAATGTTGTCACGAAAATATAACTACGAGGAGGAGAACACTCAGTTCTGTATCTTAGGTTCTTCACTTAATGCAAGCTAACAATATAAAACAGAAAAAAGCCTAAAATTTTCAATAAGAGTCAAAGCCAGTGTACGCAACTAAGCCAGGCATTTTACTTCTCAATACCTTACTAGTTTCTACTAGTTAATATGCATAAATTAAAAAAGCATGCTCTAATAGTAAGCAGAAGCAATCCACGTCAATGTGTCTGGATACCAATGAACACACTGCTTCCGAAGCACAGTTTTCATTGCTTATCTTCATCAAGCTGCGATCCCTTTGAGGTTGCCGAAGCTGCGTTCTAGAGTTTGCTAACAACCTTTATTTCGAGTCACAGTCTGTATTCTTTACTGTGAATCGTTATTCTGTTCCCAAACTGCATTTTCGGCACTACTTGAGTTCAGCAAAGTGACTCGATGATCTGGGCACAAATCAGAAGAATACAACATCAATTTGACGTTGGGGTTATCCGTACCTTCAGTATGTTTAAGACTGCAATAACCATCCGCAAAAAGGCAAGAAAATGACTACCGATGTATCACAAAAGTCGATGACAGGCGGCGCTCAATATGCAGCATCGCCTCCCACACAGAGTCGCGCTACAGGACGCCCGCAGGACGGCGACCCGGACGATTTAAACCAAGCTTCAGTCTCGCGTAGCACGCCTACCAATCAACCCAATAGTAAGGGCAACGGCAGGAGCAAAGCCCCAGTTGCGGCTCAGTTCGCTGTCGAGGAAGTCGCCGGGCAGGAGCCGCTGCCTGGCGGAGGCGAGACCATTACAGAGACCGGTGTTCATGCCGAAGTCGGCATGGAGAACACAGAAGCGGGTGAGGAGTACCTTGAGGCAACGCCCGAGCAGTTGGCCGCGGCGGAGTCGGGTGAGGAGAGCGCCGCTTCAGACTTGCTGGGCATTGAAGGCTACGAGGCGAGAGAAGCCTCCCAGGAAGGAACCGCTCTTCAGATGCCCCTACGTGATGCGGGTGCATCTGGAGAAGCGGGTCAGGAGGAATTCTTCGGTGTTCTTGCCGCCCTGGTGCCGACGCTTATCTCCTCGATTGGCCCCTCGGTGGCCAAGAGCGTTATGAAAAGACTGTCGCCCCGTGTCAAACGTGTACTCCATCGTCTGCCGCGTCCGGTGGGCGCCGCGGTCGGTACCGTGGTGGGTGCGGTCAAAGGCAAGGCAAGCGGCGGCATCCTTTCACTAGTCGCCAAACTGCTTGAAAGTGCCGAACAAGCCCCCGGCGGTGAGAGCGGGATGGAAGTGGATGAAGCCTTCATCGGGGAAGCCGTACTGGCCCTTGAGTCGATTATCGGCATCGATGAACGCGTGCGGCTCACCCAGACCGGACAGATTCCCTGGCGTCGGATCTGTGCCCTGCGCATCCAGTTTCCGAGCGGTGCCACCTACCGTGGTACCGGCTTCTTGATTGGTCCGCGCGCTGTGGCGACCGCCGGTCACTGCGTGTATCTCCACAACCAGGGCGGCTGGGCGCGGAGCATCGAGGTGATTCCAGGGTGCAACGGCACTCAGCGTCCCCTGGGACAGGCAACCGCCACGATGTTTCGTTCTGTGGGCGGCTGGGTGACCAGCAAGAAGCCTGAAAGCGACTACGGGTGCGTCATTCTTCCCCCCGGCGCCTTCGGCGGACGCTCGATTGGCAGCTTCGGCTTCGCGGCGTTCACACCTGCTGAGTTGCTCGCTCAGACCGCGGTCCTGGCGGGCTATCCGGGCGACAAGCCGTTTGCCGAGCTGTGGGGGATGTCGCGGGTGATCAAGGCCGTGTCGAGTGGCACCCTCATGTACGATATCGACACGATGGGCGGCCAGAGCGGTGCGCCGGTGTACATCAAGCGCAACGGCAATCGTTACGTAATCGGCATCCACAACTACGGCTCTTCGACCGTCAACTCCGCGACGCGCATCACGCAACCGGTCTATGACAACCTGCTCAACTGGAGCAAGATCACCTAGTCGGTTCTGAAGAGTCAATCCGAAGTGGTGCTGCTCCGATTTGGAGCGGCACCACTTCGACAATCCGGGAGAACAGTATGGTAGGCAGTGTGCGCGGGTATGTAGTGCGTGCAGATAACGGGGCGCCCGTCGCAGAGGCGACGATTGTGGTCGTGCGCGGTGCCGGTCCGATGCCGGACCTGGCACCGATCACCGATATGCACGGTTTCTTTGCGCTGGACGGTCTGCCGGAAGGCAATTGGCAGTTTCGCGCGCAGGTTCCGAGTGGTGAGGTTGGGGACGTGGTGGTTCGCGTATGCGACAACGCGGCGAGCAACACCACAATCGTGGTCGCCTCAGCAGAGATGCAATCAGCATTTCATTGATGACGCTTGGAGGGCCAGTTGTTTCTGCCCATTTTCCAGGTTTTTCCTGGCTGCTGATCATCGTCTGTAGGTGACAAATACCCTACGAGCTGCTTAGCGAAACCCGCCTTAAGGGTCTGAAACTTACTAGTTA